>DHHG01000142.1 GCA_002403175.1 Syntrophaceae bacterium UBA4778 | reverse complement strand
ACCCATAAGGCGTACATCATCAACTGCTCATGGGAAAGCTATCGGCTCAAACAAAGCCTCAAAGAAAAAGGGAAACGGAGCAATAACTCATGAAGATAACCGCGCCCAATCCACAGCATGGCCGACGGGAACCGATCGACATCGAGTTATCACCCAACGCTGTGCGACGATATAGGACGGCCCGTGATCTACAATGGATCGAAAGCAGATATCGGCCATGACCAGACAAAGGCCAAATAGCTCAGGCGCCGATACGCATAAGGCTAACCAATAGTACCGGCACATGGTGAGATGATTTACCCTCATCATCTCAGATTCTTAACCATGCTCAGGGGTGGTCAAAATTAGGTTATCACAGATGGTCAAATTTGGGTTGTCATTTCCATCGGCGACAAACCCGTAATGCCTCTCCATCTCGGCATAGGCCCGGTTCAGGGTGGGGTCGTAGATATCCGGCTTGATCACTCCCGATTTGAGATTATATGCAATTTCCTAACCGGAAATTACTGATTCTGTTTTCAAAGAGCTAAAGTGTTACCCTTCTTTTTTCTCTTTTTCTAACTCATTCAATATCCTATTAGCAGCCTGTATGACGGAAGTCCCGGGACCAAATACGCATCTCACTCCTATCTCATAGAGAAAGTCATAATCGTTGGGTGGAATAACACCGCCAACAACAGTTAAGATGTCTCCACTACCCTGCTCCTTAAGTTCTTTAATGAGCTTAGGAACTAAGACTTTGTGTCCAGCAGTCAAACTCGAAACACCGATAATGTGAACATCATTTTCCACTGCCATCTTAACGGCTTCTTCGGGAGTTTGAAACATAGGACCGATGTCAACATCAAACCCAAAGTCTGCAAAAGCCGTCGCTATAACCTTGATACCGCGGTCATGACCATCCTGCCCCAACTTTACTAGAAGTATTCTCGGCCTCCTCCCTTCCTTCTTTTCGAATTCATCTATTCTTTTCCTGAGAGCAGCTAATATCTCGCTGTCACCGTGCTCAACAGCATATACACCCGATACGCACTGAGTAATTGCCGTATACCGGCCAAAGACCTTTTCAACGGCATAGGAAATCTCTCCGACAGTCGCCCTCGCTCTAACAGCGGGAATGCATGCTTCAAGTAAATTCCCTCCTGATTCGGCAGTCTCTGTTATGATTTTGAGTGTCCTCTGAACCTCATTATTATTCCGTTTCGCTTTTATTTCTTTCAAGCGCTCAATTTGTTCATCACGAACGGACCCAGGAACTTCAAGAACATCCACTTCTATCTCTTCCTCGATTTTATATTTGTTAACACCAACAATAACATCCAGACCTCTATCGATTCGAGCCTGCTTTCTGGCGGCTTGCTCTTCAATACGCATCTTTGGCATCCCTGTTTGAATGGCTTTGGCCATACCTCCGAGTTTCTCAACCTCCTCAATAATCTTTCTTGCCTCGCGTATAATTTCACTTGTTAAAGACTCGACATAATAAGAACCGCCTAAGGGATCAACAACATGACATATCTGAGATTCCTCTTGGACTATCAGCTGCGTATTTCTTGCGATCCTCGCAGAAAAATCCGTAGGAAGTCCAATAGCCTCGTCAAACGAATTAGTATGCAGGGACTGCGTTCCACCCATAGCAGCTGCCATACATTCAAGAGTTGTTCTTATAATATTGTTATAGGGATCCTGCACCGTCAGACTCCAGCCGGAGGTTTGACAGTGAGTCCTTAACATAGTTGATCTGACATCCTTCGGGTTGAACCGGCTCATCAACTCACACCACAGAAAACGCGCAGCTCTTAACATGGCAGTATTCATGAAAAAGTCCATACCAATCCCGAAAAAAAAGGAAAGCCGCGGCGCAAAGCTATCTATATGAAGGCCAGTTCCAAGAGCCGCTCTTACGTATTCTAGTCCATCAGCTATCGTAAATGCCACCTGGAGAACAGAATCGGCTCCCGCTTCCATCATGTGGTAACCGCTTATACTAACAGTGTTATATTTCGGCATATTTCTCGAACAGTAGGCAATTATATCAGATACGATTCGCATGGAAGGTTCAGGCGGATAAATATAGGTATTACGAGTAAGATATTCCTTTAGGATATCGTTCTGAATCGTGCCAGATAGTTTCTCCTGGGATACACCTTGCTCTTCTGCGGCTACAATGTAGCCTGCAAGTATTGGCAGCACTGCACCGTTCATAGTCATGGAAACCGATATCTTATCGAGCGGAATCTGGTCAAAAAGGATCTTCAAGTCTTCCACTGTATCTATTGCAACACCGGCTTTACCCACATCACCGATGACCCTTGGATGGTCCGAATCATATCCCCTGTGAGTTGGAAGGTCAAAGGCTACAGAAAGCCCAGTCTGTCCAGCTGCAAGACATCGCTTGTAAAACGCGTTAGTTTCCTTTGCCGTGGAAAAACCTGCATACTGGCGAATGGTCCATGGTCTTCCGGCATACATAGTGGCCATAGGACCCCGAACAAATGGCGGAAATCCGGGAAGTGTATTAACATTATGCTCCAATTCCTTGAGATCTTCAGCAGCATACAAAGGCTTAACCGAAATCCCTTCGGGGGTCTTCCAGATTAGTGATTCGAGGGGTTTTCCTCTCAACTCTTTTGCTGCACGTTCCTTCCATTTGCTTATCCCAGGATGTTCTGACATGATATAATTCCTCCCACTTATAAATAGTTACGTTAGTTTTTCCGCAAACAGTCGGAAAATGATGGACGTAAGATTACAAACGTTACGCTCCGTCAACGATTTTTTCAAAGTAAGCCACCCCTCCTCCTCATCACCGGAGATAAACTGACTGCACGGAAAGAGGTTAACTTTTACAACTCACATTTATCTGAATAGCGCCCTTATCCTATAAAGGTATATTACCGTGTTTTTTATAAGGGCGTTCTTCCTTCTTATCTTTCAATAAATCGAGTGCCTTTATTACAGCAGGCCTTGTCTCTTTCGGCTCAACAATTTGTTCAACCATGGCATGTCTTGCTGCCTGATATGGAGTGGCAAATTGTACAATATACTCATCTTTTTTCTGTCGCCTGGCCTCTTCAGTCTCATTCCGAAATATGATATCCGCTGCACCGTCAGCTCCCATCACTGCAATCTCGGCCGTTGGCCAAGCGATAACCATGTCAGCACCGGATTCACCAGAACACATGCCAAGATAAGAACCACCATAGGCCTTGCGGACCACGATAGTTATTTTTGGTACCGTCGCTTCGGGATACACATACAACATTTTGGCCCCATGTCTAATTATTCCACCAAATTCCTGTCTGGTCCCTGGTAAATACCCAGGCACATCCACAAAAGTAAGGATGGGGATGTTGAAACAATCGCAGAAGCGAATAAAGCGTGCCGCCTTATCAGATGCATCAATATCCAAACAACCAGCTAAGTATCGTGGTTGATTTGCTATTATTCCAACAGTAGAACCTCTCATTCGCGCAAAACAGGTAATTATATTCTGGGCAAAGTACTTCTGACTCTCATATATCTCACCATTATCCACCACCATTCTTATGAGAGCTTTCATATCATAAGATCGACTACTGCTGTCAGGAACTATTGTGTTTAGTTTTTCCTCCACTCGATCCACGGGGTCATCGCATTCGACAACGGGCGGTTTTTCATTGTGATTTGCCGGCAGATAACTCAACAATATTTTGATTTGATTAATGCAGTCCTCGTCAGTATCTGCCACAAAGTGGGAAACACCACTCTTTTGACTGTGGGTCATTGCGCCCCCAAGCTCAATCGCAGAAACTTCTTCACCGGTTGTAGCCTTAACTACAGCAGGACCAGTGATAAACATTTGTGCATAATCTTGCTTAACCATATATACAAAATCCATTAGCGCGGGTGAATAGACAGCACCACCAGCTGATGGACCCATAATTGCGCATATTTGAGGTATTATACCTGAAGCCATCGTGTTTTTGTAAAATATTCTCCCGTATCCGGCAAGAGAATCTACTCCCTCCTGAATCCTTGCACCGCCTGAATCATTTAGGCCGATCACAGGACAACCAGCATACATGGCTTTCTCGAGACATTTTACTATCTTAGTGGCATGCATTTCGCCTAACGATCCACCGACAACACTAAAATCCTGCGCATAAGCAAAAACCTTCCTCTCGTTGACGTTGCCATAACTCGTTATAACTCCGTCACAGGGAATTTTCTTGTTTGCCATACCAAAATTCGAGCATCTGTGCTCAACGAATTTATAGAACTCTACAAGAGTACCCTCATCAAAAAGGAGAGCAAGCCTTTCGCGGGCAGTCAATCTTCCCGTTGCGTGTAATTTTTCAATAGCTTTTTCTCCTCCACCGGCTTCAATCTCTTTTGATTTTTCCTTAAATAACTCTATCTTCTCCCGAGTTGTCATTTAACTTTTTCTCCTTTTATCCTAGATTTTCCATTAGAACATGAATCTGCTCACGTTACCCACCTGGTAGGTCTGAAGCGTTAGCCCACAGGCCACTGAACCACGCCCGCTTCTTTCGCGGGACAGACAATAGCAAATGATGATTACCGGTGCCGCCCTTCCATGCACCGCCGACGGCCAGCACCATCCCATGCAAGGTGGAAAGGGTGTGCTGAACACGGGTCCTCATCACTGCCTAACGAAACAGACTCATCAGATTATACGCCAGCATGGCAACTGCCAAAGCCGCCTCAGTCGCCCAGAATTTCCGCATGCTGAAGGCATCCAGACCAAAATCGGCCTTCAACTCTTTGATCCGGTTTTCCGCATCCGCTCTCCCCCTGTAGGCGCGCCAGACTTCAACTGCAGGAAATGCAAGGTCCGTTACCAATGCGCTGTATCGCCAGCGTTGAGCCGCCGGGTCATCAGGAAACAGACTTAAGACTCTTTGCCGGGGGACTCCCGATCTGAGGCGGACTGCCTTATGACGATGATACGACGTGACTTTTCCCAACTGGCCGACTGATAATCAGTTTCCGCAATCTCAATCCCCCGCTCTAGTGCCCGATCCGAAAACCCAACCGTAAAGCCGTTCCCTTGAAGCGATCGTGCCATATTGTCCCCCATAACATGCCGTAATCGCAAATGTATTTCTAATGGAAACCATTAGAACATGCTCAGGCTGTTCATGCAACCAGAATCGCTGACGGCTATCTAAAATGACCAAAAAATGCTAATGGAAAATCTGGGATAAAACCCCAGAACCCCCATCCGACTGCCCTAACCAACTGTCTAACCCCAGGGGCAGTCCAGGCTGTCTTATAAGTCATTTAGTCTCTCTGACATAACTCTAATAGAACCCCTTTAGTGGCTTTAGGATGTATAAACGCAATCTTTGCACCGCCCGCACCATATCGGGGTGTTTCATCAATCAATCTAGCACCCATACTTTTCAATTTTTCCAGAGCTGCTTCGATGTCATCAACTCTTAGAGCTATGTGCTGTATTCCTTCACCATTTTTATCGATATACCTCGCAATAGGACTATCTGGAGCAGTTGGCTCTAATATTTCAATCTCAGATTCTCCCACAGGGAAAAAAGCCGTTCGGACCTTTTGCTCGATAACTTCTTCAGTTCCAACCAATTCCAACCCTAATATACCAGTAAAAAACTTAAGACTCTCGTCTATACTCTTCACAGCTATACCAATATGATCCACACATAAAACTTTCATCCACAAAACCTCCTTAAAAACGGAACTATAAACTGCCATAAGCTGAGACTCATCCACTGCTTTGACTGCACCTCCCGCGTTAGGAAAAAGTAGCCATTTGATGCAGTTCCTCGTGATCTGGGCGTTGAATTTCGTCTAGCTCAATTTAATTCTACTCCGGGCCAATTGCAAAACGTCTTCGTCAAGCTTCAGAACATACGCTGGGAGTGCCCCGGTTTGA
>DHHG01000187.1:17397-19662 GCA_002403175.1 Syntrophaceae bacterium UBA4778 | reverse complement strand
GGAAAGAAGATGAGTTTTATTTTGTGCACTCCTATTATCCCTCCCCGGAAAGAGATGATCAAATCATAGGTGAAACCGAGTACGGGATTCGTTTTCCCTCCATTATCGGTTTTCGCAATCTTGTCGCTGTGCAATTTCATCCGGAAAAGAGCGGACGTGCCGGATTAAAGATTCTGGGAAATTTCTGCGAGTGGGACGGACATGCTGAGTAAGCGCATCATTCCCTGCCTTGATGTCAGGAACGGAAAAACGACCAAGGGGATAAAATTCAAGGGGAATATAGATATCGGCGATCCCGTGGACATGGCCAGATTCTATTACGAAGAGGGCGCGGACGAGATCGTCTTTTACGATATCACGGCTTCCAGCGATAAACGCGATATCATGATCGAGGTTGTTAATCATGTAGCCGAAGAAATTTTTATTCCATTTTCCGTCGGCGGCGGTCTCAGGAATTTGGAGGATATGCGGCGGGTTCTTCTGGCAGGAGCTGAAAAAGTCAGCGTCAACAGTGCGGCAGTCAAAAATCCTAAGATCATCTCCGAAGGTGCCGTGGCATTCGGCAGCCAGTGCATTGTCCTTGGAATGGATGTGAAGCGGGTGGAACCGTCCGCCAAAATTCCGTCCGGTTACGAGATCGTGATCGATGGAGGCAGGACCTATATGAGGATTGATGCCCTATGGTGGGCGAAAGAGGCTCAAAGTCTCGGAGCAGGTGAGATATGTCTGAACTCGATTGATGCCGATGGAACCCAGAACGGCTATGAACTGAACCTGACCCGGATGATTTCAGAAAGCGTAGAGATCCCGGTGATCGCCTCCGGAGGAGCGGGAAATATCGATCATATTTACGATGTGCTGACCGAAGGGAAAGCCGATGCAGCCCTGGTCGCTTCTATTACGCATTATGGTACGTATACTGTTCGGCAGATTAAAGAAGAGTTGGATAAGCGAGGTGTTAAGGTCCGAATGAATTGGTAAGGGTTCAAGGGGTCGAGGGTTCAAGGGTTCAAGATGCCCATGAAACGGCTCTCACTCTTTGATGAGAATATATTTGAGATACTAAAACGCAAGGGATTTGAAAGAAAGGATTTGAGACTTGGGGGGTGGTTTTTCCCTCGAACCCTTGGACCCTTTCTCCCGTAGGGACAGCGAATGAAAGCTATTCTAGCATTGGAAGATGGAACCGTTTTCACCGGGCGCACCTTTGCCGGAAAAGGAGAGGTGCTTGGCGAAGTGGTTTTCAATACGAGTATGACCGGATATCAGGAAATTCTGACCGATCCATCCTATCGTGGGCAGATCGTGACAATGACCTATCCCCTGATCGGTAACTACGGCATTAATACAGAGGACACCGAATCCCGTAAGATTCAAGCCGAAGCGCTGATAGTCAGAGAGTGCGAGCCGGTTCCGAGCAACTGGCGCTCACAGAAAGCCCTGGCGGAATATCTGGAAGAGGAAGGTGTCATCGGTATCGAAGGAATTGATACGCGGGCGCTAACACGGCATATTCGCCTGGCAGGCGCCATGAAAGGGATCATCTCGACCGAAGATCTCGATCCGGCATCCCTGACGGCCAAGGCAAAGGCCTCGCCAGGCCTGGTAGGGCGCGATCTGGTCCAGGAGGTTACCTGCTCGGCCTCTTATCAATGGAAAACAGTCGAAAAGGAAAAAAAGTTTCATGTTGTTGCCTTCGATTTTGGCGTCAAACATAATATTCTGAACTGTATCGCCCACACCGGTTGTAGGGTGACGGTTGTGCCGGCGGCGACTTCGGCTGAGGAGATTCGAAAGCTGAACCCGGATGGGATTCTGCTTTCCAATGGCCCTGGCGATCCGGAGCCCATCACCTATGCAGTCAGGACGATACGAGAATTGCTGGAGGATTATCCGATCTTCGGAATCTGTCTCGGCCAGCAGCTGTTAGGGCTTGCTCTCGGCGGTAAGACCTATAAATTGAAATTCGGACATCGGGGTGCGAACCATCCGGTCAAAAATCTCGATACTGGAAAAGTAGAAATTACATCACAGAATCACGGATTCTGTTTGGATATCGATTCCATTCAGAATCACGATATCGAAATCACGCATATAAATCTGAACGATAAGACGTTGGAAGGGATGCGCCATAAGCACCTTCCTCTTTTTTCGGTTCAGTATCATCCCGAAGCATCGCCGGGACCGCATGATGCGGAATACCTCTTCTCTCAATTTATCGAGAATATGAGGAGGAAGAAAGAAGAGAAGCCGGGCTGATGCAAG
>DHHG01000187.1:0-17247 GCA_002403175.1 Syntrophaceae bacterium UBA4778 | reverse complement strand
AGGTTGTTCTGGTAAACAGCAACCCGGCCACGATTATGACCGATCCTGAAACGGCCGATCACACGTACATCGAACCGATTACTCCGGAGTTTGTCGCCAAAATCATCGAAAAGGAAAGGCCGGACGCCCTGTTGCCTACGCTCGGAGGCCAAACCGGTCTCAATACGGCGGTGCAGGTTGCGGAGATGGGAGTCCTGGAGAAATTCAACGTCGAATTGATTGGCGCCTCCATCCCGGTTATTAAAAAAGCCGAAGACCGTGATCTCTTCCGGCAGGCGATGCGAAAAATCGGACTGCGGGTCCCTGAAAGCGGGATCGTGCGCGATATGGACAGCGCCCGAAAGGTTGCGGAAGAAATCGGATACCCCATCATTGTCCGCCCCAGCTTTACGCTCGGTGGCACGGGGGGCGGTGTTGCCTATAACCGTGAAGATCTTGAAGTGCTGGCTGCGTGGGGTCTGGACGCGAGTTTGATCCATGAAATCATGCTGGAGGAGTCTGTTCTGGGTTGGAAGGAATTCGAATTGGAAGTGATGCGCGACGGAAAAGACAATGTCGTGATCATCTGTTCCATCGAAAATCTTGATCCGATGGGAATTCATACCGGTGACAGCATAACCGTAGCTCCTGCGCAAACACTGACGGATAAGGAATACCAGCTCATGCGTGATGCCGCGATCGCTATCATCCGCGAGATCGGCGTGGACACGGGCGGTTCGAACGTCCAGTTTGCAATCAATCCTGAGAACGGAGACATGGTTATTGTCGAAATGAACCCGCGTGTGTCGCGCAGTTCGGCACTGGCTTCGAAAGCGACCGGTTTCCCGATCGCCAAGATAGCTGCCAAGCTGGCTGTCGGCTATACGCTGGATGAGCTTCCAAACGATATCACCAAAGAGACGGTGGCGTCCTTTGAACCGACGATCGATTACTGCGTTGTTAAAATTCCCAGATGGACTTTTGAAAAATTCCCCACGACGGAGGATTACCTTACCGTCTCGATGAAGTCAGTCGGAGAGACCATGGCTATCGGGCGGACATTCAAGGAAGCCCTGCAGAAAGGAATGCGTTCTCTCGAAATCGGCCGGTTCGGTATGGGGGCGGACGGGCGCGGAATTTTCGAAAAAGCGGGAAAGCAACCTTCTCTGGATGAAATTAAACAAAAACTTGTTGTACCGAATTCGCAGCGCATATTTTATATTCGCTTTGCCATGAGAGCGGGCATGGATGTGAAGACGATCAATCAGCTGACCGGAATCGATCCCTGGTTCCTCTACCAGATCGAGCGGATAATAGAAATGGAAGATCGGATCGCATCTGCTGCGGTCGGGAATCCATCCCCCGAACTTTTGCGGGAAGCCAAGATAATGGGTTTCTCCGATATGCAGCTTGCGCATCTCCTCAAGACCGATGACGATCGGATCAGGTCCGAGCGCAAGCGCAACGGGATTGAGCCGGTCTATAAGCTGGTCGATACCTGTGCTGCAGAATTTGAAGCACGCACGCCGTATTATTATTCGACATACGAAAATGAAAATGAGGTGCGCGTTTCCGACAGAAAGAAAGTGATCATTCTGGGAGGTGGTCCAAACAGAATCGGCCAGGGAATCGAATTCGATTACTGCTGCGTTCAGGCCTCTTTCGCTCTTCGCGAAGAGGGTGTCGAAAGTATCATGGTAAACAGCAATCCGGAAACGGTCAGTACCGATTACGATACATCCGACAAACTGTATTTCGAGCCTCTGACCAAAGAGGATGTACTCAATATAATAGAAACCGAAGATCCGCTGGGAGTAATCGTCCAGTTCGGCGGCCAGACGCCGCTCAACTTAACGGAGTCTCTCGCCAAGGCGGGGGCGCGTATTCTGGGCACGTCTCCCCACAGCATTGCGGTTGCGGAAGATCGTGAACTTTTCAGGTCCGTTCTAAAAAAACTCGGTCTGAAACAGCCGGAAAACGGAACGGCGATGAATGTCGGAGAGGCGATTGCGGTTGCCTCCGAAATCGGCTATCCCGTAATGGTTCGGCCTTCGTACGTCCTTGGCGGGCGGGCAATGCAGATTGCATACGACCAGCCATCGCTGGAAGAATTTACGCGTATTGCGAAAGCGGCTTCCCCCGACCATCCGATTCTGATCGATAAATTCCTGGAGGACGCAATCGAAATCGATGTGGACGGCATTTCGGACGGCGAGACAACCATCGTCGCCGGAATCATGGAACATATCGAGGAGGCCGGGATTCATTCCGGCGATAGCGCCTGTGTCCTTCCGCCGCATACGTTATCATCGGATCTGATCTCCCGGATTAAAGACCAGACGAAGGCGCTTGCTTCAGAGCTCAATGTGATTGGTCTTTTAAATATTCAGTTTGCAGTTAAAGAAAATGAGATTTATATCCTGGAGGTGAATCCGCGGGCATCGCGGACGATTCCCTTCGTCAGCAAGGCTACCGGCGTACCCCTTGCCAAACTCGCCACTAAGATCATGCTCGGTTGTACGTTGAAGGAGCTCGGCTTTACAAAGGAAGCCGTTCCGGCCCATGTTTCCGTCAAAGAGGCCGTTTTCCCATTCGATCGTTTTCCGAATGTCGATATTCTGCTGGGCCCGGAAATGAAATCTACAGGAGAGGTCATGGGGATTGACAGCGATTTCGGCAGAGCCTTTGCCAAATCACAATTGGCAGCGAATCAGAAACTGCCGACCGCAGGTGCCGTCCTGGTCAGTGTCCGCGACGCCGATAAAGAAAAGGTTGTGCCTATTGTGGAAAAGCTGTCCCGAATGGGCTTTCTCATTTTGGCAACCGGGGGAACCTCGGTCTATCTGACCGAAAGCGGGATACCGAACCAGGTAGTAAAAAAGATAGCGGAAGGCCGGCCCCATATTTTGGATCATATTAAGAATAGTGTCATTCGTCTGGTCATCAATACGGCTTCGAGCAATTCCGGAGCTTCCTGCGAGATCAGGCGTACGGTGTTACGCTACGGGGTTCCGTATTCCACAACTTTATCGGGTGCCTGGGCGATGGTGTCGGGGATCGAGTCCCTTTCCCGGGGGGGTCTGGAAGTGAGGTCCATTCAGGAGTATAATGAGGGAACACGGGAATTGAAATTGACAATGGACAAACGCTATCTGAAGGAAAAGGTTGCCGATCAAAGATGAGTCGAGTGACGGCAAATGGGAATGAACATGTGCATGGATAATAAAAAATGTTTTGAAGATGATGGGCCAAAAGAATCGTGTGGTGTCTTTGGCATATACGGACATGAAGATGCTGCGAAGCTCACTTACTTCGGACTTTACGCTCTTCAGCATCGGGGGCAGGAAAGCGCCGGAATCGTGGCTTCCACCGGTAAAACAGTCTATGAACATCGTCACATGGGCCTGGTTACAGAAATTTTTAATCAAAATATTCTGGCCGGTCTTCACGGGCATATTGCTTCCGGGCATGTCCGCTATTCAACGACCGGCTCTTCCGCTTTAAAAAACGTTCAACCCTTTATCGTCAATCACGGGGGCAAAACCCTTGCCATTGCGCATAACGGCAATCTCACCAATTCCCGGGTATTGCGGACGGAACTGGAAAATCGCGGATCCATTTTTCAAACAACAATGGATAGCGAGATCATCGTTCATCTCATGGCTAGGAATATCCATAAGGGATTTGAACAGGCACTGATAGATACCGTTACCGCGATTCAGGGTGCGTATTCCTGTATCCTCATGACAGAGGACAAATTGATCGCCTTCCGCGATCCGAACGGCTGGCGACCGCTGTGTCTGGGGCAACTCAATGATGCCTACGTCATTGCATCGGAGACGTGCGCGCTCGATTTGATCGATGCCAAATACGTTCGCGATGTCGAACCCGGAGAAATCCTGATCATCGATGAGAATGGCCTGAACTCAATCAAGCCCTTTTCGGAACGCAGGAAAACTTTCTGTATCTTCGAATTCATTTACTTTGCAAGACCGGACAGCAATATCTTTGGCCAGAATGTCTATGCGGTAAGAAAAAAACTGGGACAAAACCTGGCAAAGGAATATCCTCTCCATGTGGATTTTGCCATGCCGTTTCCCGACTCGGGTAATTATGCCGCCATCGGGTATTGTCAGCATTCGGGAATTCCAATGGAAATGGGAGTCATTCGGAATCATTATGTAGGGAGGACCTTCATAGAGCCGACACAATCCATGCGGGATTTCGGCGTTAAAGTAAAATTGAACCCGGTCAGAGATCTTTTAAGCGGAAAACGAGTTGTGATTATCGAAGATTCCATTATACGGGGGACGACCAGCAGGATGCGTATCAAAACCCTGCGGCAGTCAGGCGCTGAAGAAGTGCACATGGCTGTCAGCTGTCCGCCTCATCGATATCCATGTTATTACGGCATTGATTTTTCGACCAAAGGAGAACTGATCGCCTGCCAGAATTCGATAGAAGATATCAAAAAGTATATCGGCGTCGACAGCTTGTGTTATCTGAGTATGGAAGGAATGCTGGATGCAACCGGTATTCCCAAAGATCATTTCTGCTTGGCCTGTTTTGACGGTAATTATCCGATCAAACCGGAAGGTGGGTTTTCAAAAAATTGTCTCGAATAAAACCCAAGACCCAGCGATGTAGTTTAAAATGAAAAATCTTGAGGAACTTAAACTTTTATATGAGATCGCCAGTGCGCTGAATGAAAGTCTGGACCTGAAGGACACGCTTTACAAGGTTCTGGATATCCTTTCCAACTCCATTGGCATGATCCGCGGAACCATAACCATCCTCAATCCGCTTTGGGATGAAATCAGCATCGAAGTTGCGCATGGCCTTTCCAAGGGAGCTATCGAACGGGGAAAATACAAAGTAGGCGAAGGAATCACCGGGCGGGTTATTCAAACCGGGAAATCTTTTATTATCCCTCAGATCAGTAAAGAGCCGCTGTTCCTGAACCGGACAGCGATTCGGCGGACTGCCCCCGATCAGGAACTTTCATTCCTCTGCGTTCCTATTAAGAAAGGGAATCAGGTGGTCGGTGCGCTCAGTGTGGACCGGCTCTATGATGAATCCTATGATCTGGAAGAGGGCGAAAGGCTGCTTTCTATCGTTGCGACCATGATTGCTCATCAGGTTATCAATCTGGAAACCGTTTATTTGGAGAAAGAGCAGCTTCGGCAGGAAAATCAGAAGCTGCGAGAAGAGCTTGCCAGGAAATACCGGATAACAAACATCGTCGGGAATTCAAATAAGATCAGGGAAGTCTTTCAGATGATCTCGCAGGTTTCCCGCAGCAATGCTACTGTACTGATCAGAGGCGAAAGCGGGACGGGAAAGGAACTGGTCGCCAATGCCATTCATTATGCCAGCGCGCGTGCCCGCAACTCCTTTGTCAAAGTAAACTGCGCCGCCATGCCGTCCAATCTGATCGAAAGCGAATTATTCGGTCATGAGAAAGGATCCTTTACGGGAGCCTTGCGCCAGAAGATCGGAAAATTCGAACTTGCCCACCGTGGAACCATCTTCCTGGATGAAATCGGGTCCATTGACCTCGATGTTCAGGCCAAGCTTCTCCGGGCATTACAGGAAAAGGAATTTGAGCGTGTAGGCGGAACTCAGGTGATCAAAGCCGATGTGCGCATTCTGGCAGCAACCAATAAGAATCTGGAAGATGCAGTGAGAGATGGTGAATTCCGAGAGGATCTGTATTATCGTCTGAATGTCTTTCCAATCTATGTTCCGCCATTGCGCGAGAGAAAAACCGATATCCTCCTGTTGGCCGATTATTTTCTGGAAAAATATGCGGCGGAGAATCGCAAAGACATCCGCAGCTTCTCACGGACCACAATAGACATGCTGATGCAGTATCACTGGCCCGGTAACGTCAGGGAACTGGAAAACTGTATAGAGCGCGCCGTCCTTCTTTGCGAAGAGGACGTAATCCAGACATATCACCTTCCGCCTTCTCTCCAGACAGTCAACCAGTACCATTCGTCCCCCGGAGCAAGCCTGGGCGATGCAGTTGAAAACCTGGAACGGGATCGCATTGTCGATGCCTTGAAAAATACGCGGGGCAATATGGCTAAATCCGCTCAGATACTCGGAATCACAGAGAGGCAGTTTGCATACAGGGCGAAGAAGTACGGGATTGACTATCGCTGGTATCGGTAAGCGGCTCTGTAAAACGCTCATATGCGGTGTCGCAGAGAATATCCAGCAGTGAAGCGTGCATCCAAAGCGTATAGAAAGTAAGGACTGAAGTGTTAAGCATCGTTTGAACCCTTGCAGCATCCGATTGTCTTTCTGGATTGGAAAAATCGGTTATTTGTAAATTTAGAAAAATAATCCATCAAGGGACCCACTGCCGGAAGTCAGTTATAGCCGGTCAGTGGTTTTTTGATTTTTGAGTGTTTATAAAGGAGAAAAGGGATTGAAAATTTTAAAGTTATTATTCCACGTGGGGATAGTGGTTGCTTTACTGATAGTAGTTCCGGCAGGTGCGTCGGCACAGTTGGCCGGAGATCCGAAAGGGCTTATAGCATTCAAACCGGGCACGAGTGCATTCGCCTATTATTTTCGTCATATCACAGCAGAAAAATACGAAAGCAATGGCACTTCAACAACCAATAATGATTATCAGTTCAATTACAGTTTGCTCAGGGGGGTGTATTATGGAGAACTCTTCGGGTTTATCACCCAGTATAATGTGATTGTCCCCTACGGCAGCAAGCAGCAGGTGAGAAATATTTCACCAACCAGTGTCACGTCTCGCAGTACCGGATGGGGAGATACGGCTCTGAGAGCCTATCTCTGGATCCTTGATACGCCTACCATCAAGGTCGTACCGGGATGGAACATAAACGTTCCGACAGGCAAGTATCACAATGAGAGTAGCGTGAACATTGGGGCCAACAAATGGTGCTATGGGCCGGAACTGGGCTTCGCCTATTTACCGAACAAAGACTGGATGTTTGAATTGCATACAACAGCTACTTATTCGACGGATAATGATGATTATGGAACGGCACACCAGAGGTTGGCAACCGATCCTCTATTTAACGCCACCTTTCACCTGATTTATAATGTGAACACCAATCTCTTTTTTGCCGCCAGCGGTTATTGGTTGAGAGGCGGAGAGAACCAGCTCGAAGGTGTCAGAAGAAACAACGATATCAACACAAAAGGAACGGTCCTTACGGCCCAGATCAGATTCAATTTTCCTTTACAGATCCTTCTCCAGTACGGACGCGATCTGGAAGTGAAAAATGGTTTCGTAACAGAAAGTCTGATGACGCGTCTGCTGTATGTTTTCTAAAGCAAGATCGTTCGCTTCTTTAAAAGGTTATTTGGTGAATTAATAGAGACAAGATGTTTCTAGCTCTATCCTCTCACGCAGATAGG
Source organism: Syntrophaceae bacterium UBA4778 (assembly GCA_002403175.1). The sequence continues at coordinate 9,861 of DHHG01000187.1, read as the reverse complement.
TTTGCTTTTCAAGTCCCATCTATTCCATTTCTGAAATACCGAATTGTTGGTCAATAATGTTTGACAATCACATTAATTCTGTTTAGAAAACAGGAACTTTCTTTTATCTACGATTTCGAATCAAAAACAAAACAACATTGATTGCCGGGGCATAGGAAACGTGCTTGGATCTCGTATATAGGGTGTCGTTCATTCTCTGTTGAGGATCTATATTGATGCTTACGGTTCCATTATCCGGCAGTTGGACAATTCAGAATAACAGGAACTGCATAAGGATTCCGGATTCTCTTTCAGGAGGTAGTTTGTTATGCGGGATATGGCCGGCAAATTGATGCGCTGCTTACTGCTGCTGTTCGTTTCTCTTTATCTCGGCGGATGTTCAACATGCATTCAGCTTGCTAATTATAGCGATCTCGATCCGGACAACAGGATCACCGAAATAAAGCCGCCGGAATACATTCTGAATAAGAAGAAGCCGAAGGTTGCCATTCTTCCCGTAGAGGACGTAACCGAGTTTAAAGGAGCATTGGCTAAACCGGCTGATGAGGCTATCAGTCAGACGTTATCGTCGGGGACCGGCCTTGAGATTGTGGAACGCGCTCAGGTCAGCAAACTCTTTGAGGAGGCCAAGTTCAAATCCAATCTTGGAGGTAAGATGGATTATAATTTCCTGACAAACCTCGTGGACTCGGTTGATTTCGTCGTTTTGGGTTCGATTACCTCCGCAACAGTTGGGACAAAGTTTACCGAAGCCAGCACCTATAAGGATCAGAACGGAAAGGTCCATCGAATCTCTCCATCGTGCGCGTTCAGCTCGCGAGCCCTTGTGAACATCCGAATTATCTCCGCCGGAAACGGCAGTATCTACAAGGCCTTTGAACCATTCCAGGGTAGAATCAGCGGCAGCACAGAGGTGCGATGGGCTTCGGAATGCCGCATTCAGAATCCGAATCAGCTCGCTGTCAGGGCCACCATAGATGCAATCGACAAGGCCAGGGATGATTTTATGGATGCCTTTCCAATCTATGGTTACGTTTCGAAGACGATGACCAATCCAAAAGATTACAGGGACCGCATTGCATTCATTTCCGTGGGAAGAGTCGATGGTCTGAAAATCGGTGATAAACTCATCCTGGCTAAGTATGAAAAGAGACATGATCGGATAAAGAATTCAGAATCCTTTGTGATCCGGGATCTTGTTGAAGTTGAAGTGAATGAAACCGGTCTTTCGGATAAAGAGTGCCTGATAAGAATTCCGTCGGAATTTTCAGCGGAAGTAATCCCCGGTTATGTCGTCAAGACCAAGGCGGATCGGAGCGCTTTCAGATCTTTCAGAAAACTGCGCCCTTGATGTGCTGCCCTGGGCGGTTGCGATCCCTTCAGCACGGAATCATTTGATTCCGGGGAATAGGTTGCTGAATTATTCCTTTTGGTCTGAATTCAGAGCGGTCAATTGCTCGCGCAATGGCCCGGGAGATAAAGGCTGTGAAATGAAATAATTTCGCACTCGTTCCGGTCAATCAGCTATATCGATATTGTCTTGCCATAGATTAGGGGAAGATGATAATATCCTTTCTGTAAATGCAACACTGTTACCAACACGCCCGTGAAGATGCCTATCTGTATAGGTGCGGCTCTGAATGCAATCCCTCCTAGATAGAAAAACCTATCCTGCACAGAGCAAAGCTTCTGCTTAGGCCGTTTGAATCGGTCTGAAATCGGATGATTTACGCGTTCCGGAACAGATGACGTTAACATTGGAAAAGTGTATGAAAGGATTATAGATGAGTCTGAATCATGAGATATCCAGGCGCAGAACACTGGCAATTGTTTCACATCCGGATGCCGGAAAGACGACCCTGACGGAAAAACTATTGCTGTATGGCGGTGCTGTTCACCTGGCCGGATCGGTTACTGCGCGGAAAAACCAGCGTGCCACCACGTCCGACTGGATGGAGCTCGAACGGAAGCGCGGCATTTCGATCAGCTCAACTGTCTTGAGTTTCGAATATAACGGCTGCCTTATTAATCTGCTGGATACTCCGGGGCACAAGGATTTCTCGGAAGATACGTATCGTGTCTTGACTGCGGTGGATGCCGCTATCATGGTTATTGATGCCGCAAAAGGTATTGAAAGTCAGACCCGCAAGCTCTTCGAGGTTTGCAGGCTTCGAGGGATCCCGATTTTCACCTTTGTGAATAAATTGGATCGGCCATCACGGGAACCTTTATCATTGATTGATGAGCTGGAGAAAGTTCTGGGAATCGGAGCTTGTCCAATCAACTGGCCCCTCGGAACGGGGGATGAGTTCAAAGGTGTTTTGGACCGCCGGACGGGGCTGGCCCATTTCTATGAACGTACACCGGGAGGTGTATATCTTTCGCCTGTTTCCACCTGCGGCATGTCCGATCCGGCCGTCAGGGATCGACTGAGTAAAGCTACCTATGCCGCGGTTTGCGAGGAGATGGAAATGCTCGATGGAGCCGGAGTGGCTTACAATCCGGATGATGTGCTGGCCGGTCGCATGACGCCCGTGTATTTCGGAAGTGCGCTGAACAACTTCGGCGTGCAACTTTTGCTGGACGGTTTCATCACACAGTCGGCTCCCCCCCTGCATCGCTTCAGTCGTGGCTTGCCGGTGATGCCTGAAACCGAAGCATTTTCCGCTTTCGTATTCAAGATCCAGGCGAATATGGACCCGAACCATCGCGATCGTCTGGTGTTCATTCGAATTGTTTCAGGCCGGTTCACGCGGGATATGACTGTAACGCATATCCCCACCGGAAAGAAATTCCGTCTCTCCAACTCCAACAAGATGTTCGGGCGCGACCGTGAGACCATCGATACGGCGTATCCGGGCGATGTGGTCGGCATCTCCGGGGCCAAGTTTTTGTCCATAGGAGATACCTTGAGTGAGGACCCTGAAATCATTTTCAAGGAAATTCCACGATTTCCGCCCGAATGCTTTTCATTTATTCACAATGAAACCCCGTCCAATCACAAGCGTTTCCGTGAGGGACTGGATCAGTTGCTGGCGGAAGGGGTGGTCCATGCATTCGAACTGCCGAATGCCATACAGCGCGTGCCTTTGCTTGCTGCTGTCGGACCTTTGCAGTTCGAAATTGTTAAATACAGGCTGGAAACAGAATACGGAGCTCCTTCGCGCCTTGAGGGGGCTGTATGGACAACGGCCAGATGGATCAGGTCCACCGGGATTTCCCTGGATAAGTTGAGGTTGCCCAGTGATGCCAAAATCGCAAAGGATGGACTAGGTCAGTATGTTGTGCTGTTTTCCAGTGAATGGTATGTGAACTATTTTCAGGAACTCAATCCGAATGTGGAGCTGAGCCTGTATCCTGAATCGGACCCCGAGCAGGTTGTTCAGCGGGTTGCCTGAAGGGTGGAGATCAAGATGGAAAGTTTGTGCCGGGATCTTAAAGAAGAGCATGAGGTGTTGGACAGGATAGTAGCGAACCTGACCGAAACGGATTGGGACAGGATTACGCCGTTCGGGGGCTGGAGTATTCGCAACGAGATTGCGCATCTTACCTATTTTGATAAAATCGGATATCTTGCCGTTACTGATTCGGTGGGTTTTGCAAAGCATCTTGAGGAATTTGCGCCAAGAGCCAATCGTTTTGAAGCCGATTGCCTTGCCGCCGGGAAATCAGTACCCGTGCGGATTCTCCTTTCCCAATGGCGCGAGGAAAGAAATATTCTCTTGGGCGTTCTCGCAAAGCTTGACCCCAAAAAGCGCATGAGTTGGTTTGGCCCACCCATGAGTATTCGATCTTTCACTACGGCCCGGCTAATGGAAACATGGGCTCATGGTCAGGATGTAGCCGACACGTTTGGGCAGGAATATGCAGTTTCAGACCGCCTGAAGCATATAGCGCACATTGGCGTATCCACTTTTGGATGGAGTTATGCCAACCGAGGGAAGGCGATTCCGGATATAGGCATACGAGTGGAACTCAAAAGCCCGAGTGGGGAAGCATGGATTTGGGGACCGGAAGATGCTGTAAATATTGTACGAGGAAATGCAATCGATTTTTGTCTGGTTGTCGTTCGGCGAAGGCACGTTGAAGATACCGGGCTGGTGACAGTGGGGGAAGTTGCGAGTCAATGGATGAGAATAGCGCAGGCTTTTGCCGGTCCTACCGAAGACGGACCGGAGCCGGGGCAGTTTCGAAAAAGAGGGTGATGATACCGACACTGTTTATTCACCATAGTTATTCCGACCCTAGTTTGTTTTTATAAATTCTTGTGACACTGAAAATACAGATCTGTCCAAAAATCATTCCTAAATCTACAACCATTCCTTTAAATTAAAACAGATTGCATGCAGAATTTGCGTTTTGAAATAAGTTGTCCGTTATCAATGCGTGAAGGAAGGATAACCGGGTTGACGGCGCGAATAAAACTTTTATTTTGGACAGCTATGTATTTTGATGTATATTTTTGAACAGATACCCCCTTAAAAATTGATCAGGATGATTCCTTTCAGAAGGAGCCGAATGCATCTTGAAAAACTCTTTTCGAGGACACAAAATCGTGAGTGCCTTCAAACAGCATGAAAGCTATGATCAGAATGCCGTGATGGAAATCCGAGAGCTGGCCGACCAGGCCTTTTCCAGGGCCACCGGCGCCCCCCTCATCGAGGGGAATCAGGTCCGTCTGCTCAAGGATGCGCATGAAAATTATTCGGCCTGGCTGGATGCAATCCATTCCGCAAAATCTTACATCCATTTCGAAAGCTACATTATATATGAAGATATTGCCGGTCGCGAATTTGCCGATGCGCTGATTGAAAAGGCAAAGCAGGGGGTGCGCGTAAGCCTCATGTATGACTGGCTGGGCGCTCTGCGGAAGACTTCTCGACGGTTCTGGAACCGCTTACGGCAGGCAAACATCAACGTGCGTTGTTTCAATCCTCCGCGACTCGACAGTCCTCTTGGTTGGTTCTCGCGCGATCACCGCAAGATGCTGGTAATTGACGGTCAGATCGGCTTCATTACCGGGTTGTGCATCGGACGGAAGTGGCAGGGCATTCCCGAAAAAAAAATCGATCCCTGGCGAGATACAGGGGTTGAGGTGCGTGGTCCAGCCGTTGCCGATATCGATAGATCATTTGCGCATGTGTGGGCCATGACCGGTGATCCTCTTCCCTATCAAGAAATCATAAATACAGAAATTCCCCGAGCAGGCGAAATGAACGTGCGAGTTGTGGCGACTACTCCGGCGACTGCGGGGATGTTTCGCCTGGATCAGCTTGTGACCGCCCTGGCCCGTAAGAGAGTATGGCTGACGGATGCATATTACCTGGGGACGACCAGTTATGTGCAGGCCCTGAGAGCAGCGGCGCAGGACGGGGTTGAGGTATGCATGCTGGTTCCGAGCGGAACGGATATTCCTATCTTAAAACTTCTGTCGCGATCCGGATATCGCACTCTCCTGGAGGCAGGAGTGCGCGTTTTCGAATGGAACGGCACGATGCTGCATGCCAAGTCGGCGGTTATTGATGGACGCTGGGCTCGTGTAGGTTCCACGAATCTCAACATTGCCAGCTGGCTCGGAAATTGCGAGCTGGATTTGGTTATTGAAAATGAAGAATTTGCGGCAGCTATGGAACAAATGTATATTCAGGATTTAAAAAATGCGACGGAAATTGTTTTGCATGGAAAAAGAAAAACCCGTGCTGTGAAAAAGAGAGGATCGCGCACACGCCCGTTTACCGCAAGCGGCAGCGGACGTGTGGGGAGGGCTGCTGCCGGAGCGCTTCGAATAGGTCATACCGTCGGTGCCGCTTTTACCGGCAGGCGCGTGCTGGAGCCAGTGGAAGCTCGATTGATGACAATTGCCGGTTTGATTTTGTTGGCTATATCCATCCTGTTTGCATTCTTTCCGCAAGGGCTAGCTTACCCTTTGTTGCTTATTTTTGCCTGGCTTGGTTTTGCCCTGCTTTATCAGAGTTTAAAGCTTTATAGAGAAGGCAAAAATTCTGATCAGGGGAAAAGAAGAAAAAGAAAAAGCAAAACCTAATGAATTTTTGTTTGAAACCCCTCATTTTTTTCATAAGTGAGCTCAATCCGAAGCAGGTTAGGAACTCCGGCAAATAACTTGACATCCATCTCTGTTCTGATTACTCTCTCAGAGCCCTCATCAAGGATGTATGGAATGTTTGGTAATTTGAAAAAGTATGTAATTGCGACCAGGCCGTGGTCGTTCATCATGACATTCATTTCCGTTTCGGTCGGCACGCTTTTGGCTGCTGAGAGAGAGCCCATCTCCTGGGTGTGGTTCGTCCTGTCTGTTTTCGGTATCATTCTTTTCCATGCCGCAGCCAACCTGTTCAATGATTATTACGATTCGGAGTATAAAATCGATCAGGAGGATTCGCCGACAACGAAATACCGATCCCAGCCGATCACCTCTGGGCTGCTCACCCCTCGCCAGGTCTTTATGGAAGCGGTATGTTGCTTTATTACGACCTTTGCGATCGGTGTTGCTGCCGGATTTTTCCGGACGTACCATGTATTCTGGATCGGCACCATTGGCATGCTGACGAGCTATTTCTATACGGCCGGTCCCATCAGACTCAAATACAGGGCTTTGGGAGAGTTGGCCGCTTTTGTGATGTGGGGGCCTTTAATGATCGAGGGTGCCTATGCGGTTCAGCGCCAGGCGCTTTCGCTGAAAGCGCTGTATATTTCGATTCCCTTCGGACTTCTTGTCGCGCTGGTTCTTTACGCAAATAACATGCGGGACATCGCCTATGATTCCCGGCACCGGATCAAGACCATCAGCATTTTATTGGGAGAGCGCAGGAGTTTCCTTCTCTTTATCGGATTGATTGCTCTGGCCTATTTATTTGTTCTGGGCATGGTCGTTACAGGAATCATGAGCCTGTGGGGACTCCTGATTTTTCTTTCTTTGCCGAAAGCCTTCAGTTTGGTCAAGGAATTCAAGAAGAAGATTCCCGATGGCGCGGATGCGTTGACGGCCCAGTTCGATACTGTTTTTGGGGCGCTCCTGATTCTGGCGATCATTTTTGAATCCAGAGTAATCCTATAATGATGCCAAATGCGATATACGGGGCCGTTATCCTTGCGGCACTGTGCTGGTTTTTTACTTTCGGTATTTCCTGGGGAAATTTCTGGTTTAAAATAGCCATAGCCGTTGCAATAACCTGTCTTTACGCTTTCAAACATCAGAAAATCAGATTCCGTATCACCGCACAATCGATACTGTTGGGCATCTTTTCGGCTGTTGTGCTGTATGGAATCTTCTATCTCGGCCATGCCCTATCTCCGTACATTATAAAAGACGCTCACGTTCAGGAAGCCAGGATCTATGAAATGGGTGCAGGATCGCCACGGCTTCCGGTTTTTTTTCTTCTACTGTTTATTACCGGACCCGGAGAGGAAATCTTTTGGCGGGGCTTCCTGCAGGAAAACCTGATGCGCCGCTTCGGAAATCTGAACGGTTATTTCATAAGCGCCTTGCTTTACGCTGGTGCCCATATATTTTCGCTTAATTTCATGCTCATTATGTCTGCCCTTACAGCGGGTCTTTTCTGGGGCGGGCTTTATCTCTGGAAACGGGATCTAGGAATGATCGTGATATCGCATTCTCTCTGGAGCGCTGTAATATTTGCAGTTTTTCCAATCCGCTGATTTCGTTTAAATTGTTCAGCTCTGGAGAAAATGCGAGTTGAAAAAAGCGCAAAGACAGCCCGAATTTCACTGATAATTGTAAAATTCGCTTTTTCATGTCGATTTAACATATATTGGATGAAAAGGAGATAAATGAGAAAATATCTGTGGACAATATTGATCGTATTGTGCACTTTCAATTCTGTATCGTATGCACAAGAGCCCTGGAAACTTGTTAAAGAAGCCGACGGCATAGATGTATATATCCGGTCTGTTCCCGGTTCCGCTATTGCGGAGTTCAAGGGTGTCGGCGACGTAAATGCACCCGTAGAGGTAGTGGGCGAGATCTTCAAAGATATCCCCTCCTACACGCAGTGGTATGGATTCTGTAAAGAGATTAAACTTCTCAAGCAGGATTCGGAATATCATAGGCTCATCTATTTTGTTTTGAAGACACTTGGGCCTGTCAAGGATCGTGATTTCATAGTCGAGACCAATTATTCGGTGGACAGGCAGACCGGCAAACTTTTCATTGCCCTACATGCTATCCTGGAAGAAGTTGTGCCCAGGAAGAGCAAATATGTGAGGATGACTGATCTGAACGGCTCCTTCGAAATAAAAAGCATCGATAAGAATAAAACGCATGTAACCTATATTATCAAGGCCGACCCGGCGGGTTATATTCCAACCTTTTTCTTAAACTCGATACAGAAATACCAGCCCTATCTCACTTTGAAGGGCCTAAGGGAAATGGTGAAAAAAGATGTATATTATAAAAGGGCCGGTGTCGTTGAGAAGAACCTGACCCCACATCTTCCCTAAGGGGAAAATCATATGTTAAGCAGAATGAAAAGTTCAAAACGACTTAATGTATGAATCTACCGAAAGCCGGTTAGGGGGCGTCTGATATGTTGAAAAATCTCATCAAACTGATGATAATGACAAACGCTCTGATTCTCCCCCCGCTTGTCGGTGTTTTTCTTTACGGCAAGCCTGTTGAGAAATACCTAGAGTTTCCCCCCATCACGCATTATGTGAGACATGCCCCGTTTTCATGGCTCGCATTCTTCATGCTTGCGTTGTTCATATTAGTCGTTACCGTCCCGCTTTTCCTTTTTGTCAAAAGAAATATGAATTCGCCTGCGGTGAATCGAAAACGAATAAAACTGCCGTGGTGGGGCAAGGCAGGTTTTCTACTGATGATTCTTTGCTGGATGATATCTTGGTCGGATTGGGATAAGATAGCAATTTTAAAGAAATATATATTTCCTGCATTATGGCTGTCTTTTATTCTGGTCGTCAATTCGCTGGAATACAGGAGAACAGGCAAATGCACCTTGCTGACAACGAACAGATTTTTGCTTTTGTTTCCGCTAAGTGCAGCTTACTGGTGGTATTTCGAATATCTGAACAGTTTTGTCGAGAATTGGTACTACCTGAATCGAGATGTTGGAACCCGCGAATTATTCATTTTCTCCAGCCTGGCTTTTTCTACGGTACTGCCTGCAGTCATAAGCACAAACAATCTGATTTCAAATTTCATCGTCATCGAAAAAAAGATCAGGATATTGCCGTTATTCACAAGCCTCAATCCGAAACTTACTGCGTCTGCCGTCCTCGTCGCATCGGTTATCGGACTGGCCTGCATGGGGATATTTCCGGAGTATCTCTTTCCGCTCGTTTGGATATCCCCGCTGCTCATCATCGTTTCCATCCAGAGTCTATTCGACAGACCTCATATTTTTTCCGGATTGGCGGAGGGCAATTTAAACCCGATCATCTCATCCGCTTTGGCTGCATTGATTTGCGGCGTGTTCTGGGAGACGTGGAATTATTACAGCATGCCTAAATGGCAATACTCGATTCCATACTTAGACGCGTTCAGGATCTTTGAGATGCCTGTCCTGGGGTACTCCGGATACCTGCCGTTCGGATTGCTCTGCGTGACTATGGGAGAAATGATAGGGATGCGGACGCTTGGGGTCAGGTCTTGAAAAATAAGTTTTCTGGAAAATAAGAAGGGCAGTTGCCAAAAGCGATTTGCACATTAATAACTTGATAACCCTGCAATCTGCCCACAAAAAACTTCTGAAAAACAAGGGGATGTCCTTGATGCCCGTGTCCCCTGGGCACATAAAAAAGAAAGGGATGCGTTTCGGCATCCCTTTGCATCTGGTAGTATGCCTGTTGCCTCATAAATAAATG
>DHHG01000043.1 GCA_002403175.1 Syntrophaceae bacterium UBA4778 | reverse complement strand
TTTTCCTCGTAGGGCTGCGTTCCTCCGATCAGCACATTCCGTGCTGGCATGCTGAATAATTGAAACGGGTCCAATGCAATCAATGCAATATCATCGTGCTCGAATAATCCGGAATTTTCCCCCAGCACACGCTCCATCCGCTCACAGATGCGGTCCACAGGGAGCGTGACGCAGGCTTCGGGGAAGTGAAATGGAAAGAGCTGTCGACTGCAAAATCGGGACAGATCTTCCAGGCCGTCGCTGGAGATAATTACCCGGATATTATGGCTGGTAACCGGATACTCGATTACGTCAACGATTTCCTGACTCCGTCCTGCAAAGACCATATTGCGATCGGTCTGAAACAGGACTTCACCATTCTCCGAATCCACGACCATCACCGTGCTGTCGCCTCCGTGTGCGATGATCAGCACGATTCCGTTTTCATCTCCTCTGATGGCAACACAACTGAAAGTGGTCTTGTGCTGGTATTTCTGCGCAGGATATATCCTGCTATTGATCAGCGATTTCCATTCGCCGGCAGTACCGGGAACGCCGTTCAGAGATAATTCCTGAGAGAGCCTGGAAAGAATCTCCCTCGATGCACGGGAAAACCGTTCGCTCCCGTCTGCCAGAGCAAAGACCCTGTGATAAAAATCGAAAAAGAGGCAATCACCGTTACCGTATCCGCTTCGAATCTTTTCTGTGCCGGTAAAGATGCTGCCGCTCAGCGCGCTTTCCCATCTAAGGATACGCCTGGCCGGATTGATTTCTATATCCTGTGACTTTGACATATCAAGTCCCTGATTCCTAAATCAATCGACTACCCTGAAATACTCAATGTCCCGAATGTTGCCTTTTCGTTCTTTTGCAAAGACCGCTTCCACTCTGGCGCCGACCTTGATTTTCGACTCATCTTCAATATTGATATAGTGCTGCAGAAGGGTATCGGCACCGTCGAGTTTAATGAAACCGTATCCGTAAGGAACGGGTTTCTGGTGCCCTGTTTCCGGATCAATGAATGCAAATCTCAGGATGGTATAGGTCCCGATTACGCCTCCGGGACCGACCTCGACCCAGTCATTCATTGAAACGAAGCATTTTCCGCAAACGCCCCGCGGCGGGACATAGACCTTGCCGCAATTGGGACACTTGAGGCCCATAAGTCGCTTATTGTCGCGGGTTTCGGTAAAAAATTTACTGCCGTGCATTCCAACAGCATATTGAAACGGCTGCGATGCCTCGCCGGATTCGACTATCAAGAATTCTTTTTCATCCATAATATCACCTCAAGGTTTGTTCTTTCCATGCAGGAGCATATCGGTCCACATGCAACCGCCAAATCCGGTGCTGACTGCAAAATTTACGTCTGGAACCTGATGGCCTTCCGCTTTGCCCATTACCTGCATAGCGGCCTCTGCACAACGGATCAGCCCTGTTGCTCCAATAGGATTACAGGAGATAACGCCGCCCGAGGGATTCACGGGCAATTCCCCGCCCATATCGGTATTGCCGTCCCAAACATATTGAGGGGCCTCGCCGTAGCCGACAATTCCCATATCTTCAATCCAGATAAGGCCGGCAAAGGAATAGGGCTGATAAAGCTCGATGACATTGACTTCCTTTCGCGGCTCTTTGATCCCTGCTTTCTTGAAGATTTCCTTTGCGCATCTCTCCATGCTGGTCAGTCTTCCCCAATCGCAGTCGCCGAGATTGGCGTAGGAATGACGTGCAGCGGTTCCCCATATCCAGTCCGGTTTCGGACATATTTTTTCAGCGGTATCTTCGCTGGCCATGATGACAGCGCACGCTCCGTCCGTTCTCGGGCAGACATCCAGGAGGTGAATAGGATCTGCCAGCATTGGGGAGGCCAATACTTCTTCCAGCGTTACCTCTTTCCGGAGCTGTGCATAAGGATTATTCATTGCGTGTCTTCGATCTCGAACAGATACGCGTGCGCCATCCTTGTCGGAAGCGCCGAAACGGGCCATATAGGCTTGGGCTTCTACCGCGAGACCGGATATGGCTCCGGCAAAAACCTGACGATCCCAGATGGGGTCAAATGCGGTGGTAATAGCTCCGGTTGTGTCTGATTCGGAATTCTTTTCCCAACCAATCACCAGGACCTTGTCAAACATTCCGGAACCGACCAAGTGGTAGCCGCAGATGGCCAGCGAGGCCCCGGTTGTTCCACCTGTTGTTATTTTAATGACGGGTTTCATTACGCCTCCCGAGCCATCTACGCTCCAGCAGTCAACGTAATTGATCCCCTCAAAATGATCCATGTTGCCGATGACAATAGCATCTATATTTTTCATTTTCAGCCCGGAATCGAGCAATGCGCTCCGAACTGCTTCATTGATGAGTTCCTGACCATTCACATCCGGCCGGTGACTCTTATGAAAGGTCTGACCTGTTCCTACAATCGCGACTCGTTTCGCCATGACTATCCCCCTATTTTTCTGAATCCAGAATCCATACGCAGTGAGACTGACCGCAGAGACCATTAACGCCATGGGCGAGACCGGTCCGCGCTTTTCTGACTTGGTGTTCTCCGGCATCCCCGCGCAATTGCATCACGATCTCGGCAATTCGGTAGAGCCCGGCCGCAATCACGGGATGACCTGCCATCAATCCGCCTGATGGATTTACGGGCAATGCGCCATCCATATTGTATTCGCCATTTTTAAGGGCAATGGCAGCTTTTCCGTATTCGGCAAATCCCATTTCTTCAAGCCAGAGAAGTTCCTGGTAGGTGAACGCGTCATAGAGTTCTACAAGGTCTATTTCTTTTCTGGGATCGGTAATGCCTGCCATCTTGTAAGCGGCCTTTGAGGCCTCTACTAATGAATTGCTCCGGGCCAGATCCCGGTCGCCGAAGAAATAATTATCTGTACAGAAAGACAAACCTTTGATCCAAACAGGTTTCTGACTGGATCTTGATATTGCCGATTCATGAGCTATGATGACGGCGCAGCACCCGTCCGATACAGGCGAACAATCCAGCTTTCGAAGCGGGTCCGCGATCATTTCGGATGCCAGTACATCCTCAACGGTGATCTTCATGGGTAATTGCGCCATCGGGTTCTTGATGGCATTATTATGATTTTTCACAGAAACCATGGCCAGGTCTTCCGGTTTCAATCCGGTCCGATTCAGATAAGAATTGGCCTGCATTGCGGATGCCGTGATCATATCCATTCCCATGCTACGTTCGTAGATGGGATCGAATGCGGCATTCGTAATGAGACTGGACACGCACTGAGAACCTTTTGTGTGGCCGGTTACGAGAGTTGTTTTGTATGATCCGGACAACGCTCGTGCATTGGCATAAAAAGCGCCGAATGTCCCATCTCCCTCTACGCAGGATACGTTCTTATCAGCCGCGCCGCTTGCATCACCTACGGCCATACAGGATATCGTGCGGCCATCCCAGAAATCGCTGGAGGTCGTGACAACATTGTCGATCTGATCAATCGACATTCCTGCGTCGTTTAAAGCCTTGTTTACAGCTTCCCAGACCATATCTGCAAATGTTTCTCTGTTTTTATTCGCTTCAATTTTCGTCATTCCAACGCCGACGATTGCTGTTCTTTCCATTTTCCCCTCCCTATTTAACAGGCCGGAAGTGCGAGATATCGCGAATGCTGCCTGTCCGTTTTTCGGCGAAAACCGCTTTTACTCGCATACCGATGGTAATCTCTTCTGGTTTTACATCTCCCAGGAAGTGGAGCAGGGCGCTATCGGCTCCATCCAGTTTGACCAGACCCCAAATGACAGGAAGCTCCTTGTCGCCGGGAATCGCTTCCAGTCGGCGTCTGGCAACGGTATAGGAAACCAATTTCCCCTCATCAGACACATCCACCCAATCCGTATTTTTGGTGAAGCAGGACGGGCATACCTTCCGGGGTGGCAAGAAAACTTTCTTGCAGAGATTGCAACGCGGGGCGATAATCTTTTTATCATCTCTCAAACTTATAAAAAACCGGCTTGCAGTGTTTCCTGCCCACCAGCTATATGGTACATTGATCTTGCTGCTGCAGATCATGGGTTCAATGCCTTTAAACTCTTCGGACATTACTTCTTCCCCCTTTCACTTCCTATCACGTTCATCAATTTCACAACGCTTTTCCGATCGTCATGATTTCCGCTTCTTTGGTCCCTTCATAGATTTCAAGGATCTTAGCATCTCGGTACCATTTAGAAACAGGATACTCTTCGATGTAGCCATAACCGCCGTGAATTTCCAAAGCGGCATTGACACAGAAGACCGCCACTTGGCCGCCGTAAAATTTCGCCATGGAAGCCAGATGGTAATCCGGACGCCCGATATCCATCAGCCATGCGGTTTTATAAACCAATCCTCTTAATGCCTCGATCTGGATGGCCATTTCCGCCAGTTTTTTCTGAGTCATCTGGAACGATCCCAATGGAGCGCCGAAAACCGTTCTCTCTTTCGCATATTTAATAGCAGTTTCCAGGCATCCTTCTGAAAGACCGAGCGCCTTTCCCGACACCATGATTCTTGTCGTATCAAAGAAATGCATGAGCTGCTTGAATCCGTTGCCTTCTTTGCCGATCAGGTTGCTCTGAGGTACGCGGACATCCTCAAAGGCAACTTCGGCCGTATCGGATGCACGAATTCCGAGTTTGCCCTTGATCTTATTTCTGGTGACACCGGGAGCGTCCGCCGGAACGATGATCTGGCTGAAACTGTTGTGTCGCTTTTGTTCGGGATTTGTAATGCACTGCGCAACCATGAAATCGCAAACGGTTCCATTCGTGATGAAGATCTTATTCCCATTGATGATGTAGTCATCCCCGTCTTTGACGGCTCTGGTCTTGTATCCCGAAACGTCTGTTCCGGCATTGGGTTCGGTAAAGGCCCCTGCGCATATTTTCTCGCCTGTACAGATCGGCGGTAAATACATCTGTTTTTGCTCTTCCGTGCCATACTGGAAAATGGATTCGCATCCGAACGAAGTAGCGACAACGCACACAGCGATGCCCATGTCGATCTTTGAAATCTCTTCCGCAATAATGGCATTGCCAAAAATGCCTGCGCCGGGTCCGCCGTATTCCTCGGGAATCCATGCACCGACAAGACCGTTCATGGCCGCCTTTTTGATTACCTCATGCGGGTATTTTTCATGTTCATCGCATTCCGTGGAATACGGTTTAACATCAGTTAGCGCAAACTTATAGGCCATGTCTTTTAACATCTTTAGCTCTTCTGATAATTCAAAATCCATGATGAATTCCTTTCTGATTCCAGTTGGTAGAATTTTCCCTTTATGTAAATGCTTATGGGAACCGTGAATGGTTACTTCTATAAATGCACCTATTGTGCCAGTACGGAAATATATGGGTGTGCAACTAATACTTGTCTCTTATTAACAAGTTATGGCCGTCAATCTTTTTTCAGATTTAGCTCTGTTCCTATCATGGGGAACAAAATTGTTCCATTGCGGAACACCGGTTTTGTGCCAACCGGAACACGATGATATCTGATCCATCATGGTCTGCATTGATCTTGAATAAAACCATAATGAACATAGCTTATTAAAAATATTGATTTTTTTTCAGAGAGGTTATTTAATCCTGTTTTAGGCTGGCATTTATGTCACGGATATGTGATTTAATATCTGCTTTCCGGCTATTCCTTTGAGGTTAAACCAATGAAAATAAAATCCAATCAATTTATCAGGGCTTATGGTTTTTCATTCCTGCTGATCGCTTCTGTTCTGGCGGGCGCCCTGCTTGGTTCCATATACGGCCGTGATGCGATCGTGTTCAAACCGTTTGGAGATATATTCCTCAATCTGCTCTTCACTATCATTATACCTCTGGTATTTTTCTCCATTTCATCAGCCATTGCCGGGATGCCGAATATGAAGCGCCTGGGGAAAATCATGTTGGCCATGACGATCGTTTTTACGGTGGCCGGTTTTATCGCGGCTTCCTTTATGGTCATCGGCGTGAAAGCATATCCACCGGCCCCCGATATGAAGATCGAACTGGGTGCGGATCATAATATCGAGCATCTCAGCGTTTCCGAGCAGATTGTCAAAGCGCTCACGGTATCTGACTTCCGGGATATTCTGAGCAAGAAAAATATGCTGGCCCTGATCCTGTTTTCCATTCTTGTCGGAATGGCTACAGCTGCTGCCGGAGAGAAGGGGAGGGCTTTCTCCGATTTCCTCAACTCCGCTACAGAAGTGATGATGAGAGTCATTCACTTCATTATGTATTATGCGCCGATTGGTTTGTGCGCCTATTTTGCTTACCTGATCGGTTCTTTCGGTACAGGCCTGCTCGGGAATTACATGCGTGTCGTTGTCCTTTATTTCCCCCTGTCTCTCCTGTATTTTTTTACCGCGTTTACCCTTTACGTTTACGTTGCTTCGGGTGGCTCGGGGGTGAAGAGATTCTGGAAAAGCATTATTCCACCCTCCCTTACTGCGCTTGCCACAGGAAGCAGTATGGTTGCCATTCCATCTAATCTGGAGGCTGCCGATAAGATGGGGGTTCCCAGGGAGATCAGTGAGATCATTATCCCTGTAGGCGCCACCTTGCATATGGAGGGATCTTGCCTGGCCGCAGTTTTGAAGATAGCTTTTCTCTTTGGCGTCTTTAACATGGATTTCTCCGGAGCCGGAACGATCCTGACGGCAATTGGGATAGGTATGCTGACGGGAATGGTCGTTAGCGGTATCCCGGGGGGCGGAACCATTGGCGAACTGCTGATCATATCCCTTTATGGATTTCCGCCTGAAGCCTTTCCGTTGATCACTATGATCGGCACGCTGGTAGACGCTCCCGCAACCATGGTGAATGCTGTTGGCGATAATGTGGCAAGTATCTTGGTTGCCAGAATACTCGGTGGCAGGAGATGGCTTGAAGAAAAAATCTCCCTGGCAGGCAATTCATAATTTCGGTCTCCAGCTCTGTTATGCTAAACGCGGCTATTCTCATGTATTTCTTGGATGGACCGATTTTTTTTCAGTGTAATTGGTGGTTATCTTCCCGCCAGCAATGCCGTTGCAAACGGCAACCGAAATTTCCCGGTGAATTACTTCATTTCCCGCAACCTTTTAAAAACCATTCTCCCCGCAACTTTTTTTGAGGCAATTCGGCAAGTTCTTGATTTTTGCACCCGGAATTGTTAGGGAGTAACTTGGTTTTTCTATCAACATGAACAGGGTATCCAATGAAAGTGACCATCGTTAATTTTTCCCAAACCGGCAATACAAAAAAGGTTGCGGAAGCAATCGCCACTACCCTGCAGAAAGATGCGCATAGTGTTGCGACCGTACCCTTAAAGAGCGCATCCTACAAGGATGCGCTCGACTGTGATGTATTTGGCATCGGCGCTCCCTGCTTTGCATGCCATGTGCCGACGCCGGTAAAGGATTACCTGAAGTCGCTGCCGGATATGGAGGGAAAGCGGAGTTTCGTCTTTGCGACGGCTGGCGGGTTTTCGGGGAAGGTTCTATGGGACATGACGAGAATCCTGCGAAAGAAAAAATCGATTGTTCTCGGGGGGCTCATGATTCGCGGGGAGGATCATTTCCCTTCGCCGTATTTGGATGGCAATTTTCTCGGCAGGCCGAACGAAAAAGACTTGAAGCGGGTGAAAAAATTCGCGGCATCGTTGTCCGCTCACATGGCGGCGAATCGGACCGATCCGGTTCCTGAAGGCGACGACAAGGCATTGTCTTTCAAGCTGGGATTTTATTCGCTGTTAGGACTCACGATCAATGACACCTTTTTCCGGTTAGTAACGCCGAAGCCGAGGATCGCAGAAGCGCAGTGCAATCAATGCGGCTGGTGCGCAAAGGTCTGTCCGGTAGACAATATCGCCACGAATCCGTTTCCCGTGGTGGGGAGAAAGTGCATTCGCTGTTATCGATGTTTGAACGGATGTCCGCAAAAGGCGTTTTCCGGCAATTTCGCCTTTACGAATTTAATCATTATGTCGTTTTACAATCACACCCTTATGCGATGGTTCGGAGATGTCGAAAAGAATGAAAAAATAAGATAGCGGACAGGGAAGAATGAAACGGGATGGGGAATATCATGAAAAAATCTACCAAAGATTTATTTAAATTACAGGGTGGTTGGGGAATAAAGAGTCTTTTCCAATTTGTCCATGCGTACTGGTATCTCACCAAAACGGATCAATATGTAAAAATCTTGGTTGATGGGGTGTCATTTTCCATTAAATATCTTCCTCACTGGTTTGGAAGATGGGCAATGGGTCTGGTCGTGCCTTATTATCACGGCAAAGTTATGCGTAGGGAGGATGTCAAAAAGGTCCTGACCCTTAATGTGGACCTTCGAGTAACGGACGATATTGCTGAAAGGGTTGTTCCTTTTGAAGCGGCCAGGAGTATCATTGTTGAGCATCCGGACCACATCGTGGTAGGGGATTGTCCTTGTCGCGCATATAGGGGGGGGAAGCGGCCTGTTCTTCCGAAAAATATGGCATACAGTATTGCATGTTCATCGGTGAGCCATTTGTCAGTTTCATTCTCGATCATGCGCAAATTAATCCCTTAAGGATCACAGTTGAAGAGGCCTTGGAACGACTTGAGGATGTTCATAAGCGGGGCTGGGTTTCATCCATGTTTTTTAAGGACATCTGTGGTCAGCGCTCATATGCGATTTGTAATTGCTGCCCATGCTGTTGCGTCGGGTTGCGGATTGATCGAGAGGTGCGCCCTTTACTCCAGTATCCTATCAGGCAATTCGTATCTTCCGGGTATGTAGCCAAAATAAATGAGGAGTTGTGTACGGGCTGCCAGGCATGCAAGAAGAAATGTCCATTTGATGCATATGCATTCGATGCCGAGGAGAAGAAAATCAATCTCATTTATGACAATTGCATGGGATGCGGAGCTTGCGTAGATCTTTGTAAGGCAGGGGCTATCTCGCTGGTACTCGATCCTAAAAAAGGTGTTCCTCTGGACGTTGATGTTATTTGCAAAAAATAATGAAATGTGCATTCTGCATTTTATTAATTTAAAAAATCCAATCAGGTCGCAGAACTTCTGCCTGAATAATATCACTTATTAAGTTTCACCTCTTTCCTTAACCTTGACAATCTGAAAACAATGCTCATATTAGCGCTGTTTAATATCTTGTCTGAGCAATAATCTCTAGATAGCTTGACCCGGCATTAGCCGCTATAAATTTAAAATGTGGTAGGTGATGCATCATGGAAGGAAAAATAGAGACCCATCAATTCAAAACCGAAGTTCAGCAGCTCATGAATATCATTATTCACTCCCTCTACTCCAACCGGGAGATTTTTTTGAGGGAGCTTATCTCCAATGCGTCGGATGCGATCGATAAGCTTCGGTTTCGGGCGCAAACGGAATCCGATCTCCTCGGTGATGATCCGGAGTTCAAGATTCGGATTACCCCGGACAAAAAGAAGGGGACCCTGGAAATTTCAGATAACGGCATCGGCATGACCCAGGAAGAGGTTTTAGAGAATATCGGGACGATTGCCAAGAGCGGGACAGCCGGATTTCTGGAATCCGTCCGTACCTTGGGTAAGCAAAGTGCAGTGACTCCGGAATTGATCGGTCAGTTCGGCGTGGGTTTCTACAGCGCATTCATTATCGCCGACAAGGTTTCTTTGATCACCCGGGCCGCCGGAAATGAAAAGGCCACTAAATGGGAATCCACAGGGGACGGCTCCTTTACAATAGAGCCCGTTGAAAAGGCGAGCCGGGGTACGACCATCCTGCTGCAACTGAAAAAAGCGGAAAAGGATGAGCAGGATTTCACAGATGAGTGGACCATCCGCAGCATCATCAAGAAACATTCCGATTTTGTCGGCTATCCCATTGTTATGGATGTGGAGAGAACGGAACCCGTCCTTGACAAGGATGGAAAACCGGAGAAGGACAAGACCCAGAAAGTCGTTCGGGAAGAGACCCTTAACTCCATGAAGGCGATCTGGACCAGGGGCAAAAAAGAGGTTACGGAAGAGGAACACAATGAATTCTATAGCCATATCAGCCACGACTGGAATCCGCCTCTCGCCCATCTGCACTTGAAGCTCGAGGGGAAAACGGAATATAGCGCTCTGCTGTACATACCATCAAAGGCCCCCTTCGATTTGTTCGTTCCTGACCAGAAGCACGGGATTCAACTCTATTGCAAACGTGTTTTCATTATGGAGAACTGCAAGGAGCTTATGCCCCCCTATCTGAGTTTCATTAAAGGCGTCGTCGATGCCCCGGATCTCAACCTGAATGTCAGCCGCGAGATTCTCCAGCAGGACGCCCTCGTTCGCAATATCCGGAAGAACCTGGTAAAGAAGGTCCTCGATTTGCTGGCCGGCATGGAGAAGGAAAAATATGATTCCTTCTATGTGGAGTTCGGCCACTTATTCAAGACCGGAATCTCACAGGACGCCGACAACAAAGAAAGGATTGCATCGCTCCTGCGTTATAAATCCACGCACTCCGACGGGAAATACACATCCCTGGCGGAATACGTCAGCCGGATGAAACCGGATCAGAAGGAGATTTATTATATTACGGGTGAAGGCCTGGATACGCTCTTAAACAGTCCTCATCTGGAACGCCTGAAGGAAAAGGATTTTGAGGTCCTCCTCATGACGGACCCCATTGACGATTGGGTCGTCCGGGATCTTCATGAATTCGACCAAAAGACCTTCAAGAGCGCCGAGAAGGGAGATCTCGATCTCGGCAAGATAGATGATAAAAAGAAAGAGGAATACACGGCCCTCTTTGATTTTATTAAAAACAATCTGGAAGAGAAGATCAAGGAGGTCAAGCCGTCCACGCATCTCAAAGATTCCGTTGCCTGCCTGTCGGGACAGGTACATGACATAAGCGCCTTTATGGAGAAGCTACTCAAAGACAGCGGCCAGAATGTTCCCAAAACCAAGCGGGTTTTGGAGCTTAATATGGATCATCCGCTCCTTGCGAAAATCAAAGCAGTATTTGAGAAAGACAAGGATGCTCCTGTCCTGAAGGACTATACGGATTTGCTCTTCGATATGGCGGTCATCGCTGAAGGGGGCAAGTTGGACAACCCTTCACGATTCAGTAAATTGATTGGTGACTTGATGGTCGGCGGTATCGATAGCTGATCCTCAAGATAACCCCTCCCGAAGCGAGCGGCGCTCGTAGGGGCCGCTCGTAAGAGGAAAGAGAAAAAGGTAACGGTATTTCAGAATCGGCATCAGCATCTAATACTGATTACGCAGGAAGCTTCAGCACTCAGCAAACAAAGGGGCCTCGTCCTCTTCCGATCGACGGCGGACCTTTCTGGCGTGTGGCTTAAATGTCAGTTGTAAAGATTCGCTTTCCTTTTGACTGTTCTCTTTTATCCCGGTGAATATTTCAATCAGGTCAAGAACATTTTCACTCATGACTTTTGCCTGAGAGCTCATTTCTTCGGAGGCGCTTGACGACTCTTCCGCATTGGCAGCCACTTGCTGCATGACTTTGTCTATTTCCGTTACGGCCTGGGAAATCTGGGAAATGCCGTCCGATTGTTGCTGTGATGCCGCAGCGACCTCTTCAATAAAGGTTCCGAGCTTGCCCTGAATGGCAACATTATCTTTGAATGCATGCTCGGTCATCGTGATAAGTTCGCTGCTGCGTTTTACCATTGTCACGGTATTTTCAATCAGGTCCGATGTTTTCTTAGCCGCTTCAGCGGCTCGAATGGCCAGATTTCGCACCTCCTCGGCAACGACCGCGAAACCGGCACCGGCTTCACCCGCCCTGGCCGCTTCCACCGCTGCGTTCAGCGCAAGTAAATTCGTTTGAAAAGCAATCTCGTCAATAGACTTGATGATCTTGCCGGTTTCCTCACTGGTCTTATTAGCCTCTGCTACCGCTACGGTCGTATTATTTAAATGCTGCTCGACGCGTCTCATGATTTCATCGGCTTCAGATCTGATTTTCTGAGCCTCAAGAGCATGGTCTGCGTTCTGCTTTGCCATGGAAAGGATTTCTTCAAGAGAGGCGGTGGTCTCTTCAACTGCGGCTGCTTGTTCCGAAGCTCCGGAGGCCAGCGATTGACTGGAAGAGGCCACTATCTGTGACGCGCCGTTAACTTCCTGGGCTGAACTCGCAAGCTCGCCGGCAACCTTCTGAACCTTTGTGATAAGGAATCTCCCCACTATAATATAGTTGGAAACAACAGCAGTAACCGCGAGTGGAGGAAGAACGGCAGTCGCGAATAAATTGTGGAAACTGCCGAGTTTGGACCAAATATAGCAACAGAAAAGAAGAAGTATGATTCCGGGAATCGTCCAAATATAAAGTTTAACGGTTAAATTCCTGCCATAGATAAGCCTGAGGATAATAGAAACCACTGCAACGCCAGTAAAGAAAACAATAGATGCTATTAATGTATCAAGTACTAGGCTCATAAATATGTCCTCCCTAAAAGATTAGTTTAATAGCTCTCAAGGATTCCGTTTACTTCAGTAACTCTAATCTGTAATTAGGATGATCCAATATTTAGAAATCCCATTTGAACGTGTATGATCTTTATCGGCATATAAACGACTTGTCTTAAGAGTTAAGTCTTTGTAAGTTGAGAAATTCATGCCTTTTAAGGTAATTTGGAATGTTTTCAATCCTTAAATGTTCTGAAAATGCGTGAAGGAACGCTGCCAAAAGCAGGATTGACAACGTATCCTGTATGACATAAAACACCCAAAAAACAATTTACGATCTTGTAAATCGGACATCTCGATTTTTCAAAAAAGTATGTGGGTGTGAGGTGAAGTCTGACCCGCTCGCAGAAGAAAGATAGTGAAAATGCGTGCAAGCCATGATCGAAACAGGCACTGCTCACGCTGTTACCTGCGCAAGGATATCTGCATCTGCTCAATACTGCCAAAGGTACAGACGCGAACAGAGTTCGTGATCTTGCGGCATATCCGTGAGGAAAATCGCCCAAGTAACACAGGCCGGTTGGTAGCGTTAGCGATGCCGAACTCGCGAATCGTCCCCTGTGGAGGTGGCGACCTTTTGGGTCTGCCGTCCATCGATGTTGAATTGCAATCGGGTTCAGGGACGTGGCTCTTATGGCCGGATGGTCCCGGCACGCAGCCGGGTATCTCAGAGATCCCAAGTAGAGTAGTGGTGCTGGACGCAACGTGGCAACAGGCACGCAGGTTTTTTACAAGTAATCCGGCTCTATGGACCATGCCACGGTTGGTTCTGCCTGCGCCCAATCGGAACAGGAATCGTTTACGGGAACAGCATCGCCCCGATGGAATGTCGACAATAGAGGCAGTGGCAGCAGCGGTAAAGAAGCTAGAGGGGGCCGAAGTGGCCGAACCGCTGGAAAGGCTCTATGATGAAGTAGTTCGACGCACAATGGTTTTGCGCTGGGGAGTTTCATGCTGTCCTGAACCTGTCAGGACAGGTCAACAGAATCTATAGATTGTGAGTCGAACTACTATTTTCGTAAGGAGGTAATAAGAAAAAGAAATGGCTAAAATTCACCCTACTGCAATCGTCCATCCTACTGCCGTTTTCCCTGACGATATTGAAATAGGGGCACACAGTATCATTGAGGCTGATGTTGTGATCGGCGCCGGAACTGTACTCCGGGAGCACGCCATTCTCAGGCAATACACGACTATGGGAAAAAATAACATCGTGGATAGCTATGCCGTCCTGGGTGGAGTGCCTCAGGATTTCAAGTTCAACCCGCAAACTGTTTCATACCTGCGAATTGGCGACAACAATGTGTTTCGCGAAGGAGTCACGATCTCTCGCGCGACCGGTGAGGGTGAGGCTACAACTGTCGGAAACCGGACATATTGGATGACTACGTCTCACGCTGGTCATAATGCTGTTGTTGAGGATGATGCTATCCTGGTAAACGGATCAGCATTAGCAGGGCACTCCACTCTCGGCCGCGGCGCCATTCTTTCCGCTCACGTCGTCGTGCACCAATTCTGCTGGGTGGGCGAAGGAGTGATGAGTCAGGGAAACTCGGCTACATCCATGCATGTCCCCCCCTTCACCATTTTTGCGGGAGCAAACAAAGTTGTATCTCTCAACGCAATTGGTATCCGACGCTCGAAAGAGATGACATTAGAGGATCGCCGTCAGTTGAAGGAAGCCTTCAGCCTAACCTATCGCAGCAAG
>DHHG01000299.1 GCA_002403175.1 Syntrophaceae bacterium UBA4778 | reverse complement strand
AAGCGCCCTGGGGCAAGTCGGCCGGCATTGAGGGATTGGCAACAGACTAACCTGTAATAAGACATTGTTTTGCTCAAGGAGTTCCATACAATATTATTCTTTTCGAAAGGAGATTTTATGAAAAGCAAGATTGTAAAGTTTTTATGCATAGGAACTGTTATTTTTTTAGGGTCTGTGTTTTTGTTCCAAGAAGCATGGGGTGCGAGTATTAAGCAAAACAAAAATGGTAAAACGGTATATGTTTTTAAGATGGCTACATTGGCTCCGAACGGAGTAGGATGGGCTGCTATAATCAAAACCATGATAAATCCCGGAATATTAAAGATCACGAATGGCCAGGTAGCTTTAGATTGGTATTGGGGCGGGACGATGGGAGATGACCAGGATATAATATCCAAGATGAGCAACGGGCAGTTGCAGGGAGGTGGATTTTCCGGACAGGGAATGGTGATGGCTTGTCCGGAAATGGCATTAATGGAACTTCCGCTTATGTTTGCTAATTATGATGAAGTAGAATACATTTATTCTAAACTAAGACCCCGCATTAATCAGTGGTTTGAAAAGAGAGGATACCACCTTCTTGTGATGGCAGAACAGGATTTTGACCAAATCTATTCCAAGAAAATCCCGATCAAAACGCCTGATGATTTCAAGAAAAGCCGTGTTTTAACATGGTACGGTCCGCTGGAAGAGAGGACTTTGAAGGCGCTGGGAGCGAGTCCTTTACCGATTCGCGTGCCTGAAGTAGCCTCTTCCATCCGTACGGGAGTCTGCGATGCCTTTGTCAGCCCTGCTATCTGGGCGGTCGGTACTCAGATGTATACGATTATGAAATACCTTAATCCTGTTCGTATAAGATATTCGCCGGCAGCGGGCGTTGTAACGATGGAGGCATGGAACCAATTGCCGAAGGAATATCAAATTGCTATTGATAATTTTGCAATGTCAGTGGAGAAGGATTTCAGGCGGCAAGTCCGCGTCAGCAATGAAAGTTGCATTAAATCCATGATTAAGTACGGCATGACTGAAACTAAGATGACGCCGGCGGAGCTTGACGTTATGAAGAAGAGGCTCCTTCCTGTTTGGGATGAGTTTGTTGGAAAGTATTATTCCAAAGCTGAATTGGCCGAGGTTAAGGCTCTTTTAGCGGAGTATCGAGCCAAAAATAAAAAGTAAGTGGTTTGTGTAAATTTATTGCCCTGCAGAAGGGACTACAGGGCAAAGCTATTACTTATTGGCCGGATATGTCGATGTGGTTAGTTGATGCCTTGGGGCAGCGTAAAGAAATAATTCATATATAATTTGAAAAAAAATTTCAAGGAGGGTGGAATATGATAACAAAAAAGATTAGACTGCTTTTAAAGAGTACTTTAATCCTCTGTTTAATTGCTTTGCTGTCCTTGGGCGTATCCGGATGTACGGCAACAAGACATACGGTACAAAAAGCCGTCGTACCCCTGCTGGATACGTCGGTAGATGATCTTGTGGATAAACTTCTCAGGACAAAAAATGGTCAATTTATCAAAGACGGCCTTCCCGGGGCTCTGCTGATAATTACGGGATTAACCGAACTGGCGCCGACAGATTATAATCTGCTGGCAACAACATCGTTCTTGTATTGCGCTTATGGTCTGTTTGTAGAGGACGAAAATAACGAGTACGCCATATCTTTGTACAAGGTCGGAACAGAGTATGGCATGCGGGCATTGAAAGTAAATAATTCAAAATTCCGTAAAGCAATGGAAGATGGAATGCTTGTGCCTGATGCCGCAAAATACCTGACAAAGGATGATATGAAGGCTCTAACCTGGGCTGGTCTCAATCTTGCCAAGCGGTGTACATTACAGTTGGATAGGATGGAGTTGATTACCGATCTTCAGGATGCCGTTGCCTTGATAAAGCGCTCCATTGAATTCGATCCGAAATATGCCTGGGGTGCTCCCTGGATGGCTATGGGCATTGTTTATGCGGTTATACCACCCTATTGCGATTTGGGTGGCGGGGCAGAGCCGTCCAGGAATGCATTTGCTAGTGGCAACAAGGCAAGAAATGGTGAATTTGGAGTGTGTGATATGTTTGCGGCGAGATATCTTGCTACACTCCTTAAGGATGAGCGCTGGTATGATGAATTGAATAACCGGGTAATCGAGATGGATCCCTGCAAGCTGGATGGTGGTCAGTGCGTGGTCAATGAGCTGGCCAAACAGAAGGCACGATACAACATGGAACATAAAGAAAGATGGTTTTAAGTTAATGAAAAGGAGGTCAAGGTAAATGGCTAAAAGAGTTGGTATCATCGGGGCGGCGGTGACTCCGTTTAAGGCGCGATGGGCTGAAAAGACGTATTATGACCTTGCTCAGTGGGCAACTCGGGAAGCGGTAAAAGATGCCCAGATCCATATCAATGACGTGGAGGCTGCCTTCTACGGCATCTATAACGACATTTTCGAAAGGACGGCCATTCCGGAACATGCCATTCACGGATTGTGCGGCATGCAAAATAAATTCGGCATTCGGATCTCAACGGGCGGGGCAACCGGTGCCTATACCATGTCCGCGGCTCACGCATATCTGGCTGCCGGCCGTTTCAAGACCGCCCTGGTCCTTGGTGTGGAAAAGTGCACGGACTGTTTTGACTTTTCATCCATGACAGCTACGCCGGAGGTAATAAAAAGTATCGGATGGTCAGCGGATAGCTTTTTCGAGCAGGCTATCGGCTGGACTGCAGCGGACAGTTACGCCGAGGTAGTTCTGGCATACATGGATAGATACCCTAACGATCTGAAACCGGAGATTACAGCAAAGATATCCGCCCAACTCAGTGAACATGTAAAGACGAATCCCTTTGCTCAGCGTCAGTTCGACCAAGTCACCGCAGATGAGGTCATGAACTCGCGGCTGGTGGTCTATCCCTTCAAGGAACTGGAGATCTGTGTATATACCGAAGGTGCAGCGGCCTTGATCCTGGCTGAGGAAGAGACCGCACTTGCCATTTCAAAAAACACCGGCAAGCCAGTGGTCTGGATTACCGGCGTGGGAGAGGCCAATGAACATTCCTTTGTCGGCAAGAACCATAAAGATATGTCCCGCATTATGTCGGACCATTATGCGGCGCACAGAGCTTATGACATGGCAGGCATTAAGGACCCGGCCAAGTCGGTCCAGATTGTCGAACTCCATGACGCCTTTGTGCATCAGCTCGAAATCTCCATGGCGGAGTTCGGGTTGGTTCCTCTGGGGAAGGCTGATTCATTGATTGAAGATGGGCTTATGACTCCCGGCGGTAAGTATGTGGTCAATCCCTGTGGCGGATTGATATATTGCGGTCATGCCGTGGGAGCCAGTAACATCATGTCAGCCTGGTCGGCACGGGAAGAACTTATCAAACAAGGATTAAAGACCGCTCTGGTACATGGCACGGGCAGCACCATAGCACAGTTCACAGCCTGCTTGATTCTGGAAAATCAATAACTGATGGAGGAATTATCATGCGCAAACATAACGAAAAAGTCATTCCGGATATTTATAACCCCAATGTGGGATCAGAGGTGGAAACCATTAATGGCCAGAATTATCTGGTCGCCAATGACGCCATGTATACATTCTACAAAAGGACCAAGGGTGAGTTTTCACCCTTTTTCCTTGCTTTGCGGGATGATAAGAAAGTTCTGGGTTGCAAGTGCCAGGAATGTGGTCTTGTCCGTGTGCCGCCTTTTCTCACCCATTGTCCAGATTGCAACTTTGCCCCAACCGAGCTTGTGGAAGTCGATCAGGTCGGCGTTATGAACAGCACCCCACCAATCACCTACTTCGCCAGCTCACTCTTTGCCGACATGGCTCCCTATGGCCGAGGACGCGTCATCCTCAAGGGCGCAGACACAGCCCTGAGCGTAAACCTCTACACCACTACCGGGATATTGGTGCCCGGCATCATAAAGAAAGGCACTGAGGTAAAAATTGTCTTCCGGGTCGAACGGATAGGCGAAGTGTCGGATATCTTCTGCGTGCCCACTGCGGAACTAACTCCTGAGCAAGTGGCCAAGAAAGGACTGTTAGAATCAGAGATAGACTGGGAACATCCCCAGGAACCGGATATTTCCCGGGCGTCAAGTGAAGAGAATGCCGTATTCAATAAAGCTTTGGCCGAGATGAAGTCAGTCATCAATGAAATGAATGGAAATACCCGGGCGAGGAAGGACATCGCCAGTTGGAAACGGGATATACTGGTAAAATCCCGTGGCGGACAGTTCGGTATATTTATCAATGACGGTAATATCACGCTGGAAGACAAGGGGCCCGATTCTCCTGATTTTGTCATAGTCAGCCAAGACCTGCGAACCCTGCTCGACGGACTGGCCTATCGCGGGGCCATTACCGATATGATCATAACCAATAAGATCTGGATCAGCAAAAACAAAGAATTCCTTACCGTCTTCAAGTTCGACCGGATGGCCCGCTCCGTTGCACGGTCAAAGAAAACATCCATCACGGATTCGACAGCATAAGAAACACCATGGCGTAGTTATTACTACTCTGATTAACGCCTGACAGTTGCAGTTAAGGCCATTGGGCAATCTGTGGACCAAGGGTTTGAAGCAAGCATATTTAGCTTGACAAAAGCATTTTCCGTTTGTAATATGCCAGTTAACGTAAAGTGGGTTTGATTATGGTATCATTGATTATATGTTTTTCCCGAAAATATTCGATGTTTATTATAGTTTGATCATGAACGAGCAATGTCAGAATAAGGGAAGTCCATCCCGATCCGCAAGAATATCGAAACAGCCAGAAACTGTTTTGCGTCCTGAAAGGAAAAGTTGAGCTTGATCTTGGCGATGAAAGGATCATTTTCTAGTAAGAGCAAAGCGCTCTGTAATTGCATTTGCTAAATAATATCAAAATTTATTAATAAAGAGGTGATTGGATTATGATAAAATTCAGTGACAAACAATTGGCAATTCCCAAATTAATGAGGCCGGTGTATCTGGTAACGGCCGGACAGTCGAAATTCGACAGGGCCTTTCCCGATAAGCGGACAGAAGAGCTTTGCGTGGACGCTCTTACCCAGGCGGCAGAACTTATAAACTTGTCGTCGGCCGAACTGAAGAGTTACATACATACATGCTACTACGGCCATTTTGCTGACCACTTCGGTGACCAGCTTCTTGGCGAAGCAGTGATCCATGACCGGCTGGGGCTTGATCCACTGGGCAACTGCGGAGTTAAAACCGGCGGCGCCACCGGCGGCACCACATTGTGGGAAGGCGTTAAAGCGGTAGCCTCCGGATATTCCAACTGCGTCCTGTCCATGGGCTGGGAACGAATGGACGAGGTTCCCACCGATGAAGGCAACTTCTATATTTCCTGCGCGGCTGACAAGGATTGGGAAGGTCCGCTGGGCCATATCTATGCCGGATACTACGCGGTTATGGCGCAGAAATACTGGAAGGTCTTCGGCAAGGAAGAAGATTCTTTCCGCAGAACCCTGGCGGAAATATCGGTTAAGCATCACGGCTACGCGCGCATGAATCCTTACGCGCACGGAGCAATGAAGATTACGGTGGAAGATGTACTGAATTCGCCCGTGGTGGCCCATCCGCTGCGCGCTCTGGACTGCTGTCTCATGAGCGTCGGCGCGGCCTGCGCGATCATCTGCGACGAGGAAACAGCAATTAAGCTGACGAAAAATTCACCTAACAAGCCTCTGCGGATATGGGTTAC
This sequence comes from Syntrophaceae bacterium UBA4778, assembly GCA_002403175.1. The sequence goes on along the minus strand of DHHG01000299.1, from coordinate 279 downwards.
GGCGGGTTCGCACACACTGCGCCCGGCAGACCGGCGCGATATGGCTATCCCCCTCCTGCCCAACGAGACGGCGAATCAATACAAGGATCTGGGCAAAAAATTCCCCGGCGGCGAGCGCTATCCCGGTTTCACCGGTTTCCTCGCGGCCCGTATGGCAGCCTATTACGCTTATAATCAGGTCGGCATCAAAGATCCGACTGAAGACCTTGACGTCATCGAGTTGCACGACGCCTTCACGATCAGCGATGTGCAGACCTATGAAGATGTCGGCATCAGACC
>DHHG01000266.1 GCA_002403175.1 Syntrophaceae bacterium UBA4778 | reverse complement strand
CTTTCTTGTTGTCGATCCGATGCAGCTTAGCGTCAAAAGGCGGAGGATTCATTCCCTTCAGGAGCGCCGTAACATTCCAGTATTCTTCCGGTTTAAATCGACGGATTTCTTCTTCCCGGTCGCAGATGAGCCGGACTGCTACCGACTGGACCCGTCCCGCGCTTAATCCGCGTTTAACCTTGTCCCAGAGAATGGGGCTGATCTGGTAACCGACAAGCCTGTCCAGAATGCGCCTGGTCTGTTGAGCCTCGTACTTGTTATAATCTAGCTTTTGCGGATTCTGAAGGGCGGAAATCATCGTGTTTTTTGTGAGGTCGTTAAAAAGTACGCGGTAGACATTTTTCTTGTCCGTCTCGATCTCCTGAGAAATATGCCAGGCAATTGCTTCACCTTCACGGTCCGGGTCGGGTGCCAGATAGATATTTTCTACCTTCTTGGCAGCGCGCTTCAGATCGGAAATGACAGTCTTTTTAGCATCTATGACGTTATAAGTCGGTTCAAAGCTGTTATCAATATCGATTCCCAATTTGCTTTTCGGCAGATCCTTGATGTGTCCGACGGAAGCTTCCACGTTAAATTCGGAACCGAGGTATTTTTTAATTGTTTTCACCTTCGTCGGTGATTCGACAATGATGAGAGAATTAGCCATTAAACCCCCCTTTGGGATGTGATGAACTCAATTTTTGTTTATCGTCATCGGATCGATTTTTCTGAAGATCATTCCGGGCATTTGTTGGACATATCCATGCAATTCGAGTCTGAACAGGCAATCCAGGACGGTGTTGCTGCCGAGTTCTGTCGTACTGATGATGGCATCAATATGCAAAGGCCCTTTCGCCAAAGCTTTTAAGACAGCCTCCGATATTTTCTCCGGAATGCCGGCCGGAAAGGGTTCGGATATTTTATCCATGAAATCCGGCTTGGGTGCTTCGGTGCAGCCAACCTCCGCTGCGGTCTGGCCCAATTTAATCCGGGTCGCGATCTCGTCCAGTATATCCTGGACATTTTCCACCAGTTTTGCCCCTTCCTTGATCAACCGGTGAGTGCCTCTGGAGCCTGGATGATCGATACTACCCGGAACGGCAAAAACTTCCCTTCCCTGCTCAAGGGCAAAACGGGCTGTAATCAATGATCCGCTTTTTTCCGTGGCTTCCATTACGATAGTGCCGATAGCTATTCCACTTATGATCCTGTTCCTGGCAGGGAAATTCGATGCCAATGGGTGTGTTCCAAACGGAAACTCTGATATTACAGCTCCGGATTCGGCAATTCGTTCCGAGAGTTCCATATTTTCAGATGGATAAATAATGTCCAGTCCGGAACCGAGCACGGCGATCGTTCTGCCTCTACCCGAGAGGGCGCCGCGGTGAGCTGCTGTATCGATACCCCTGGCCATACCGCTTACAACATTCAAGCCGTTCGAAACTAGCTCACGACAGAAATTTTCGGTTGTGAATTTCCCATATGTGCTCGCTCTTCGTGATCCGACAACAGCAATGCACGCCTCATCTGAAATCAGTTTTCCTTTAATATAAAGCAGACTAGGACGATCATATATAGAGCGGAGCAATTCCGGGTATGACGAATCATGGATCGTGATGATATCTACATTATATTTATAGGCAAGCTCGAGTTCCCTGTCAACCCTGTCCCAGGATTTAAAAGAAGCAATGCCCTCTGCTGTTTTTCTATGGACGCCCTCAACCTGCATCAGATCACGGGCACTCTGTTGAAAAACGCTACCGGGGGATCCGAATTTTAATATCAGGCGATCGAAAGTGATATTACCGACGCCTTCAACAAATTTCAGGGCAAGCGAGTATTTTTTAGTATCAATGTCCATCAGCGTGATATCGGTTTGATATTAGGAGTCGGCTTAGATTGTAAACCGTGCAAAAATATCTGTTATGGTTAAACGAAATTTTAGTTCATCTAAGTTGAAAAAGACATTGAGAGAACATAAAAAACCTAAATTATACAATTCCAGGGGATCGAGTCAAGATGTTTTTGGATATACTTTAACCGAATCGCGAGGCGTATATAGAAATAAGTCGAAAGCGATGCGCGTTCCGACGCTTTATCGGGGAGTTTTCAATCCAACGCAGCAGACGCAGTAACTCTTAAAGTGATGAGTTTTTCAACAGTCTGGAATTTGTCGATTTGACTTATCTGCATAATTCAGGTATCCCAGCAAAGCTTGTTCATGCTCTTAAAATAGTATGTTGCTCAAATCCTAAAATGTGAGTAGGTGTAATTGTGTGCAGTTTTATTATCCTTGCTCCGTTTCAAGTTTAAAAATTGGGCGGGCCTTTCGAGAATAACATGAAAAAAATATTTTTTATTCTATGCGGCATTTTTTTATCGGTTCCTTTATGGGCTGCGCACCCCCCTTCGGCTTTGTTTGAATTCAATCCGGTACAGATCGATTTCGGAATTCTCAAACCGGGTAAAATAGTCCATTCAACTATCAACATGAGTAAAAAAGGTTCAGGGCCTCTGGATTGGTTTCTGGAAGATCCGGCGGCGTCTCGCAATTTGTCGTCGGGCAAATTGAAAGGCCGTTTGACGGAACCATCGCAAAGCATTGTGGTTGCGCTGAAGTACGATGGAGTAGTTCAGCAATCGGATGCCCGGGATGAATCCCCTGCATCCGGAGCTGTTCAAATAGGAATCCTGGCTGGCGACAATAGCGTTAAATATGAACTTCAGCAAAATTATGGCAGCCAGAGCGTTTCCCTCAGATTTAGATCAAGAGATTTGTTGCGTACTATTATCGTGAAATACGAGATCCTGGAGCAGGATGTCCCCGTTTTGAATGTAGAGCCGTCCAGTATCGATTTGGGTTCTGCAAGTGGAGATACTGTTACGAACCTGCGTTTAAAGATTGAGAACAAAGGTGTTGAAAAATTGCATTGGAAGGTTTCATCTCCTCGCTTAAAAAAGGATCGCGGAAGATACATTTCTTTCTACAATGAGGGATGCAAGGGAAAGGGCACCTATACTTTACCGGAGCGTCTGGAGCAAACGGTTCAAATGAACGGGAAATGGAAAGAGACAGAGGGATTCCCGGCGGGAGATGAATCGGTCCATGATCTTACAATTTTATTTATAGGCAATGGCGGAGCCCTCAGCATCAGAAAGGATGTGAATGCCGGAAATTTAAGCATGTTCCTGGATGAAGTCCCTCTGGATTCGGTGGATTGCAACAGTGAGAATCGTGGATGGATAGAAGTGCCTTTCGCAGAAAAATTAAAAGAGGGACCCCGTCGTCTTAAGTTGAATGTAACTGGGGGAGGCGTGTTGGTAAAGGGGATGCGGATTTATTCGCGGGATATTAAATCACCTCCGCCAGGCTGGATTACCCTTTCCCCGAATGCAGGTGAAACGACAAGCGAATCTGATTATGTCAATATCAGATTATCTACCGATAAGATGGAGCCGGGTCTTTATGCAGACAGTATTCTGTTTCAGTCCAATGGAGGAGACTTATGGGTTGATCTCTCGGTAAGAGTAACGGGTTCCGATGTTCCCAAGATTATTTCCGTTTATAAATTCATCCGCGGTTCTGATTTTCTGTTTACAGCCTATCCGGAACGTGAGGACAAGCGTATACTGAAATTTTATAAAAGACAGGGGATCGCATTCAGGCTTTTCAAAGAGAATACGCCGGGGACAAAGAAGTTGTATCGTTGGTATCATCCCGGGAAGGGGGACCACTTCTATTCGAGCGAATCGGAGATGTCGCATTCATCTTTGCACGGCTATATTCTTGAAGGATCTATCGGAAATATTGCGACTGCCAAACTGCCTGGAACACGCGAATTATACCAATGGCATAATGTTATGACAGGACTCCATTTTTATACGACTGATATCAAAGGCGAAGGATACGGCCAAAAGGGATATAAATTCGAATCGATTATAGGCTATGTGCGCTAGCACTCTAAATGGTCCAGGAAAATTGGGGTATTTGTTTTTTGCGGAACCTCACATAGTTCACATCAGGTAAAAAGGGGGAGGCTGATAGTGTCGGACAAAAAAGAAGTTGTTTACACATCGAAAGCGCCTGTTGTTGCCGGTCCTTACTCTCAGGGAGTTTGTTTCGGTGATTTTTTATTTGTATCCGGGATGATTCCGATAAAGCCCGAAAGCGGGGAATTGCTGAAAGGGAACTTTCCGGCAGAAGCGAAACAGGTAATGGAGAATATAAAGGCCGTGGTTGAAGCAGGAGGGGCCGGAATGGAAAATATAATGATGGTTACCGTTGCATTAAAGGATATTGCCGATGCAGCTGTATTCAATGAAATCTACGCCGGATATTTCGTGGTGAATCCCCCTGCTCGCCAGACCTTTGCCGTTTCTGAACTGCCGAAGGGTGCTTCTGTCGAGGTATCCGTAATCTGCAGCCGTGGATTGTGAGAGGTCATTCGCAGGGCGTCTTATGTTTTAGAACCAATTTATAAAGTGCCTCTATTTAATGAGAGCCGATCCTCATTTTCAGTACTCAAAATCAACGATCTGAACAGTTTCGCTTAGTTCCAGGACCTTTTTGAGGACGACCTGATGGTCAGGATGGATCTTGTATACATTCAGAGCATCGAAGTTTTCAAAGCTTGAGACGAGGGCAAAATCAAATGTTTTCTCGGAGCGCAGGTCGCGGCCGAAATCATAGCCTTTGATCTGGCTTAACTTTGCAGGGAGGCTCCCCAATCCCTTCTCCAGTTCCTGGATATCCGCTTCGGATATTCCCGCTTTGAATTTCAACATGACCACATGCTTGAGCATTCCTGTCCTCCGATTAAATGAGCGATGGACTTTCCTATAATATGATTTCCCGGAAATTGAATCCGGCAGCGAGCGCATTCCTCGCAGCTTGCTGCGGGGTAAGCGAGCGAATCATGTTTAAAAGTTCCTTAAGGATCGGAGATTCGACGGAGCTTGCTCCGGTGAGTCTCCAATGTTTTTGGATTTTTTTTCTCATTCGAGTTTGAAAATCCAAATCTTCTAATAAAAAAGGGGAGCTTTGGACAACAGCTCCTAAATATTGTACACCTTTTCCCCGGGTAGTACCGAGAAACCGCTCTTTTGTAAGGCTTCAATTCCGGCGTCAATTGGATCGAAGCGGAAAATGATGATCGCATCCTTTCCGCTGCGTTCCACATAGGCATACATGTATTCTACATTCACATTGCTTCTGGAAAGTGCTTCCATGATGCTGTGGAGACCCCCCGGTTTATCAGGGACTTCGACCGCAACGACTTCGGTCTTTCTCACAGTGAATCCGTTTTCCTGAAGGATTTTCTTTCCACGATCAACATCATTAAGGATCAAACGCAAAATTCCGAAATCTGATGTATCCGCAAGGGAAAGCGCTCTGATATTGATCCCGGCATCACTCAAAACTTTGGTAGCTTTTTCCATTGACCCCGGCTTGTTTTCCAGAAAAAGAGAAATTTGTTCTACTTTCATCGGCTGTCTCCTTTTGAGCTACATCATTCTCTTATCAATGACCCTCTGTGCCTTCCCTTCGAAGCGTTGGAGCTTCTTGGGCTCCACGAGTTTAATGGAGGCGCTTATTCCCAGGTAATCCTTTATATCCTTGGAAATCCTTTTTTCGAGCTTCTGCATGGCACGGATCTCATCGGAAAAGACACTCTCGCTGACTTCGACCTGTATCGACAAGGTGTCAAGGGTACCGATTCGTTCAACAATAAGCTGGTAATGAGGTTCCAACCCCTCGATGCTCATCAGAATGCCTTCAATTTGAGATGGAAAAACATTTACTCCTCGAATAATCAGCATCTCGTCACTGCGCCCGGATATACGATCCATTCTGACGAATGTCCGGCCGCAACGGCACGGTTCCGTTATGATTCTGGAGATGTCTCTTGTGCGGTATCGAATCAGGGGAAATGCTTCCTTGCTGAGTGTCGTAAAAACCAGCTCGCCTGGTGTACCCGGTGGCAGCGTTTCGCCCGTTTCGGGATTGATGGTCTCGACAATGAAATGGTCCTCAAAAATGTGAAGTCCGTTCCTTCCATCGATGCATTCCATAGCCACCCCGGGACCGATCACTTCGGAAAGACCGTAAATGTTCATTGCCGTGATATTCAATTTGTCTTCCAGTTCGTCCCGCATCTTTTCGCTCCAGGGCTCGGCTCCGAATATTCCGACACGGAGCTTGAGGGACCTCATGTCCACGCCGAGTTCTTCTCCTGTTTCGGCGAGGGTAAGGGCGTAGGAGGGGGTGCAGCAGATGGCGGTCGGCCCGAAATCCTGCAAAATCGTGATTTGGCGTTTCGTGCTTCCCCCTGACATAGGAATGACGCTGGCGCCCAATCTCTCAGCTCCGTAATGTATACCGAGACCTCCTGTGAAAAGACCGTATCCGTATGCATTGTGTATGATGTCGTTCTTCGTCAGACCCGCCGATACAAAACAACGGGCAATCAGATTGGACCAGGTTTCGATATCTCTCTTTGTATATCCGACAACCGTCATTTTGCCTGTCGTTCCTGATGAGGCATGGAGCCGCACTATGTTGCTCATCGGCACGGCAAACAGACCGAAAGGATAATTGTTCCGAAGATCATCCTTGGTTGTAAACGGCAGTTTTTTGAGATCGTCCAACGTTTTTATATCATCGGGAGAGATTCCCGCCTCATCAAAGGATTTATGATAGAAGCCGACGGTATGATAGACCCTTTGGGCGACCTGCTGTAATCGCTTCAGTTGCAGTGCCTCCAGAGCTTCTCTCGGAAGCGTTTCAAATTCTTCATTGAAAATCATGGAATTCCTCCTCGGAAATAGTAATGAAACTTTATCTTAGCTGTTTTTACGATGTCAATATAAAAGAACGATGTACTGCAATTCATGAATTCTACTGATACTCTAATTTTCAAATGTGAGCTATTTTGACTTATTGCTTAAGCGAATCAAAAATTGAGAGAAGTTTTCTATCGAAGGTTAAAAAGAGAATGAAGAAACTCATCATTTTTATCATCCTTTTTTTGTTTGCCTGTCCTTCCTGGTCGCAGGAGTTTTCAGTTTCTGTCGGCAGTGTGTTGAACAGCGGTTCAAGTGAAAAGACGGTTGGGTATCAATATAATTATTTGCATATGCTGTCGGACCATCTGGCTTTGGGAATATCCTATTTAAATGAAGGGCATTTTGAGGAACATCATCGGGATGGCTACTATTCTCAATTGTGGGGGGTGTTGCGCTCGCCGGACAAAAAGTATTCGCTGGCAGCCGGAATCGGTCCATATTTTTACTTGGACACCAATGAAAGGAAGAGGGCAATCTTCAACAATGAACACGGCTTAGGTATCATATCCAGTCTGTCGGGTCAGTGGTATTTTAAATCTCCATTTTTCTTTCGCGTACACTCGAATTGGGTATGGACGGATTCAAACATAAGCACCATCTCATTGCTTTTCGGATTGGGTATCGAACTGGAAACAGCTCCCAGGATATCTAAGGAAAATCGATTTGTTCCCGGAGTTGAAAAGATGCCGGGGCGCGAGCTCTCCATCCTTTTAGGCCGGGCAGTTATGAACAACCGTGATGAGGACAAAGCCTTTGCATGGCAGATCATGTACAGGGAAAGAATCATGAGACATCTTGAATGGACGCTCTCGTTTATCAACGAGGGCCACAATAATGTACTTCACAGGGTTGGCGGGGCGGCTCAGATTTGGGCTGTCCAGGATTTTTATGATGAAAAGCTGACCCTCGGTATCGGTTTGGGCCCTTATATCGCGGATCACATATCTGGAGATCGCCTGACGGATACCGAAGGCGTTATCCTGGCCGGCATACTTACAGTTAGTGCCGCGTACCGGTTCGATTCCCGTTGGTTGCTGCGTGCCGTCTGGAGCCGGACAGTTACAGATTATGATCGTGATTCAGATATTATATTGATCGGACCAGGATTCTGTTTTTGATCCTTTTCCTTCTATATCAATCATCCTGAAATCGACCCCTTAGGACCGGCTGAGCGTTGAAGCTTCCTGACTGATGGTAATCCTGTCTATTGTAATATCGAAGGGCTCATATGCTAATTTTAAATGTGATGCTTCTTGATACTTTTTTAATAAGTCATTAGTGCTGAAATCCGATTTTGGCTGATTCTGGTTGAGAAGATGTAAATCCGGTCCGGGAAGTTTCTGTCCGGATTGAAAGTTGAGTTCACGGGCTTTCGAACTGATGGATATACTATCCTCAATATTTGATAAGAAGTTGTCTGATAACTGAACATACGAAGAGGCGTTTTCAGTTGAGGGTTGATCGAATCTGTTGTTTCGAAGCGTACCTGAAACGATCAGGGGCGAACCTGCTTTTCCCGATTCAATAATGATGTCGGCCATAATGCACCTGCCTGATCCACTATGATGAAAGTAGTTCCCTTTCCAGCCAATCTAAATAAAGCAAAAGGTGTTGTCAACTAAGATTTATTTCTGCAGGATAAGCCTTCAGGATCTGCAAGGGCGATCCTTGAATATCCGATAAGATTCCTGTATGACAGTAAAGACTATGTCAGAAAGGAAAGGCGATGGTTGTTCCTCAGAATAAATTCCATATTGGAGAGCTTCCGATTATTTCGGAAAGAAGGATTCAACTTACGGACGAATATTGCCGCATCCATTATGGATTCGAAGGACACCGGATCAACGGGCCGAAGGTGATCGTTATTCATTACACAGCGTTTGCTACGCTTCGTGAGTCTTACAATTTCATGCAACCCGATGAGCTTTCCGAGATACGTGGCGATATTCAGAGCGGAGGCCGCCTTAATGTCGGGACGCACTTTCTGATAGACCGCAGTGGAGAAATCTTCCGGCTTCTACCTGAAGATTTCATAGCTCGCCACACGATCGGGTTCAATCATGTTGCCCTCTCCATTGAAAATGTCGGCCTGGATCGTAATCAGTTGACTGGTGAGCAGGTTTCGGCAAATGCCTTTATTATCCAATATCTTGTAAACAAATATCCTTGCATTGAGTTTCTGATCGGCCATTATGAATACACCAACCAAGAACTTCCCCATTATGATCTGATTTCAGAGCAGGATAGCACCTATCGATTCACCGACAAACAGGACCCCGGGATCGATTTTATGTTCAGGGTCAGAACTGCCCTGGCAGATCAATACAATATGATTCTCAAGGATTAAGGAACAATGGTTCGCATTCGAAAAATCCTTTTTCGCCATATCCGTAGACCCCTTAAAACGACGTTTGCAACTGCGCTGGGGAGAAAGGATGAGATCCACAGCATAATCGTTCGGGCTATTCTGGAGGACGGAAAGGCGGGCGAAGGGGA
>DHHG01000262.1 GCA_002403175.1 Syntrophaceae bacterium UBA4778 | reverse complement strand
CTTTCTTGTTGTCGATCCGATGCAGTTTCGCCTCAAAAGGCGGAGGATTCATCCCTTTCAGGAGTGCCGTAAGGTTCCAGTATTCTTCCGGGTTAAAGCGACGGATTTCTTCTTCGCGGTCACAGATGAGCCGGACTGCTACCGACTGGACGCGTCCGGCGCTCAATCCGCGTTTAACCTTGTCCCAGAGAATGGGGCTGATCTGGTAACCGACAAGCCTGTCCAGAATGCGCCGGGTCTGTTGAGCCTCGTACTTGTTATAATCGAGCTTTTGCGGATTCTGAAGGGCGGAAATCATCGTGTTTTTTGTGAGATCGTTAAAAAGTACGCGGTAGACATTTTTCTTATCCGTCTCGATCTCCTGAGAAATATGCCAGGCAATTGCTTCACCTTCACGGTCCGGGTCGGGTGCCAGATAGATATTTTCTACCTTCTTGGCAGCGCGTTTCAGATCGGAAATGACAGTCTTTTTAGCATCTATGACGTTATAAGTCGGTTCAAAGCTGTTATCAATATCGATTCCCAATTTGCTCTTCGGCAGATCCTTGATGTGTCCGACGGAAGCTTCCACGTTAAATTCGGAACCGAGGTATTTTTTAATTGTTTTCACCTTCGTCGGTGATTCGACAATGATGAGAGAATTAGCCATTAAACCCCCCCTTTGGGATGTGATGAACTCAATTTTTGTTTATCGTCATCGGATCGATTTTTCTGAAGATCATTCCGGGCATTTGTTGGACATATCCATGCAATTCGAGTCTGAACAGGCAATCCAGGACGGTGTTGCTGCCGAGTTCTGTCGTACTGATGATGGCATCAATATGCAAGGGCTCTTGCGCCAAAGCTTTTAAGACAGCCTCCGATATTTTCTCCGGAATGCCGGCCGGAAAGGGTTCGGATATTTTATCCATGAAATCCGGTTTGGGCGCTTCGGTGCAGCCAACCTCCGCTGCGGTCTGGCCCAATTTAATCCGGGTCGCGATCTCGTCCAGTATATCCTGGACATTTTCCACCAGTTTTGCCCCTTCCTTGATCAACCGGTGAGTGCCTCTGGAACCTGGGTGATCGATACTACCCGGAACGGCAAAAACTTCCCTTCCCTGTTCAAGGGCAAAACGGGCCGTAATCAATGATCCGCTTTTTTCTGTGGCTTCCATTACGATAGTGCCGATAGCTATTCCACTTATGATCCTGTTCCTGGCAGGGAAATTCGATGCCAATGGTTGTGTTCCAAACGGAAACTCTGATATTACAGCTCCGGATTCGGCAATTCGTTCCGAGAGTTCCATATTTTCAGATGGATAAATAATGTCCAGTCCGGAACCGAGCACGGCGATCGTTCTGCCTCTACCCGAGAGGGCGCCGCGGTGAGCAGCCGTATCGATACCCCTGGCCATACCGCTTACAACATTCAAGCCGTTCGAAACTAGCTCACGACAGAAATTTTCGGTTGTGAATTTCCCATATGTGCTCGCTCTTCGTGATCCGACAACAGCAATGCACGCCTCATCTGAAATCAGTTTTCCTTTAATATAAAGCAGACTAGGACGATCATATATAGATCGGAGCAATTCCGGGTATGACGAATCATGGATCGTGATGATATCTACATTATATTTATAGGCAAGCTCGAGTTCCCTGTCAACCCTGTCCCAGGATTTAAAAGAAGCAATGCCCTCTGCTGTTTTTCTATGGACGCCCTCAACCTGCATCAGATCACGGGCACTCTGTTGAAAAACGCGACCGGGGGATCCGAATTTTAAAATCAGGCGATCGAAAGTGATATTACCGACGCCTTCAACAAATTTCAGGGCAAGCGAGTATTTTTTATTATCAATGTCCATCAGCGTGGTATCAGTTTGATATTAGGATTCGGCTTAGACTGTAAACCGTGCAAAAATATCTGTTATGATTAAACGAAATTTTCATTCATCTAAGTTGAAAAAGACATTGAGAGAACATAAAAAACCTAAATTATACAATTCCAGGGGATCGAGTCAAGATGTTTTTGGATATACTTTAACCGAATCGCGAGGCGTATATAGAAATAAGTTGAAAGCGATGCGCGTTCCGACGCTTTATCGGGGAGTTTTCAATCCAACGCAGCAGACGCAGTAACTCTTAAAGTGATGAGATTTTCAACAGTCTGGAATTTGTCGATTTGACTTATCTGCATAATTCAGGTATCCCAGAAAAGCTTGTTCATGCTCCTAAAATAGTATGTTGCTCAAATCCTAAAATGTGAGTAGATGTAATTGTGTGCAGTTTTATTATCCATGCTCCGTTTCAAGTTTAAAAATTGGGCGGGCCTTTCGAGAATAACATGAAAAAAATATTTTTTATTCTATGCGGCATTTTTTTATCGGTTCCTTTATGGGCTGCGCACCCCGCTTCGGCTTTGTTTGAATTCAATCCGGTACAGATCGATTTCGGAATTCTCAAACCGGGTAAGATAGTTCATTCAACAATCAATATGAGTAAAAAAGGTTCATTGCCTCTGGATTGGGTTCTGGAAGACCCGGTGGCGTCTCGCAATTTGTCGTCAGGCAAATTGAAAGGCCGTTTGACGGAAGCATCGCAAAGCATTGTGGTTGCGCTGAAGTACGATGGAGTCGTTCAGCAATCGGGTGCCCGGGACGAATCCCCTGCATCCGGAGCTGTTCAAATGGGAATCCTCGTTGGCGATAATAGTGTTAAATATGAGCTCCAGCAAAATCATGGCAGCCAGAGCATTTCTCTCAAATTTAGATCAAGAGATTTGTTGCGTACGATTATCGTGAAATATGAGATTCTGGAGCAGGATGCCCCCGTTTTAAATATAGAGCCGTCCAGTATCGATTTGGGTTCTGTAAGTGGAGATACGGTTACGAACCTGCGTTTGAAGATCGAGAACAAAGGCCTTGAAAAATTGCATTGGAAGACTTTATCTCCTCGCCTAAAAAAAGATCGCGGAAGGTACATTTCTTTCTACAATGAGGGATGCAAAGGAAAGGGGGTTTTTACCTTACCGGAGCGTCTGGAGCAAACTGTTCAAATGAACGGGAGATGGAAAGAGATGGAGGGATTCCCGGCGGGAGATGAATCAGCCCATGATCTTATAATTTTATTTACAGGCAATGGCGGGGACCTCAGCATCAGAAAGGATGTGAATGCCGGAATTTTAAGTATGTCCCTGGATGAAGTCCCTCTGGAGTCGGTGGATTGCAACAGTGAGAATCGTGAATGGATAGAAGTGCCTTTCGCAGAAAAATTAAAAGAGGGACCCCATCGTCTTAAGTTAAATGTAACCGGGGGAGACGTATTGGTAAAGGGGATGCGGATTTATTCGCGGGATATTAAGTTGCCTCCGCCGGGCTGGATTACCCTTACCCCGAATGCAGGTGAAACGACAAGCGAATCTGATTATGTCGCTATCAGATTGTCTACCGATAAGATGGAGCCGGGTCTTTATGCAGACAGCATTCTGTTTCAGTCCAATGGAGGAGACTTATGGGTTGATCTCTCGGTAAGAGTAACGGGTTCCGATGTTCCCAGGATTATTTCCGTTTATAAATTCATCCGCGGTTCTGATTTTCTGTTTACAGCCTATCCGGAACGTGAGGACAAGCGCATACTGAAATTTTATAAAAGACAGGGGATCGCATTCAGACTTTTCAAAGAGAATACGCCGGGAACCAAGAAGCTGTACCGGTGGTATCATCCCGGGAAGGGGGACCACTTCTATTCGAGCGAATCGGAGATGTCGCATGCATCTTTGCACGGCTATATTCTTGAAGGATCCATCGGAAACATTGCTACTACCAAACTGCCTGGAACACGCGAATTATATCAATGGCATAATGTTATGAAGGGACTCCATTTTTATACGACTGATATCAAAGGCGAAGGATACGGCCAAAAGGGATATAAATTCGAATCGATTGTAGGCTATGTGCGTTAACACTCTAAAGGGTCCAGGAGAATTGGGGTATTTGTTTTACGGAACCTCACAAGGTTCACATCAGATAAAAGGGAGGCTGATCTTGTCGGACAAAAAAGAGGTTGTTTACACATCGAAAGCGCCTGCTGCTGCCGGTCCTTACTCTCAGGGAGTTTGTTTCGGTGATTTTTTATTTGTATCCGGGATGATTCCGATAAATCCTGAAACCGGGGAGTTGCTGAAAGGGAATTTCCCGGCAGAAGCGAAACAGGTAATGGAGAATATAAAGGCCGTTGTTGAAGCAGGAGGGACCGGAATGGAAAATGTACTGATGGCCACCGTTGCATTAAAGGATATTGCCGATGCCGCTGTATTTAATGAAATCTACGCCGGATATTTCGCTGTGAATCCTCCTGCCCGCCAGACCTTTGCCGTTTCTGAGCTGCCGAAGGGTGCTTCTGTCGAGGTATCCGTAATCTGTAGTCGTGGATTGTGAGAGGTCAATCGCAGTGCATCTTATGTTTTAGAACCAAGTTGTCTATTTAATGAGAGCCGATTCTAATTTTCAGTACTCAAAATCAACGACCTGAACAGTCTCGCTCAGTTCCAGGACTTTTTTGAGGACGACCTGATGGTTGGGATGGATCTTGTATGCATTCAGTGTATCGAAATTTTCAAAGGTTGAGACGAGGGCAAAATCAAATGTTTTCTCGGAGCGCAGGTCGCGGCCAAAATCGTAGCCTTTGATCTGGCTTAACTTTGCAGGGAGGCTCCCCAATCCCTTTTCCAGTTCCTGGATATCCGCTTCGGATATCCCCGCTTTGAATTTCAACATGACCACATGCTTGAGCATCCCTGTCCTCCGATTGAGAAATGAGCGATGGACCTCTATCGATCTCCTAGATATTGTACACCTTTTCCCCGGGCAGTACCGAGAAACCGCTCTTTTGTAAGGCTTCAATTCCGGCGTCAATTGGATCGAAGCGGAAAATGATGATCGCATCCTTTCCGCTGCGTTCCACATAGGCATACATGTATTCTACATTCACATTGCTTCTGGAAAGTGCTTCCATGATGCTGTGGAGACCCCCCGGCTTGTCAGGGACTTCGACCGCAACGACTTCGGTCTTTCTCACAGTGAATCCGTTTTCCTGAAGGATTTTCTTTCCACGATCAACATCATTAAGGATCAAACGCAAAATTCCGAAATCTGACGTATCCGCAAGGGAAAGCGCTCTGATATTGATCCCGGCATCACTCAAGACTTTGGTAGCTTTTTCCATGGACCCCGGCTTGTTTTCCAGAAAAAGAGAAATTTGTTCTACTTTCATCGGCTGTCTCCTTTTGAGCTACATCGTTCTCTTATCAATGACCCTCTGTGCCTTCCCTTCGAAGCGTTGGAGCTTCTTGGGCTCCACGAGCTTAATGGAGGCGCTTATTCCCAGGTAATCCTTTATATCCTTGGAAATCCTTTTTTCGAGCTTCTGCATGGCACGGATCTCATCGGAAAAGACACTCTCGCTGACTTCGACCTGTATCGACAAGGTGTCAAGGGTACCGATTCGTTCAACAATAAGCTGGTAGTGAGGTTCCAAACCTTCGATGCTCATCAGAATGCCTTCAATTTGAGATGGAAAAACATTTACTCCTCGAATAATCAGCATCTCGTCACTGCGTCCGGATATACGATCCATTCTGACGAATGTCCGGCCGCAGCGGCACGGTTCCGTTATGATTCTGGAGATATCTCTCGTGCGATATCGGATCAGAGGAAATGCTTCCTTGGTGAGCGTTGTAAAAACCAACTCGCCTGGCGTACCCGGCGGCAGCGTTTCGCCCGTTTCGGGATTGATTGTCTCGACGATGAAATGGTCCTCAAATATGTGAAGTCCGTTCCTCCCGTCGACGCATTCCATGGCGACTCCGGGGCCGATCACTTCGGAAAGGCCGTAAATGTTCATTGCCGTGATATTCAATTTATCTTCCAGTTCGTCCCGCATTTTTTCGCTCCAGGGCTCGGCTCCGAATATCCCGACACGGAGCTTGAGCGATCTCATGTCCACGCCGAGTTCTTCTCCTGTTTCGGCGAGGGTAAGGGCGTAGGAGGGGGTGCAGCAGATGGCTGTTGGTCCGAAATCCTGCAAAATCGTGATCTGGCGCTTCGTGCTTCCCCCTGACATAGGAATAACGCTGGCGCCCAATCTCTCCGCTCCGTAATGTACGCCGAGACCTCCTGTGAAAAGACCGTATCCGTATGCATTGTGTATGATGTCGTTCTTCGTCAGACCCGCCGAAACAAAACAACGGGCAATCAGATCGGACCAGGTTTCGATATCTCTTTTTGTATATCCGACAACGGTCATTTTGCCAGTCGTTCCTGATGAAGCATGGAGTCGCACTATGTTGCTCATCGGCACGGCAAACAGACCGAAAGGATAATTGTTCCGGAGATCGTCTTTAGTCGTGAACGGCAGCTTTTTGAGATCGTCCAATGTTTTTATATCATCGGGAGAGATTCCCGCCTCATCAAAGGATTTATGATAGAAGCCGACGGTATGATAGACCCTTTGGGCGACCTGCTGTAATCGCTTCAGTTGCAGCGCCTCCAGAGCTTCTCTCGGAAGCGTTTCAAATTCTTCATTGAAAATCATGGAATTCCTCCTCGGAAATAGTAATGAAACTTTATCTTAGCTGTTTTTACGATGTCAATATAAAAGAACGATGTACTGCAATTCATGAATTCGACTGATACTTTATTTCCCTAAGGTGAGTTATCTTTGACTTATCGTTTAAGCGGAATCAAAAAAGGAAAGCTTTCTATAAAAGGAAAAGGAGAGAATGAAGAGACTCATCATTTTTATTATCCTTTTTTTGTTTGCCTGTCCTTCCTGGTCGCAGGAGTTTTCAGCTTCTGTTGGTAGTGTGTTGAACAGCGGTTCAAGTGAAAAAACGGTAGGGTATCAATATAATTATTTGCATATGCTGTCGGACCATCTGGCTTTGGGATTATCTTATTTGAATGAAGGGCATTTTTCGGAACACCATCGGGATGGATACTATTTCCAATTGTGGGGGAAGTCGCGCTCACCGGGAAAAAAATATTCGCTGGCTGCCGGTATCGGTCCATACTTTTACTTCGACACCAATGAAAGGACGAGACAAATCTTCAACAATGAACACGGCGTAGGAATCATATCGAGTTTATCGGGTCAGTGGTATTTTAAATCCCCATTTTTCTTTCGCGTTCATTCGAACTGGGTATGGACCAATTCGAACATAAGCACTATCTCATTGCTTTTCGGATTGGGGGTTGAACTGGAAACGGCTCCCAGGATATCTAGAGAAAGTCGATTTACTTCCGGAGTTGAAAAAATGCCGGGGCGCGAGCTCTCCATCCTTTTAGGCCGGGCAGTTATGAACAACCGTGATGAGGACATAGCTTTTGCCGGGCAGATCATGTACAGGGAAAGAATCATAAGACATCTCGAATGGACGCTTTCATTTATCAACGAAGGTCACAATGATGTACTTCACAGAATTGGCGGTGCGGCTCAGATTTGGGCCGTACAGGATTTTTATGATGAAAAGCTGACCCTCGGTATCGGTTTGGGTCCTTATATCGCGGATCACTTATCAGGAGATCGCCTGACGGATACAGAAGGCGTTATCCTGGCCGGCATTCTTACAGTGAGTGCCGCTTACCGGTTCGATTCGCGGTGGTTGATGCGTGCCGCCTGGAGCCGGACAGTTACAGATTATGATCGTGATTCAGATATTATATTGATCGGACCAGGATTCTGTTTTTGATCCTTTTCCTTCTATAGCAATCATCTAAATCGAGGACCGGCTGAGCGTTGAA
This sequence comes from Syntrophaceae bacterium UBA4778, assembly GCA_002403175.1. The sequence continues at coordinate 2,080 of DHHG01000262.1, read as the reverse complement.
GCTTCCTGACTGATGGTAATCCTGTCTATTGAAGTGCCGAAGGGCTCAGATGCTAATTTTAAAAGGGATGCTTCTTGATACTTCTTTACCAGGTCACTTGTGCTGAAATCCGATTTTGCCTGATTCGGGTTGAGAAGATATAAATCCGGTTCGGGAAGTTTCTGTCCGGTTTGAAAGCTGAGCTCTCGTGCTTTCAAACTGATGGATATACTATCCTCGACATTTGACAAGAATTTGTCTGATAACTGAAAATAAGAGGGATCGTTATCGGTTGAGGATTGATCGAATCTGTTGTTTCGAAGCGTACCTGAAACGATCAGGGGCGAACCTGCTTTTCCCGATTCAATAATGATGTCGGCCATAATGCACCTGCCTGATCCACTATGATGAAAGTAGTTCCCTTTCCAGCCAATCTAAATAAAGCAAAAGGTCTTGTCAACTAAGATTTATCGATCCTGTAGGATGCAAGGGCGATCCTTGAATATCCGATAAGATTCCTGTATGACAGTAAAGATTATGTCAGAAAGGAAAGGCGATGGTTGTTCCTCAGAATAAATTCCATATTGGAGAGCTTCCGATTATTTCGGAAAGAAGGATTCAACTTACGGACGAATATTGCCGCATCCATTATGGATTCGAAGGACACCGGATTATCGGGCCGAAGATGATCGTAATCCATTACACGGCATTTGCTACGCTTGGTGAGTCATACAATTTCATGCAACCCGATGAGCTTTCCGCGATACGCGACGATATTCAAAAAGGAGGTCGCCTTAATGTCGGAACGCACTTTCTGATAGACCGCAGTGGAGAAATCTTCCGGCTTCTGCCTGAAGATTTCATAGCTCGCCACACGATCGGGTTTAATCATGTTGCCCTCTCCATTGAAAATGTCGGTCTGGATCGTAATCAGTTGACTGGCGAGCAGGTTTCGGCAAATGCCTGGGTCATCCATTACCTTGTAAACAAATATCCTTCCATTGAGTTTCTGATCGGCCATTATGAATACACCAATAAAGAACTTCCCCATTATGATCTGATTTCAGAGCAGGATAGCACCTATCGATTCACCGATAAACAGGACCCCGGGATCGATTTTATGTTCAGGGTCAGAACTGCCCTGGCAGGTCAATACAATATGATTCTCAAGGATTAAGGAACAATGGTTCGCATTCGAAAAATCCTTTTTCGCCATATCCGTAGACCCCTTAAAACGACGTTTGCAACTGCGCTGGGGAGAAAGGATGAGATCCACAGCATAATCGTTCGGGTTATTCTGGAGGACGGAAAGGCGGGCGAAGGGGAAATACCGACGAGTTTTGCCTTCAGGGAGGAATCCATTCCGGCGATTACCGGCGTTCTTCAGAGAATCATACCGGGCATACGGGGAACATGCATCGCAGATTACCCAAATCTGATTCGTGAATTGCGGCTCAGATATCCTTCCTTCACGATGACCCTGTCCGGTCTGGAAGTCGCTCTTTTCCGGGCCTCTCTTTGCTCCAGCGGTGTAGAGGAGTTTACTTTCTGGGGCGGGAGAGAAAGGTCCTGCAGAACCGATATCACCGTACCGTTCACCAATGAACTGGAGCGAACGCAAAGATGGGTAAAGCGGGCTGCCGGGATCGGCTTTACTGAATTCAAGGTAAAGACGAGTGGAAATCGGGAAGCAGACATCGCCTATCTCGATTGGATTTATCGTATCCTCAAACCAAACGGCGATTTCAGGATTCGTCTGGACGGCAATCAGGGTTATAGAAAAGATGTATTCCTTAAATTCATGGATGACTGCCGGAGCAGGAACTTGCCGATAGAAATGGTAGAGCAGCCCCTCCCCAAGGACGACTATGAAGGACACCGTCAGATCAGGAAAAATTTAGCAATTCCCATCATCCTGGACGAGAGCGTTCGCTCCATGGAGGATTTCAAACGTGTTTCGAAAGAAGAGTGCTGTGATGGAGTCAATATCAAAATAGCCAAGAGTGGGATAACGGAATCAAAACAGATTATGGAAGCAGCGCGGGCATGTGGTATGAAGCTCATGATCGGCTGCATGACAGAGACGATGCTCGGGCTGTCT
>DHHG01000263.1 GCA_002403175.1 Syntrophaceae bacterium UBA4778 | reverse complement strand
CCTTCTTATGTGATCTTTACTGCCAGGAAAATCGCCGAGTTGAAAGGCGTTACCATGGAAGAGGTAGGACGGATTACATCGAAAAATACAAGGCAGATTTTTGGAATTGAAAGCAATGTAGCAGAAAAAGGGATGTAGTATTCATCCCGACTTGTTATACTTGTAAAATAAAAGAGCGGGGGTGCCGGGATACAGGCTGTTTAGGGCGGGATCATATGCCCAAGAACTTAGAATTTAAACGCTTGTTGCCCTGGCTGAGAATATACTCCTAAAACCTGACCTGGATAATGCCAGCGTAGGGAGCGGCGATTGTTTGAATGAGAAGAAAGGGGCCGCCTCCCGTGTCCGATGGAGGCGGCCCCTTTCTTTTGGATTTGTAAACTCCCGGAGAGTGCGCCTCATTTTGCATTTAGAACAGTTTCGGAGTGAACTATATGACAAACGCGAAAGAAACTACGAAATGCATCCTTACGGTTGCCGGTTCCGACTCGGGGGGGGGGGCAGGAATTCAAGCTGATCTGAAGACGATTGCAGCCCTCGATGCATACGGTATGTGTGTAATCACTGCGGTTACTGCTCAGAATACGCAGGGTGTCCAGGACGTCCATGAGATCCCTCCTGAATTCGTCAGACGCCAGTTCGATTCCGTTGCCTCGGATATTTCAATCGATGCGGTCAAGACAGGCATGCTTGCCGGTCCGGAAACGGTACGGGTTGTAGCGGACAGGATCAGAACTTACAAGTTGCAGAAAGTTGTTGTGGACCCGGTTTTATCCGCAAAAGGCGGGACATCCCTGCTATATGATGATGCTGTTTCCGTACTGAAAACAGAGCTTATTCCTTTAGCGACAGTTGTTACGCCGAACATCCCGGAAGCGGAGATTTTGAGTGGGCTGCCTATTGTTTCACCGGAAGATATGAAACAAGCAGCACGGATCATTCACCTTTTGGGGGCGAAAAATGTAGTTATCAAAGGGGGACATGCCGCGGGTGATCCCGTGGACCTGCTCTTTGACGGTGAACAGTTTTTTGAGTTCCGTTCCGAGAGGCTTTCGACAGCCGATACGCACGGAACGGGTTGCACCTTTGCAACAGCGTTGGCAATCGGGATCGCGGAAGACCTGTCGGTACGTGATGCTGTCGACCGGGCAAAAAGGCTCATATTTGCTGCCATTCGTTCTTCATTGCGAATCGGGCAGGGACACGGGCCGGTAAATCCCATGGCCTTTATAAGTAGACATAAATAAGGAGAGAGTTTAATGTTGAATGAGATTACGATAACAAGAGCCATAGTTGAGCGGTTTTCTCAGAAATTTCTCGATTACACGGAGATGGATGTCGCAATAGTAGGTGGAGGCCCAGCCGGATTGGTGGCCGCCTATATGCTGGCCAAGGCAGGAAAGAAAACAGCTATTTTCGAACGCAAGTTGAGTATCGGCGGGGGCATGTGGGGGGGCGGCATGATGTTCAACGAAATCGTCGTCCAGGAAGAGGCAAAAGGCATGCTGGATCTATTCGAAATACGTACCCTAGCTTATGAACCCGGCTATTATACAGCCGATGCCGTTGAAGCCGTTTCAACCATCTGTTCGCATGCAATGAAGGCAGGAGCAAAAATATTTAATTGCATGTCGGTTGAAGATGTGGTTATTCGTGAGGGGCGGGTTACCGGCCTGGTCGTCACTTGGTCACCCGTTGAAATGACGGGGCTCCATGTCGATCCCCTGACGATCTCGGCTCGGCATGTAATCGACTCCACCGGGCATGCTACCGAGGTCCTGAAAGTTATCGAAAGAAAAGCTGATGTTGCTTTAAGGACATCGACTGGAAAATTGATCGGGGAGCGCTCGCTATGGGCTGAGAAAGCGGAGCGGCTGACCCTGGAAAATACGAAAGAAATCTGTCCCGGAGTTTTTGTCGCCGGTATGTCTGCAAATGCTGCCTTCGGAGGGCCGAGAATGGGCCCCATATTTGGAGGGATGCTTCTTTCCGGGAAAAAAGCTGCGGAATTGATACTTTCTGCGGATTAGAACGAGAATAATTGGTATATTTCTATTCTTAATTTTATAACAAAGAACTCAGGTGAATCTAATGACCCAACTGGAAATAGCCCGACAGGGTAGGATATCGGAAGAAATGAAGATTTGTGCGGAGACGGAAGGTACAACACCCGAATTCATCCGCAAGGGAATTGAGAACGGCACGATTGTTTTGGTTCGCAACAACCGGCACATAAGCATTCCTCCCCTGGCAGTCGGCAAGGGCTTGAGAACCAAAGTCAACGCCAATATCGGAACATCCAAAGATCATAACGATCTTGCGCTGGAACTCGAAAAGGTCAAGATATCTATAAAGGCAAGCGCCGATACGATCATGGATCTTTCAACGGGAGGCGACATCGATGCAATCCGAAAGGCAGTGATCCGAGAGTCGACCGTAGCTGTTGGAACGGTCCCGATTTATCAGGCGGCGGCCCGCATGCTGGACAGCGGCAGATCTATCGTTGAGATGACAGCGGACGATCTCTTCGAAGCGATCGAAGCCAACGGCGAAGATGGAGTCGACTTCATTACGGTGCATTGCGGCGTAACCCTCCGGAGCGTTGAGGCCATTCACGCGGAAGGACGCCTCCTCGGCATTGTCAGCCGGGGCGGTTCTATCACGGCGCACTGGATGAAATATCATCAAAAGGAAAATCCTCTTTTCGCAGAGTATGATCGTCTGATTGAAATTGCACGCCGCTACGATATGGTCCTCAGTCTGGGAGACGGTTTAAGACCGGGATGTCTGGCCGATGCCACCGACAGAGGTCAGATCCAGGAACTCATCCATCTGGGAGAATTGGCGAAACGGGCCAGGGACGGTGGCGTCCAGGTTATGATCGAAGGTCCGGGACATGTCCCTTTACGGGATATCGAGACCAATATACTGCTCCAGAAGAGATTATGTAATGGGGCGCCTTTCTACGTGCTCGGGCCGCTGCCGACCGATATCGCACCCGGCTACGATCACATAACGGCTGCAATCGGCGGAGCCATTGCCGGTGCCGCAGGAGCTGATTTCCTTTGCTATGTAACCCCATCCGAGCATTTGAGATTACCGACTCTGGAAGACGTCAGGGAAGGCGTTGTCACCTCACGAATTGCCGCCCATATCGCAGATATTGCGAAAGGTCTGCCGGGGGCATTGGATAAGGACATAGCGATGGCCCAACACCGAAGGGACTTCAACTGGGATGGACAGATACAAATGGCTATCGATCCCGAAAAGGCCAGCGCTCTGCTTGAGAAAAGCGAAAGGGCAAAGGATGAGGGGTGCACTATGTGCGGCGAGCTTTGCGCAATCAAAATGGGAAAAGATGGAAAATAGGCCTCATCCCGGAGTTATTCAGTTCGGCCCAGCTATTCGGATAAGTCCGCCTCGTATTCAGCAAGAATCCTGAGCCTTTCATGAGCGGTCACGTTGGAAATGCATATGGATACGATCGTTGAAAGCTGATCCAGAAATTGGATATCCATACCGGGTTGAAAGCGCGTTTCCGAATAATCGGCCATATTCAAACTTCCGATGATTTCCCCGTCGAGAGTCAATGGAATAACAGCTATTGATTTAATGAAATATTTCTCATTCTCCGGAAATAGCTTATAGAAGGGTTTCAGGTCCCCATTCGCCAGTACCGGTTTCTTTTTGGCATTGAGCAGTCCGAGAAAGATTTCCTCGGTTATCATATTGAGGCGCTCTTTCAGGACATTCGAATTTCCGAGTTCCTGTATCAGCGAGGATAAATCTCCCTTGTCGATCAATGATATCCAGAGATGCGGAATTCCGAACTTCTCTCTGATTTCCGACAACAGCTTTTCAAAGAGATCCTTAAAATTGAGCACGGATAAAATACAAACCTCGATTTCAAAGAATTTCTGTGCGATTTCCTGATTTGATTTCAATCTCTCGAATAATTTTTCCAGATCGATCTGTTGCTTATTCACCCGGTTTCTCCAATGTTGAGGATTTCGTGATTCTGTTTTAAATCGTTTTATTTTCTGGGATGCCGACAAACCTTTACAATATTGTCAAGTTCCTTGAGAGCTTCCTCCATGGAACTCGTGTTTAGTATGTATTCGTCTGCCAATGCAATGGGAACCGCTGTGCCGTATTCTACTTCCCTCTGGTCTCTTGAATCGAATGCCTGTGGCGAATCATCCGACCTTCCTCTGGACATGATTCTTTCAAGACGCATTTTCCTTGGAGCCAGAAACGCAATGACGGTACACTCGTTGTCGCCACGTATATGGTCTATCTCAGGTTGAGAGCGCATTCCTTCCAAGAACAATACCTCCGCACCGCTTTGGATGGCCGATGAAAGGGCCAGTTTCGTAACTCCCATCCCATCCGGACCTCGGAGCTCAGTGGAAACTTTTGCCATGGTGGCCGCATCCGGTTCAAGACCGCGCCTGCGTACCTCTTCACGGACAAGGTCACCTGTCGCAAAATACGGTATTTCGCGAGCTTCCGCGTATTGCCGTGCAATATTTTTACCGGAAGCCGGCATTCCAACTACAATAATGATTCGCATCGTTTATCTCTCTGAAAATATATGCATTTAGTCCAACCACTTTGTTCAGAACTTATAAAACCAACCTGCGTTATTTTCAAGTTTAAATATGAAATAAATTTGAATCCCAAGTGCAATTGGAAGTATTGAAATACCTGTACCTACTGGTTTTTTCTATTGACAAAACAATGGCCATAACATACAAGGAGAGAAACTGATTAACTCGATAAAAAAGTATGAGAGAAGCAATCGCCATTATCATTAGCAACGGGATAATTATACGGGTAGCACATATAGCGACCTGATGATGGCATAATATACAGATAAACAAAAATCCGTTATCAGGCGCAGCCGGTAACGGATTTTTTATTCCGGTGAGAGGAATGGCTTATGAAGAAAAGGGATGTCTTGATTTATGATACGACCTTGAGGGATGGAACTCAGGGCGAACAGATCAGTTTTTCAGCAGAGGAAAAAATCAGGATAGCAAAGAAGCTCGATGAAGTAGGGGTTCGCTATATTGAAGGTGGGTGGCCGGGATCGAATCCCAAAGACATGCGTTTTTTCGAGCTTGCCAAAGATGTCGTCTTCAAAAATGCCCGTCTCTCGGCGTTCGGCAGCACACGAAAAAGCGATTGTCTCCCGGAGAACTGCCCGAATCTGATAGCCTTGATTCAGGCGGAGACGCCGACCGTAACCATTTTTGGAAAGACATGGGATCTGCACGCAACAGAAATTCTGGGTGTATCTCTGGAAGAGAATCTGGCGATGATCGGGGAGTCGGTATCCTTTCTCAAGAGCAAGGGTAGAGAGGTTGTCTATGATGCCGAGCATTTCTTTGACGGATTCAAGCGCAATCCGGCTTATGCCCGGATGACAATCGAAACGGCCCTGAGCGCCGGCGCGGATTTTATCGTTCTCTGTGATACCAATGGGGGGACGCTTCCCATGGAAGTCTCCGAGATCGTTCAAGAAGTGAAACAATTTATTCCTCCGCATCTGTTGGGAATTCATGCCCACAATGACGGAGGACTCGCGGTTGCCAATTCCCTGTGCGCCGTTGCCGAAGGCGCCCGGATGGTCCAGGGGACGATCAACGGCTATGGAGAGCGGTGTGGAAATGCCGATCTCATTCCGATTATTGGCAACTTGCAGCTGAAATTAAAGCGGCAGTGTCTCCCGGAGAACAGCATTCGCCAGCTTACCAATTTATCTCTTTTTGTAAGCGAAATTGCGAACGTTCCTCCCTTGAACTCCCGTCCGTTTGTGGGTCGGAGCGCCTTTGCGCACAAGGGAGGTGTTCATGTCAGTGCCATTTTGAAAAATCCGATTGCTTATGAGCATATCGAACCCGAAATGGTCGGAAACAAACGCCGGGTACTCGTGTCCGATCTCTCCGGAAAGAGCAATATCGTGTACAAGGCTGACGAATTCGGCATTTCTCTGGGGCAGAAGGGAAAGATAAGCAAAGAAGTCGTTCAGGAAATCAAAAAAATGGAGGACCAGGGCTATACGTTCGATGCGGCGGATGGTTCCCTGTCTCTTCTGATTAAAAAGGCAACGGGAGAATTTAAAGAACCATTCAGGCTGGAATGCCTCAGGGTTATTGATGAAAAAAGAGAAGATACTCCTTCGATGTCTCAGGCGACAATCAAGATCTCTGTGGGAGGCGAAGAGGAAATCACAGCAGCCGAAGGCAACGGTCCTGTCAATGCGCTCGACAATGCCTTACGAAAGGCTTTGACAACCTTTTACCCCCAAATAAAAGAGATGCATCTGGTAGATTTTAAGGTTAACATATTGGAAGGAACAGACGGAACCGCAGCAAAGGTTCGGGTATGGCTTGAATCCAGGGATGCATCTGAAGTCTGGAGCACTATCGGTGTGTCGGGCAACATCATTGAGGCGAGCTGGCAGGCATTGGTGGACAGTATCCAATATAAGTTGAGCAAATCCTAAAAAAACGTATAAACATATCTGAATGACTAGAGAGTGGCGCAAGTCCGTTCCCTAGTCCCACTCTTTAGGTTTTCAAAACTATTTCGCTTCGGACGAGTCAAATTGCTCGTTCTTCCGCTTCGCAAAACCATGCTTTGTTTATGGGTAATCCTTGCTAAATAGGGATAAATATGTTAGAAAATAAATAATTTATGATTTTTTCAATCAATAAAGATAATCCCCAGATGAGGCTGATCAGGAAGGCGGTAGATATCCTGAGGGACGGCGGTATCATCGTATACCCGACGGATACGGTCTATGGCCTGGGATGCGATCTTTTCAATAAACGAGGAATTGAAAAAATATACGAAATCAAGCACAGAAATAAAAAGCAGCCCCTCAGTTTTATCTGTGCGGATCTTAAAGATATCAGTCAGTATGCAATGGTTTCCAATTTCGCTTATAAAACCATGCGCCGACTGCTCCCCGGTCCTTATACCTTTATCCTCGAAGCCTCAAGAATGGTTCCCAAGATTTTGCTTCAGAAGAGAAATGCTGTCGGGATTCGTGTTCCTGATAACGAGATTTGTCTAGCGCTTGTTCGGGAATTGGGCAATCCGATTATTAATACCAGCGCTAAACTGGAGCAGGATGAGATTGTGAGCGATCCATCCGAAATAGAAAAGAAAATGAAACAGGTCGATTTAGTGATTGACGGCGGCAGTCTGGCATCTGAGCAGTCCAGTGTTATCAGTCTTGTAGATGATATTCCGCAGGTACTCAGGGCCGGCAAGGGAGATGTCGCTTATTTCCAGTGAGAACATGGCTATCGATGGCTCGGCATCAGCCTGGAGCCGGTTTGGTCTTTGATTGAATCTTTCGATAGTCTAAAAAAAAATGAATAGGAAAATTATGAAAAAACGAATGCTGATCAATGCGATCGATAAAGAAGAGAAACGGATGGCCATCATCGATGATGGCAAGTTGAGTGAGTTCTTTATCCAGATGTCGGTGAAAGAGCCGATCGTAGGTAATGTTTACAAAGGTGTAGTGATGAAAGTGGAACGCGGTCTGCAAGCCGCTTTCGTAGACTACGGAGGAAAACGCAACGGTTTTTTACCCCTCCATGACGTCAGTTCCGAGTACCACACGGAACGCAAAGAGGAAGAGAATGGGAAAAGGTCCATTCTCCGGGTAAATCAGGAGGTTTTGGTTCAGGTCTGCCGGGAGGAAAAAGATCGGAAAGGCGCCATGTTGACAACATTTGCCTCCTTGCCCGGCCGGTATCTGGTATTGATGCCGAAAAAACAGACATTGGGAGTATCCCGGAAGATAGAAGATGATGCGGATCGCAAGCGCCTGAAGGAATTTACGGATCANNAGAAAAAAACAGGAACTATCGCGCGATTACCAGCATCTATCCCGATTATGGAATAAGATTCTGAAGAAAGCAGAAGAGATTACAGCGCCGGCGCTTATTTATCAGGAGAGTGATTTCGGTGTGCGTTCCATGCGTGATTACTTCACATCGGACATTCAGGAAGTTCTCGTCGATGACGTCGAGACATTCCGTAAGATGCGGGAATACTGCAAAACGGTAGCGCCTCGAAACGTCAACATGATCAAATTGCACAAGGAAAAGTCTCCTATCTTCGATAAATACAGACTGGAAGAGCAGATAGATAAAATTTACCGCGAACGCGTCGATCTGAAGTCGGGTGGATATATCATTATCAATCCCACGGAAGCCATGATCACGATTGATGTGAATTCCGGTCGCGGTTCCAATAAAAGAGATGTTGAAGAAACCGCTTTTAAAACCAATCTGGAAGCTGCCGACGAAATTGCCCGTCAGCTCCGATTGAGGGATCTCGGCGGACTGATCGTAATCGATTTCATCGATATGAAAGACCGAAAGCACAATCAGGAGGTGGAAAAGGCTTTCAAGAACGCTCTGAGTCTGGATCGATCCCGAATTCAGATGTCGAAGATATCGAAATTCGGAATCATTGAACTCTCCCGACAGAAGAAACAATCAACAATTCAGGAAATCAGTTATGTGCGTTGCCCTTTCTGCAAGGGAAGCGGAATGCAGCCCTCTCTGGAGTACACGGCGATCAATGCCCTGCGTCGGATTAAATCTGAGGCGGTTAAAGGCGATTTGTATGAAGCCAAAATAATCATTCCCATCGAGGTATCCGATTATCTGCTCAATTATAAACGCTCCGAAATAGCCAAGATCGAAAGCACGTACGATACAACCATTTATATTTCCGGCAGACCGCACATGCCTTGGAGCGATTCCAAATTCGAATTTGTGAAAAAAGAGGACAGTAAGCCAATTCACTGTGAAAATGAAAGCGAGCCTCAAACCAAGGCGGCAGAATCCGAGGGGCCTGCAGATGTTTCGGAAGAAAAGAAAACGGTTCCGAGTCAACCGGTCCCAGGCGAACAGGTCCCGTCCATTGCCGCAACACGGAAATCGAGGAGAAGAAGACCTCGTCGCCGAAGGAGGAGAGATGTCCCGGCGGCAGATACGACAGCATCAAGTTCTTCGGATGACAGCTCAATGGAAATGTCGGGCGAGGTTTTGGGAGAGCTTGTGTATGTCGGACCGGAATCATTCGCTTTAACTCTTTCCGAGCCGG
>DHHG01000203.1 GCA_002403175.1 Syntrophaceae bacterium UBA4778 | reverse complement strand
AAAAGGAAGTACATGGGTGAATTGCCCGAACAGCGGGATACCAATCTCAAAATACTGGAGCAGCTTCAGAGTCAGTATCAGCGCGTCGGAGAAAGCCTGCGGGCCGCTCAGGACAGGAAACTCTACATTCAGAAACAGCTCTCCGATCTGGAATTGCCGATCGCAACCCAGACAGAATACGGCGCAGGATCCGATGGCAAAAGAAGAATGAACGATTTGTCTTCCGGAGCATCGGGAGGCTCCTATGAAACCCAGAGGGATACCATTAAGCGATCTCTTGACGAACTCCGGACCAAATATAAGGAGAACCATCCTGACGTGGTCGCAATGAAGAAAAAGCTGGCCGATTTGGAATCGAAAAAGGATGTGTACGATATCAAAAAAGATCCGCGCTACCGGGAACTGCAGAACCAGCTGATGGTAACTCAAATGGAAATAAAGCGGCTTGGGGCTGAGGAGAGCAGTATTGCGGGACAGATAAACCGGTATCGGGGCAGAATCGAAGGCATGCCGATGCGGGAGCAGGATATGGCCTCTCTCGTCCGGGAATATCAGAACACAAAAGACAGCTACGACAGACTGCTGAAAAAAAATCAGGAAGCGCAACAGGCTGAAAATCTGGAGAAACGTCAAAAGGGAGAGCAGTTCAAGGTGGTCGATCCCGCCCGCGTTCCCGAACGGCCCTTCTCTCCTGATATCCCGAAGGTCCTTCTTATCGGTTTATTTGCAGGTCTGGGAGCGGGTTTCGGACTGGCCTTCCTGAGGGAGCAGCTCGATCGATCCTTCCATGATCTGGAGGACGCCGAATTGACCCTGGGCATCAATGCCCTTGCCGTCATACCGAAGATAGAGGAAGAGAATTCCGGGAATGTATAAAAATTTTTACGGATTCACAGAAAAGCCCTTTGAAATAACACCTGATCCGGGTTTTTTCTTCTCGAGCGATAAGCATCGGGAAGCATTGGCGCATCTCCAGTATGCCATTAAAGAGGGAAAAGGATTTACCGTCATTACTGGAGAAGCGGGCTCAGGAAAGACGACAATCGTACGTACCTTGCTGAGCAAACTGAGCGGGAATATAAGAACGGCTTATATTTTCAACCCAATGATGGATCATACCGAGTTTCTTCATTATATCTGCGAGGACCTCGGTGTGGAAACAGACAAACAGAACGGACAGGCTCAACTTGCTCAGCTTCATCGATTTCTGCTCGAATGCTATGAACGCAATGAACGCGTATTCCTTATTATAGATGAAGCACAGACACTGAGCCGACAGCTTTTGCATCAAGTCCGACTGCTTACGAATCTGGAGACATCCAAGAGCAAGCTTCTTCATGTAATGCTGATAGGACAGCCGGAACTGGATAAAATCCTGGAGGAAGCGGAATTCCGGCCTTTGAAGCAGAGGATCTCCGTTCGCTACTATTTGCCTCCTTTGAACGGCAAAGAGATAGCGGATTACATAGTTTATCGTCTCAAGCGAGCCGGAGCACGAAATCTCCGGATTTTTCATCCGGAGGCGGTCAGGGCGATTGCCCAATATTCCAAAGGGATACCAAGATTGATTAATACGATTTGCGATAATGCGCTCCTGTCCGGATTTTCCACAAACAAAGGATTTATCGGCCCGGAGTTGATTCATGAAGTGGCCCGCGATCTGAAGCTGACCGGCAGAAAGAAATTTTTTAAATGGAGTTACACCTGGGCTGCAATTATTATGTCTGTTTCCGTACTGCTGGTTGTTCTGGCCTCTGTTCTGCTTGAACCGGAACTGAGCGGTCTCTATCGAATTATGACAGGATGGCTCTAAAACATGGGAAAAATTTTCGATGCCTTACAAAAAGTTGAGAATGAGCGCTTTACGGATCAGGAAGAAACCGTACTGACTCAGACCAATTCTGATTCTGTCCTCGACAGCAAGCTCGTAACTTTTTTCCAGCCTTCGTCCATTGTCGCGGAGCAGTTCAGAAGACTGAGAACACACGTCCTGCGGTCCGATAACGGAAATTTCCCCAAAACCATACTGGTAACAAGCGCGGTAAGCGGTGAGGGGAAAAGCTTCGTCGCGGCAAATCTCGCAATCACCATCGCAACGGAATTCAACCACCATGCGCTGCTGGTTGATTGCGATCTTCGCAATCCGACCCTCTCCGGCATGTTCGGCCTGAGGAACACCATGGGGCTGTCGGATTATTTAAAGGGAGAGGCGGATATTGCCGATCTTTTCATGAAAACGTCGATTGAAAAACTAAGTGTCATCAGCAGCGGACGAATCCAGGAGAACCCTGCCGAAATGATCGGATCAAAAAAAATGGAGAATCTTGTTAAGGATCTCGGCTCCCGATACTCCGACCGATACATCATTTTCGATTCGTCCCCGGTTCTGGCCACAACCGAACCCAGCGTTCTCAACAAAATGGTGGACGGCATTGTCGTTGTCGTCAAAGCAGGTGAGACTCCCCGAGACTCGGTCAGCAGAGCGATTAAGCATCTGAAAGGAAACAAAATTTTAGGATTTGTTCTGAATAATCTAAGCTTCAGATCGGAAGCCTTGTATTCTAAGTATTTCGGGACGAAACATTATTATTATAACTACGGCGCTAAACCGGAAGAACCCAAGGGCTTTTTACAGAAAGCGTCGCATCTGTTAAACAATGTTAAGGAGTCCGGAATTTTCGGTAAAAAAAACAAGAACAAAATGGATTAATCCATACTTCCCGATTTACAATCAGATCAGGATATGAATATGGCCCCTTTTAAATTTGCATTACGGGATTCAGTTCCGTCGAACAATGCCTCGAGCGATAGCCTTTTCTATGCGCAACCCCAGTTTCATCAAATGCTGAGAATCGAGCGCAAGCGATCCGAACGTTCCAAGCGGCCTTTTCTGCTCCTTCTGGCCGACCTCAGTTCCTTTCCCGGAAAGGAACATTTGGACGTGGTGGAAAACATTAAAACAAATTTCAATCTTTGCCTGCGTGAAACAGACATCAGAGGCTGGTACGAACACAATCTGACAGTCGGAGTAATTTTTACCGAGATCACGCATATGAACCAGGCGATCATTGAAAAGATCCTTCGCAAAATTCGCAACCAGCTTCACAAAGGACTGGGGAGCACACTGTCCGGGTGCATCCGGATTACCTTTCACGTCTTCCCTGAGGACAAGGGGAAGTTCTCCGAACAGGGTGGGGGATTTAACAAGAATTTTTATCCCGACCTCACCAAAAAAGGGATTATGGAGAAAGTCTCTGTCGGCTGCAAATACTTCATCGACTTTGCGGGGAGCCTTTCCGCGCTCGTTCTTTTTTCACCCCTTTTTTTGGGCATCGCTGCCGGAATCAAACTCACGTCCAAAGGTCCTGTTTTCTTTCGCCAGGAGAGATTGGGATTAAACGGATCCACGTTCAATTTTCTGAAATTCCGGTCCATGTATGTGGATTCCGATTCCAAGAGTCATCAGGAATACATAAAAAAATACATCGAGACAAATGAAACGCACGACGGCTCCGGCGTCTTTAAAATGAAGAACGATCCCAGAATAACCCCTTTCGGTAGTTTCCTGAGAAGAACCAGCCTCGACGAGCTACCCCAATTCATCAATGTCCTGAGGGGGGAGATGTCCCTCGTCGGACCGAGACCGCCGATCCCTTACGAATTCGAGCTTTATGATTACTGGCATCGTACCCGGTTGCTTTCCTGCAAACCGGGAATCACCGGCCTATGGCAGATTGCCGGACGTAGCAGCACGAATTTCGACGAGATGGTGCGTCTCGATCTGAAGTATATCAATGAATGGTCCTTGTGGTTTGATCTGAAAATCCTCTTTAAAACCCCTCTCGTTGTTATCACCGGAAAAGGCGCCTACTAGAAGACAGTAAATAGTAAATAGTAAATAGTGAATAGCGTCTCACTCCGCAGTGACTGGTGACCGGTAACTAGTGACAGGTCTTAACCTTGGGGGATAAAAAGTGGCAACGCAGGCGTCCACCTTTCTTTAATTGCCGGAGCAAAGGCAAACCTTCCCAGCAAGAATGCGTCCCGGTCAGCAGATTTATTAAAAAAAAGGGGTACTGGTCAACCCAGTACCCCTTTTCTCAACTTCTTTTTGCTTGAAGCAATTACTTCTTGTCAGCGGCGGCCGGAGCAGCTTCTTCTGCCGGAGCTTCTTTTTTAACTTCTTTTTTCTCTTTCTTTGCGGCTTTCTTTGCCTTCTTGGGGGCTTTCTTCTTTTCTACTTTCTTGTCGGCCGCTTTGTCGTCTGCCTTTACTGCTTTGTCGTCAGCCTTTACTGCCGCATCCTTTGCGGGAGCAGCTTTCTCATCTGCTGCAAAGCAGAGGCCCGTTACGGACAGAACGAACATGATGGAAACCAAAATCGCTACTAACTTTCTCATTGTAATACCTCCAATAGGTTGTTTTTCGCTAATTGCATACAACAACCATGCCAACTTTCCCCAACTCAAAATCAAACGGAATTTCAAGAGCATAGTTCATACCATTTACTGTTAGAGAATAGGTTTCCTTTACCTTTCGGGAAAGCTATTCCCCTTTTAGGGAACATACATCCCTTATGGGGATACTTACCTTCCTTTTAGGAAGTCATTTTTACCTTTTAGGGACTGATTTTTTGCTTGTTCCCGACACACAATTTAAATTTTCGAGAAATAAATTATTAATGGATATAATTTTTTGAAGGGAAAACCAGAAGAGCGGTGATCAGATGTGTTTTTAATAGAATCCGGCAAACGAGTGAATTATTAGGGAACTGGAAATTTCCGGAGCTTGCCCCATAGAGCCTTCATTCGAGACCGAATTTCTCCCACCGCAACCTGAAGGCCTTATCACTCAGATGAAGTAATCGGGCTGCTCTGGCTGCCACGTAATTTGATTTGATCATGGCCTTTTTCAAAAGATCCTTCTCCAGATTTTCAAAGTTGACTCCCTCCGCAGGAAATTCAAATTGGTAGTTGGGATTATTCAATACTTCGGGCGACAACCCTTCGTGACTCAGTTTTTCCCATCGATACCAGAAGGTTTTATAGCTCATTCCCAGGAGCCTTGCTGCCTTGGCAGCTACGCGATCCGCCCTCTCCATGGCCTTTTTTAGTAGAATCTTTTCCAGAACATCGAGATCCAATCCCTCATCGGGAATCTCTATACTGACGCCATTACTGGGCGAAAGCAGAACGAGTTCACCTTTCACATCTTCCAATGTGATGGTATCCGATTCACACATGAGGACAGCTTTTTCGATCACGGATTCAAGCTGTCTGATATTGCCGGGCCAGTGGTACGACGATAAGGCATCCATTGTTTCTGCATCGATTTTCCGGATCCTTTTTCCAAATTCATTGTTGTATCGGGCCAGAAAATAGAGGGCAAGTTCCGGGATATCCCCGGTCCGGTTTCTGAGCGGAGGCATGTTGATGGTTACGACCTTCAGCCGATAAAAAAGATCCTCTCTGAAGGTGTTTTCCTGCATTGCCTTCCCGAGGTCTTTGTTGGTTGCTGCGATGATCCTCACATCCACCTTGATCGCGTCGCGTCCACCAAGTCGCCTCACCTCTTTTTCCTGAAGAGCCCGGAGAATTTTCGACTGAGTCAAAGGAGGAAGGTCTCCGATTTCATCCAAGAAAATGGTCCCATGATTAGAGGCTTCGAACAGACCCGTTTTGCGCCCCGATGCGCCGGTAAAAGCTCCCGGCTCATATCCGAATAACTCGCTTTCCAGCAATGTTTCCGGGATTGCGGCGCAGTTGATTGCGGTAAAAGGTTTTGTGCTTCTGGGACTGTTATAATGGATCGCCTTGGCTATCAGTTCCTTTCCGGTACCGCTCTCTCCCAGGATTAAAACTGTTACAGGACTGGGAGCGACTTTTCGGACGATATTGATGACATTGCTGATTTCCTGCGAACTTCCGATAATCCCGTCGATCCGGAATTTATCGTAAAGCGCCTGCTGCAGTTCGCGATTTTTCTTAATGAGATCCATCCTCTCCAGGGCGCGCTTGACGGTCAGGACTACGACATCTTTATCCAGGGGCTTGGTCAGGTAATCGAAAGCACCTTTTTTCATTGCATCGACAGCGGAATTCACGGTCCCGAAGGCTGTCATAATTATAATGGTAGGCGCCGTTTTCTCCTGACTCAGCTTATTGAGGAGTTCAACTCCGTCCATGCCGCTCATTTTCAGGTCTGTCAGAACGACATCGGGGCTGTACGACCTGACCATCTTCAGAGCCTCCTCGCCGGAAGAGGCTGCGTAGGTCTCATATCCCTCTTCAGAAAGGATCGTCTTCAAAATACTACGCTGTAGGGGCTCGTCATCGACGACCAGTATTATTCCCATATATCGTCACTCTAATAAGCAATTTCGCAACAGGCCGTTGAAAAACGCTTATCTGCTGCGTTACGCTTCGGATCTCGCTGCTCACGTATATATCAAATACGCTCCGCTGCTCGATCCTCCCCGACAACTACCTCGGAACAAGCGCGATGCCTTGCATCCGAGCATTTTTGAACAACCTGTAATGGGTTGTTGCCAAAGTCCGCTTTTTTAAACCGGCCGCACGGGAAGGCTGATCGAGATCTGACTGCCCACCCCTTCAATGCTTTTCGCATCGATTTTGCCGCCATGCTCTTCAATAACCCGTTTAGTGATTGCCAGTCCCAGGCCCAAACCGGTATTCTTTGTCGTAAAGAAAGGCTCAAAAATCTTGGAGAGACTCTCTTTGGAAATACCCGAACCGGTGTCACTTAGGCTCAGAACGAGATTGCCGTTTTCATTTTCGGTTCGCAATCTCAGGGTTCCGCCATCGGGCATCGCCTGAAATGCATTGACAATGATATTGAATAAACAGGTTTTCATGAGTTCTGCATCCATCATCAGATTGGGAAAATAAAAAAACTCCTCAATGATGGTAACCCGATCGGTCTGCGCCTTGGCCTTGATGATCTCAATAACATCGGTCAGAATTTTATAAATACTGCACATCTGAAGATTCAATTTCAGAGGTTTTCCGTAATCAAGAAAATCGCTGACGAGTTTGTCCAACCGATGGATTTCCAGTTTCATGGAAGAGACAAGGGTTTCAAAATCACCCGCCTGGGTCTTATTTTCGGGACGATATTTCTCTTTTATATGATCAATACAGAGACTGATGTAATTCAAAGGATTGCGAATTTCATGCGCTATGCTTCTCGACAGCTGACCCACAGCCGAAAGATGCTCCGCCTCCCGGAGTCTCTCTTCCAGACGACGATCTTCTCTTAATTTCTGCACCATGTTATTGAAGCTATGGGTAAGGTCGCCTATCTCGTCTTTCCGGTCAACCGGCAGATTAAGATTCAGATCACCGGCAGCCACCCGCCTTGCCGCCTGGACGACATTATGGATCGGCTCCGTATATCGTAAAGATAGGAATATGGAAATGGCCATTCCGAACGAGAAAACGAGAAGGGTTGCGATGATGCGCTTGACCGTATTGCGCCTCTGCAATTCCGAGATATCTTCCGTATTGATCTGAAGGTGAATGTACCCATAGTGAGTTTTTCCGGCAATGACGGGAATCATCACATTGTATGTCTTCCCTTCCGAAGATACCTGCTCTCCTAATTTTGCCTTGATGATCAATTCCTTTCTTTTCGGACTTACTCGCAAGCCGACCTTGTTCGGATTGGAACTGGCAATAATCTCCTCCGCATCACTGATTACCGAAATCTCTTTAATTCCCTTGGACTTCAGGGTTTTGATATATTGTTCGACCCCCGATTCACTCCCCAGCTTGTTCGCCGTTACCTTTTCCACACCCACCTGAATAGCCTTGGAAAGTTCCGCTGTCTGTTTTTCAAACTCGCTGATCATGGCCGTTTCCGCTTGCCAGTGGAGGATCAGGAGAATAGATAAAAGGATGAAACTGAGGAAGATCATCATGGAAATGAGCTTCTTGTTGAGCGATAGGTTCAGAAAAAAATTCCTGAAATAGGCAAATGTTATTATGTCGTGCATGATGGAAGCAATTCGCTCCAGCCATGACAGTTGTATCTGCATTATGGTTCCCACGTACATCAAAGTTAGTCTGGGCGCACTTTAGCTTGCAGATCCGGAAAAGTCAATTGTTCTAAATAACTTGACATTTCAGCACATTCCTTTAAGAATGCACAAGCTGATCAAAGCCTTTGGCCTGTTTACTTTGTGTCACCCAGGATAGGGAATGGATTTCTTAATCTATCTTTTTGATATTTTCATGCATCTCGACAAGCATCTCGGAATAATCATCCAGTCATACGGTGCCTGGACGTATTTTATCCTCATTCTGATCATTTTCTGCGAGACCGGCCTTGTAGTCACTCCGTTTCTCCCCGGAGATTCTCTGCTGTTTGCTGTCGGAACATTCGCCGCCCTCGGTTCATTCCATGTCGGACTGATCGCGCTCGCCCTTGCCCTCGCGGCAATCTGCGGGGATTCTACCAATTACTGGATCGGTTATTTTGCAGGCCCCCGGGTTTTCAGCAAGGAAACATCGTTTTTGCTCAACAAGAAACATCTGTTGCGCACCCACGATTTCTATGAGCGCCACGGGAAGAAAACGATCATTATCGCCCGGTTCGTGCCCATTGTACGGACTTTCGCGCCATTTGTCGCCGGAATCGGCCGTATGCCTTACCGGCATTTTATTTTATTCAGCATCATGGGAACAGCTTTGTGGATACCGGCTTTTGTTTTCGGCGGTTATTTTTTCGGAAACATTCCCGTCGTCCGAAACAATTTCACACTTGTGGTCATGGCGATCATATTTATCTCCATTCTGCCGGGAATCATCGGGGTCGTAAACGAATTGCGGCAGAAGCAAATATCAGGATCGGATAGGTGATATGAAAATCAGGTTTTTAGGAGCTGCAAGAGAGGTAACAGGTTCTTGTTTTCATTTAACCCTGAACGGCACGCAATTCCTAGTGGATTGCGGCATGCATCAGGGAAAACACGAAGGGGGCGCCCCCGAAATCTTCCAGTTCGATCCCAAGGCAATTGCATTTGTCTTTCTTACCCACGCCCACATTGATCATTCGGGACTTCTACCCCGACTTGTCAAACAGGGTTTTCGGGGCCGAATTATAACTACCTGGGCCACGGCGGATCTGGTCGAGATTATGCTCCTCGATTCGGCTCACATTCAGGAATCCGATGCGGAATGGCTGACCAGAAAGGCCTTTCGATCGGGGAGGAATCAGGTTGTGGAACCACTCTACTCTTCCAAAGATGTTTTTGACATGATCCCATTGATCGACCGGAAAAACTACGACGAAATCGGAATGCCTATGGAGGGGCTGCGATACCGGTTTACGGATGCCGGTCACATATTGGGCTCCGCATCCCTGGAGCTCTGGTACGAAAAGGATGCTGTCGAAAAAAAGATCGTCTTTTCAGGAGATGTGGGAAAAAAGGACAATCCGATCATCAGGGATCCGCAGCATACGACCATCTCCGATTATGTTCTTGTCGAGTCTACCTACGGAAATCGCAACCACCGCAATCCTGAGGAGAGCGCCGAAGAGCTGGCCGAGGCAATCGAATCTACTTTCCGGAGAAAGGGCAATGTCCTGATCCCTTCGTTTGCCGTAGGCCGGACCCAGGACATCATTTATATTCTAAACAAGCTCGTGAGGCAGAAAAAGCTGGGCCGTCTCGATGTCTATGTCGACAGTCCCCTGGCCGAGGAGGCAACCAAAATTTATCTATCCCACCCGGAGGTCTTTGACGAGGAGGCTCTGAAATTGTTCAAGGTCAAGGGAACGGGAAATATGAAACTTCATTTTACCGCCTCTTCTGAAGAATCGCAGAAAATAAACCGCATCCGGTCGGGTGCAATTATCATTGCCGGAGGAGGAATGTGTGAAGGGGGACGCATCCGCCATCACCTGAAGCACAATCTCTGGCGACCGGAATGCAGCGTTATCTTCGTGGGGTTCCAGGCATTCGGCACTCTGGGAAGAAAGCTGGTGGACGGCGCCCAGTCGGTTTACATTCTCGGCGAGGAGATTGCAGTCAAAGCCCAAATATACACAATCGGGGGATTCTCCGCTCATGGCGATCAGGCAGGGCTCCTGGAATGGCTGGAGGGATTCCAGAATCATCCGGAGATCTTCATCGTCCATGGTGAAGAAACCGCCTCACTCGATTTCGAGAAGACGGTTCAGGAAAAATTCGGATTCGTAACGCATGTACCGCACAAAGGTGAGGAATTCGAAATCTAGGGGGAAAAATTCAGAAGAGGTCTTTAGATGCTCAGCCAAAATCGTAATCGCGTTGTTAAACAAACGTCTGATCACCGGATCGGAAGGAGCGGTTTCATGAACAAGATCCGAATCTTCGTAATAGCGCTTATACTTCTATTGCCTTTTTCGTCTCGATCTACAGCCTTGGCAAATGATTGGATGCCGCTCATGGAACGACTCGTTGCCGACGGTTTGGACGGGAATAAACTTTTTGAAACTTTCTCCCGTCCTGAGGTTGTATTTGAATCCGACACCATGGCGAGCAAGCTGGAAACTCTGATCCATAAGAAATTTCAAAAATCAGAAATACAGACAGGGCAGTACCGCAAGGAAATTTACGAAAGCTATCTGAAACCCGAGGTTATCTCCGGGGCGGCCGCTTATCTGGAAAATAACAAGGCGGATCTGGAAGCTGCTTCAAAACATTATTGCGTCCCCAAGGAGGTTTTGGTTTCCATCATGCTCGTGGAAACCAAACTCGGTGAATTCACCGGTTCCAAATTTGCTTTCAATACACTCGCCAGCATGGCCCTGTGCACAAATCTGGAAACAATCCAACCTTTTCTCAGCCGTGATGCAATCAACGGTGAAACGGAAGATTTCGCCCGAAAGACCTGCAAGTTGAAATCCGAATGGGCCTATAACGAGCTGAAGGCGCTCCTCCGATACGCAGAAAAGAACGGGGTTGATCCGGTTTCAATTCCCGGCTCCATTTATGGAGCGATCGGTTTATGTCAATTCATGCCTTCCAACGCATTTACTTTCGGAGTTGATGCAGACGGAGATGGAAAAGTAGATCTCTTCTCCAAGACGGACGCTATGCACAGCATTGCCAATTATCTCCGGAAAAACGGCTGGAAATGCAAAATGGACAGGCATCACCAGCACAGGATCATTTTAACCTATAATAAAAGCAACATCTATGCGAATACGGTTTTGACGATCGCTGAAAAATTGAGATTAAAAACCAAAAACACGGGAGGCAAAAAACTAGGGTCCATTCAGCCAACCCTGCACTACCCTGCGTGAGCACCATAATAGATTGCGAGGGTCAAGCCTATTTCTCTGCTGATAATAACTTTCAGTAAAATTCCATTTTCAAACCGGGCCTTTTGTGTACCCTGTTGCCTCATAAATAAATGTT
>DHHG01000269.1 GCA_002403175.1 Syntrophaceae bacterium UBA4778 | reverse complement strand
TCCACATAAAATTCAGGACGGTGCTGACTAGCATCAGTATAAATAATACTATGGCAATCCAGTAATTTTCAGTACCATATTTACCTAGGACTACCGATCCCAATGCGATGACGATCATGCAGGGCAGAATGCGCCCGAAAATTCTGGTGGGTCGGAATGCGCCATAAATCAGAAAAAGAATTCCTTCTACAGAAATTAACAAAACCGATATCAACGCGAATAAGATAAGAATTTCAGAAAGCATTATCGACTCCTCCAATCCATTTGCTCAGTGTTGTAAAAACCGTAAAAAAGTTTGTACGACACTTAAATATCGGTATTTGGTCTGGGATAGTTTATTTCAATTTTCAAAGATCCTTAAAAATCCTACTTTAGGAGTAGAACAGCCCAATTTGTTTTTTCTTCTAAAAGAATCTGGAAAAATTGAAAATAACCTGCTATTATCCGCCGGATTTTGGGGTACTGCAGTACGAATTCAGATAATTTAAAAAGCATGCCTGAAGATCTTCCAACATCACGCATTCAAGGGCGCCCATAGCTCAGCTGGATAGAGCGACGGACTACGAATCCGTAGGCCCAAGGTTCGAATCCTTGTGGGCGCGCCATAAAATAAAAGGACTAAGTGGTTATTATACTTAGTCCTTTTATTTTTGCCCTTCAGAAAACCAATCCAACAGCAATGAACACTTTTGTTCCCAGATAATACTTTACTTTCGTATGTAATCTGCCTACTAAAACAGCAACTCTGAAAAGATTGTCATCGCGATGATATCGAATCGGAGATTATTCTTTCCTGTTTTGCTCACTTACTCTGCCGGAATCATGGAGGAAGTGAGCCCCTGAATCCAAGTCCCTGAACCATTTGGAACCGAGCGGACATCAGAATATCTGGTGGACGATAAGGCGAATTCAATATTTTGACTCAAGTTTGCATCGGACATCAGCGGCGGGATATCACCATACGTGCCAACCGTAAAGGCTACCAAGAAAGGAGTGCTTGTAATGCGCAGGTTATGTTGGATTTTATGTATATGTTCGTGCATTGTGATGACGTCTGGTTGCTCGCATTATAAAGGGGCAATACCTATTGACGAAAAATGCAGAGCGCAGGTGAAGAACGATCTGGTTGTTGGCGGAATCCTTACAAGGCAAGCCGCAACAAAGAACACACCCTCCACATCAGAGGAGGCAAACAAGCTATTGATGAAAGGGGTAAATTGTACGACGTCCCCAGCGCAAATCAGTTCCGAGGATCTTGCATTGCTTTTATCAGGGCCATCTGAATTGAGTATCAACGCGCAATATTTGCGTAAAATGAAACAAAGGCTCGGACACAGATTTGTAATGGTCGGAGAGCAAGGCGGGTATCCAATTTCAAAATATCTCAATTGGGGGATTGGCTGGTTCATTCCGGCAGGCCCCGTAATTATCTTTGGGAGCTTTCCGGTCACGTTGTCAAAAGAACATGATATTCAACATGCCAAGCGAATCATTCGGGTTGTCGATCTCGATCAAGCACGAATTATAGGTGAGTCCTATGAAGTCCTCAGAGATGAAGATGATGGAGAGAACTTTACGTCCGGACAAGTCTCGAATGCCATCTCCAGTCTCAAATTCTAGCAGGAGGTATGCCATGTGTTTTAAGAAATTCTTGAGAAAAACCGGTTTGACATGCTTCTTTTGTTGCCTATTGCTGGTAATTGGGTGTGCAGCACAGAAGATCAATCTATACAGCCGTACGACCAATACCGCTCCCGCCTTGACAGGGAAGACTGTGGCGGTTCTGCCGCCCTTGGCAGTAGGCGGTGGTGATGCACGTATTACCATGGGTTTCGATTCCACCTTAAACTATGTTTTCTCAGGTGATATTGCGGGAATTCACTTCAAACCACCCCAGTCACTTATAAACAACTTGCAGCAGAATCCCGACGCATTTCTGATGTTATCGCGCAAGATAACGAAGGGGTTCCCCATGCTCATTACTGCTGAAGGAGAAGAAAAAACAATATTCGACCTGGTGAATCTTCAAGCAGCGACAGCAACCGCCGGAATGACACCCGATCAGCTCGAATTTTCATCACTGAATGTTTCTGATAGTGAATATGTGCTTGTATCGGTGCCTTTCAATCATATTCAAAAAACAACAGAGGTCCTTACGTTCTTCGGCATTCTTCCCTTTGCGGGTTTCGGTGGAATGTACGCTTCACCACAATGTGTACTTTCTCTCTATGAATCAAAAACCGGACAGAGGGCATGGGAAGGGCACCTGGGGGCCTATACCAAGAACGGTTTGCCGGTGCTGGAAAGTGATATCGTATTGGGTGCTGCCTATTTGGTTACCGGCGATATAGAAATTCCGCTGGACAGGATGTTGGAGAAAAACGGATCGAAGAAATAATATTCATTGCATAAAGGCCGTAGCATGTTCATGGCCAGACGGCTCGGCTACACACGGGATATCCCAATCGATCGCCCCCATTCGGTTCTGATTTTTTTCACGGATGAAACGATAGCACGCGGGAGTATGCCTCGAAATACTTTTCGGGGCGCTTACGGGATTTTCAATTCATTGAGTTGTTTTGCGACTACCTGAAATCCATTTTCATAAAAGAGTCTTAGCCGTTAGCTTCCGAAAACTAAATAGCAAAAAAGTGAATTGAAAAAGCTCCTCCCAAAATAGAGCCTCTCCTATTTATCTGCAGCCCTTCTTGAGAAAAACATTTACCTTGACTTCCTGACAGATAAATAACAAAATAACAGCATATTTGCACCTGAACTTCTTAATTGGAGAGGAAGGTGCGTTAAATTGGAAATACATTTTGAAGTGCAAATTAGGCTACCTGCTCTTTGGAGTGGGTGGCTTTTATTTTGTCCAGGGTGGAAATGAAATCTGAGAAGGAAAGAAAGCGATTTCAGGTAAAATAAAGCGGTTCAACTTTCAGAAAGGAAAAGCACAATGCAAACTAAACTCTACGTGGGGAATCTGGGGTACTCGGTCACGATGGAGGATCTGAGTAAGCTTTTTTCCAATTACGGCGAGGTCAAAGAAACTAAGCTGATCGAAGGAAAGGGATTCGGATTTATCGAAATGTCGAATCAGGCCGAAGCCGAAACCGCCAAGAAAGCCCTGCACGGAACCGACCTTAAAGGACGAACGCTGAAGGTAGACATTGCTCAGCCGCCCAAAAGCAGGGTCCGTTCTCAACGGTACCGTTAGGATATGATATTCAGATAAAGGAGCCGGCATGGCAAAAAAAAATCGAAACTCATTTCTAAAACGTCAGAAAGAACTCGACCGCGTGCAAAAGGCAAAAGAGAAAATGGCCAGACGTCAGGGTTCCAAGGAAAAGAAAGCGGACCCGGAAGGACCTCAAACAGAATAAATCTGAGAAGAACTTGAACCGCATTTCCTGATTAGAAATCCAGTCATACTCGATTTTATTTCAACCACAAACCCCAAAAAAAATAAGAAAAGAGATAATGAAACAAAAATGAATTTTAAGTTATTCAATCTACATCCTCAAATTGAACAGGGTATAAAGGACCTAGGTTATGAAACGGCTACCCCTATTCAAGCACAAGCCATCACGCCTATTCTGCAGGACAGGGATATCATGGGACAGGCCCAGACCGGAACGGGAAAAACCGCTGCTTTCGTTCTTCCAATTCTTCAGCGTCTTATGAACCAACCGGGAAAGCATACCCGAGCCCTGATCCTGTCTCCTACCAGAGAACTGGCAGAGCAGACGCACCAGGCCATCTTTCAGATGGGCCGCCACACGAAACTCAGAAGCATCACAATTTACGGCGGTGTCAGCCAGAATGTCCAGGTCGGCAGAATCCACAACGGAGCGGAAATCGTTGTTGCCTGCCCTGGACGCCTGCTTGATCTCATGAATCAAAAAACGATCGATTTGTCACGCATTGAAGTGCTAGTCATTGATGAAGTGGACCGGATGTTTGACATGGGTTTCCTGCCGGATGTCCGAAGGATTCTTAAGCGTTTGCCGGCGAATCGCCAGACGCTTCTTTTTTCCGCAACTATGCCTGACGATATCCGGAGATTGGCTGAACAAATCCTGCAGGATCCCGTTCGCATCAAAGTTGATGAAGCTATCCCCGTGTCCTCAGTGTCCCATGCAATTTATCCCGTTGAGCAGCATTTGAAACAGGCTCTTTTAATGAAGGTCCTTGAATCAGCGGAAATGCATTCCGTACTTGTTTTCACACGCACAAGAGCCCGTGCGGACCGCCTGACGAAGCAGGTCAAGAAATCCGGATTTTCTGCAGTCGCACTCCATGGAGATTTGTCGCAAAACAAGCGCCAGGGTGCGATTAAAGGATTCAGCTCAGGGAAATACCAGGTCCTTGTGGCTACGGACATTGCCGCACGCGGTATCGACATATCAGCCATATCGCACGTGATTAACTACGACATGCCCGACACCGTGGATACCTATACGCATCGCATTGGACGCACAGGCAGGGCCTCTCAGACAGGAACCGCATTGACTTTTACAACGCGATCCGAAAGGGCTTTGGTTTTGCAGATTGAAAAAATTCTGGGCGAACGGATCGAAAAAAGAATATTGGAGGACTTTGATTACCTCATACCCTCTCCGGAACTGAGTGAAACGTGCTATTCCTCCAGACTTCCCGGAAAACATCCCCGGTACGCAGGATCATCCCGATCCTGTTCAAGATCGGGGGCGCGATCTTCTGCTGGAACGAGAAGGAGAAATAAAGATCTTGCTCAGTTCCCCCTTTAATGAGAGCTTCAAAGCGCAGTTTCGCGGTATATATCCTCTGCACGGACATACATCTCTTTCAAGATCATGTTAGAAACAATCAATGCTCGATGGGTTTATCTTGATCTGCGGGCGCATTGTGTTTTCAAGATT
>DHHG01000243.1 GCA_002403175.1 Syntrophaceae bacterium UBA4778 | reverse complement strand
AGGCCGATAACAAGAATAACCAACAGCTCAGGCATTCCTAATCCGAACATAGTCTTTACCTCCGTTATTTTGTGATAGCTTTTTATCAGTTTCAGAAGCGCGATTCAACTTTTCTTTCGCGTTCACGATACACCGGATTTCATGATTTCGGGCAGGGCTAGATGGAAATGAATCCGGCAACGAGCGTATTTCCCGCTGCTTGCGTCGGGGTAAGCGAGCAAATCATGTTGAAACATCTTCCACGGGGTTCGGAGATCCACCGAAGTTCGCTCCGGTGAATCTTCAATGGTGCTATCGGTTACAACAGTACCTGCCTCTCATTTGATCTCGATTCTCCGGTATTCACAATGTAAATGGCAGGCTTACCTACGATTGGGCAGAGCGCCTCGCAGATGCCGCATCCGATACACAGATTCAGGTCGACCCGAGGCTGTTTTACGAGCATTTTTTGACCATAACGGTTTTTTACTCTGGCATCCTCCAGCCAGATCGCTTTCGCTGTGGTTGGGCAGGCTTCCTGACACACGACGCAAGGAATTCCTTGGGCGTGCGGAAGGCAGCGGCCTTGGTCGATCATTGCCAAACCGATCTTTACCTTTTGTTTCACAGTCATGTCTAGTTTTTTAATGGCGCCTGTTGGGCAGACTTGTCCACAGAGGGTGCATCGGTTTTCGCAATATCCGATCCTGGGGACCAGCTTGGGTGTCCATATTCCCTCCGGTCCCGCTTCGAGCAATACGGGCTGCAAACCGTTCGTTACACAAACCTTCATACATTCACCGCACCGGATACAGGCTTTGAGGAACTCCTTTTCCTCCAATGCTCCAGGTGGCCTGATAAGCCGGGGATCTCCGAATGAGGGTTTGACCAAGGGCGTTGTCCTCAGCAGAGGCACCGCCAAAACTCCTGATAATGCTGAGATTACAACGTTTCTTCTTCTAAGATCCGGAGCAAATGTTATTTTCTTTTTTTTGAAAAAGCCGAAAGTAAAGGCAGATTGGGGACAAATATCATCGCAATTTCCGCAGAGAAAGCATTCGGAATGCTTTTCTTCCGTTTTCCTGTCCGGAGATGAATTCCCCTGACAAGCTGCCGTACAGGCGCCGCATTCAATGCAGCCTTCACCCACGGACCTTCTCAGAAATGATAGACCTGACATGAATCCTAGTAGTGCTCCCAGAGGACAGAGATATTTGCACCAGAACCTCTTTTCCCGGAGATTGAGCAACAGGATAGAATAGAACAAAAGCCCGATGAGCATACCTTGCAGAAAAAGCGGCTGCTGAAGGGAAAGCACGGTAGATTTCAGAAAACCATATACCTTTTCCGAAATGTCCGTTAATCCCGGCACATCCAGAATGTAAATTCCTTCAAATAAGGATCGGGCGCTGTAGTTAAACAGGGGATACACGCTCAGGGAAAGGGACCGAATCAGAAGAGAAATCGGATCCGGAATCCCCGCAAGCTGCAGGCCGAAAATCGATGAGAAAAGAAGAAAAATCAAAATGTAATACTTGATACGATAAGCTCTCCGGGGCAAAGGATTGGTACGGAACCCTTTCAGGGAGCCTACCAAGTTGTTCAGTGTGCCGAGAGGACAGATCCAACCGCAGAAAACTCTCCCCAGAAAAATCGTGATGAAAATGAGCAAAATAGAGAAATAAAATGCAGCAGCAATCTTGTGAGAAGAGAGAAAGGTCGTGATGAATATCAGTGGATCAAAATCCAGAAAAAGATGGACCGGATATCCAATTGTATCGGTTCCTTTTGACTCCGTCTGCAGGAACAGGAAGAGAAATAGGAAAAGAAACAGACCCTGAGACAATCTTCGGAGAAAGGAGAGTTTCACGTCAGATATGAATCCTTTTGATTTTTATGCCGGAAAGATCCATCCTGCCGAGCCCCGCTTTATGGGCAAGCCGGACAACTCCGAGATCGCTTCCCTTCATCCCGAACAGCGTGGCCCCGTAGGAATCGACAGCCACCTGGTCGGTGCCGATAACGATGGTATTGAGAATCTTCACATTGGAGAGATTGCCGCCTTGGGGACCCCCGGCAGTCAGGATCCGAACGGCATCCAGAACAGTCAAGGCAGGCCGGATTACCTTTGCCACATCCACTAAACTCTCGTCGAGTCTCTGATGAATTCGGCCCCGCGATCCTCCCATCACTCCCATCCAGTTTTTCATGGAAAGGGTCAATCCCGCCAGACCGTGTGTTTTGGCTATTGGTATATTGATAACCTTGTCGGCTTCCAGAATATCGGAATAGAGCGGCCACGATTTCAGGGCAATCCCGTTCAGCGGGACATCTCTGAATCTGCGATCATCGATATAGCTTATTTCAGCTCCTGAAACCCTGGCTGCCTCGAAAATTCCGCTCTGGGTATAACATCTTTTGGCATTATTAACGGTATGGTCGAAAACTTTAACCTTTTTTGCCCCTGCCTCGTAGCAGAGTTTTATGACAGTGCCTACGACATCCGGATTGGTCGTGGCTGCATATTCCGGTGTCCGGTCCCAGCCGATGTTCGGTTTCACGACAACAACATCGCCTTTGGCTATGAACCGTTTCATGCCGCCGAGCGCTTCGAG
>DHHG01000211.1 GCA_002403175.1 Syntrophaceae bacterium UBA4778 | reverse complement strand
AACATTTATTTTGAGGCAATTCGCAAAGCAAGGCGCTTCTTGACTTTCAGGTCCTTCAGGGATATATTACCACTGTCTCGTTGATTCAAACCTTTGCCAGACACATCCATATGGGGGCGCACTGGTTTCGACGGGGATAGTGAAGCTGTAGTTGCATGCCGAGGTTCTGCCAGGCCTCGTAAAACAGGCAGAAAACATTTAAGCGCAAACAATTACGATTACGCTTTAGCCGCATAAGACGGCTACGTTCTCCCGGTCCCGCCTGCAGGGCCGGTCAAGGGCGTCATAATCGCAGGATAGCCGAATCCGGGAGCCTGGACCGGAGGAGGCGATAAAACCTTAACAGGATAGCATCCGATAAATCCTGCCTCTGGGAGTTGCGGATGCGAAACCAAAACAAAGGCTAAGCATGTAGAAGCTCCAGTGGAATATTTTCGGACGCGGGTTCGATTCCCGCCGCCTCCACCATGATTTCAAGTACTTACGTGTAGTTTTTCCTTGTCAGTTGCTTGTCATTGTTTTTATGGCAACATGAAAACTAACTTATGACCTATAAGGTCCCCGTATGCACTAATTAGAGCTCCAAGAATTGAGAATATGGCACCAAGCTTGGTTGCTTCAGAATCTAACTTACTTTGTCTTTCCTTTTCCATTTCATCTTCTGTTGGAACAAAATTACCACAATCAATCGTATGCAGCGATTCAAACCATCCTTTTAGGCCAAGCCGAATAATCGGGCGAATTCCAAGCAAAACTCCCATAATGATAGCTATAGAACCAGACCGACTGAACCAATCCCATTGGTTTGTAAAATGGCTATTCAAAGCCGCAAGAAAAACGAATAAAAAAGTCGCCAGAGCCATTATCTGTTTATTTAATACAACTGATTTTAGAAATGGTGTCATTTCGTCCCCGATCTAACGATGCCCAAGGAAATAACCTCCGCACTATCCCGATAAATATCTCTAAGGTCTTCTGCCTCAATATCGAAGTACCTTTCAAAGGCTTTATTAGTACTATGCATAGTGGCCCGCTTAATCTCTTCAGGGGTTCGATATGCCCTTAATGCCCTTGCTGATGAATGACGAGTGCCCCCGTATAGGTCAACACCTTCAATCCCGAGGTTTGAGCAAGCCTTGATCCACCACTTGTAAAAGTACTTTTCTCCAAAGGGATCATTTTCAGATACACCCTGAATTCCCGTCTGATGCCTGAAGAATGGCAGTAACGGAATGCCCTTCGGAAACGATTTCAGCAATTCAACATCAGCTGGCAGAATCGGAACGGATTTGAATTTCTTTTCCTTCGGATGTGGAAAATAGAGATATCCATTTTCAAGATCGATTTCCCCTTCCTTCAGCTTGATCATTTCCCCCGGTCTGATGCTGATGTAAGTCGAAAGCCATTTGATACCGAGATAGATTTTCGGATTCAGGTCAAAACTGATCCTTTTGATTTCGTCTAAAACTTTTAGCTGAAGTTCTTTAGATATGGTCTTTCGGAAACCGAGTTCATATGAAACAGAAGGGAATTCCGGCATCTCATTTATCTCTTGTCGCTTTTTCATCCAGAGAAAAAAGGCGTGAACCGTAGAAAGGATATTGTGTCTGGACTTATCAGAAAGCTTTACTGTCTTTATAAAATCTTCGAGATTCCCATACCGGATATCTTTAACATTCATTTGTCCGAAGTAATCTTGAGCGAGTTGGATATGTCTTCGAATATTTTTGAATGATCCGGGTCTTACCTCTGCCCGATGATAATCAACCCATTTTCGGGAAATATTTGTGAACCCTAACGGATTGTCACGCCTATAATCTCTTTCATCAAAAGTGTTTTCATCGGTCTTGAATCTTAATCCTGTCAGGAAACGGAAAGCCTCTTGATATGATTTAAATCGCCTTGTAATTGATCCAAAAATGATTTTGAAGGAGTTGGCCTTGCATTTGGGATGATCGGGGCACACAAGGGCATTGCCGTTATCTTTAAGCACATTGCCGCAGATCGGACAGCGTTCATCTGAATAGATTCCGCCCTTCATGCAAAGAGTACCCTCTCTAAAGAATGACTGAGGGTTATCATGTTGGAATTGTAAATTCAATTCAAAAATCCTTACGTATAGAAATCTCTACATTCCCTATCTGTAAAGCGCTTGAAAGGAACCGTTTTGCCATTTATGGAAAACCCTACGCACCGCCATTTATCCTTTTCATTCTCAACAGCCTCTTGAATTTCTTCTTTCTTGTGCTTCATAAAATGCCTAATATTGAAAAGCCTCATTCGAAAATACCAAATCCATTTTGAGAGCTGCGAGAATCCGGCAGAACGAATTTTATCAATTTCCTTTTTTACGTAGCTCGTCATGTATGCAATGGCAGGATAGCTATTGAAGTTCCGGACATTAACACCTTGACGCTTGCAGAAGCCCCACATAGAAACGATGTCATCAATTTCAGCAATCCACTTTCCGTAAAACAAAATGTGATAATGGATGTACCCCGACTGGTGAAATTCAACTGTATAGCCGATGTAATTCCAGCGAAGCCCTTTTCTTTCACGATGTGACCGTAAACGCTTCAGGAAATCCGATAGGAACTTATTGCCATACCGGATTAAGAAAACTTCGGGAGATTCGGCCCACCAATCAGGGATTACCTTTTTCACGTATTCAGGCCAGAAGGTTAGGGTTAGCATGGTTGAAGCCTTTAAACCTTTGACTTCCTTTTTCAGCTTTCTATAAATAGCTTTCTGATACTGATATTCTGCATTCCAGCGAGATTTAACGATTACATCCTGCGCTTCCCCAGCTCTTTCGAATCTTAATTTCAAGCCAGAGACCCTATTAACCATACCCCGAAAATCTTCCCCGATTTCATCCCCCTGATAGATACCTAAAAATTGCTCAAAGTCTTGTACTGTCTTAGAGTGTAAATTATTTATATATCTAACAAGCACATTAGGAAGCGGCTCCGCCGCTTCCCTCCCGACAACCTCCGACCCAGGAAATATAGATTTGATGAGATCAATGCTTTGTTGAAGTTCCAAAAAGAAACCCCTCCTGAATTTCCAGAAGAGGTTAGTTGAATAGATTTCGATCTGATGATAATATGCAAACAGACCATGACCGAGATCGGGGCACACACCTAAATCTTCTGGAACTGGTTCAGAAAGCCTGATGGAGTTGGCGCTCTTTCAGGCTTTCGCTTATTTATTTTCTGATTTCCAAATTCCCTTTCTTGTCTAGCTTAATATCTCCACATTTTAGTGCATCTTTCAGCTTCGCAAGTACTTTATCTCCAACCGCTACCGCATGTATTATCCCCAGCCTTTCTAAGGCTTGAAGATCCTCTAAACCGATCTCAATGAGGTTACACATCATTTCGCTTCTGGTTCTTCTGCCTCTAATTGCGGCTATTCTATCAATTTCTTTTACGACACTTGGTCTTAACATTACCGTATATTGCTGTTTAGGTTCATCCACTTTTGGCCTTCCCATAGATGCCTCCCTTTAAATATGCTTTTATTTACCTAATAGGTTTACTTATGCTTTGTCAGTCTAAAAATGTACATACCTATAATAAATGTTCGTGTCAATAATAATCTTTCTAAATTTTCGATTTAGTTCATGTGGCCTTTTCTCAGCAGTCGAAAAGTTCACATGAACTAATATTCAGTTTGGAATTTATTAGAGAGACACTTGAGGCAGGAACTGTTTCGAGTTCGGCCAAAACTCTTAAAATCTATTACTGAATACCGAAACCTTATACAGTAGCAGATATTGAAGCACGTCTTTGGACCCTGATGTTTTGGTTGCAGACCCGATCAGCAGATTTCCGACCAGGGCAAAAAAGGGAAGGGGACCGGCTCCGTGCAGAAACCGATCCCCTCAGCATAACCCTTCCTTGACCGAATAATTATTTGTTTATCCTTACAGTCATTTCATTGTCAGTTAATTTAAAAGTGCTTTAAAAATCATATACTTAGGAAGTGATTCTCGGGTTCGATTCCCGCCGCCGCTTTATAAAAGATTATCTTTTAAAGAAAGCAATCCGTATTTGAGAGATCCCGCTCAACGCGAGGACGTCCTTGTCAGGGCGGGTTATGGCTTTTCAGAAATAGAAGGTGTTTGCTATATGCAGGAATGGGGTATACCGTCTCAGTGTCTCTGTTTCTAAATTCTTAGTGAGCATCGGCATCTGCATCGGGGAGGCAAAAGGAAAACCACCTTTGCTTACCATCACATCCCGATACCTGCCAGCCCAGGAATAAATGCGTTTCAGCTGTCTTGTGCATAAAACGTATACCATCAGTGATGAATGTATGGTCGTTCTGAAAATCTCTGTAGCCCATTCGGTGGTCCTTCAGAGTTCTTCAGACTTTAGTTCATCAGTTGCCCTTTTACTTTTGAACTCAAGGAGATTTTCAGAAGCGGGACCGCGAGCCGGGCTCCCATAGACTTTCATCCAGGCCGGAAATGAGTCTCTTCTAAGATCTTGTCTTGATATAGAACTTTCTAATATTATTGATGATCAAAATCTGAAGTCGAATCAGAAGTAAACAGTTCGATTAGCGCTAGAAGCAACTAATTGGAGATGTTGTCGAAAATTGCTAACAGAAATTGGTAAAAGATTTTCTTTGATGCGTAAATTTATGTGTGGAAGCGCAGAATTCGGCCCTCTACCACCCATGGACATGCCCCTAACAAAAACAATATGATTATTTATTCAATATCCAATTCGAATAACAAGTATGCTTCGACTTAATTCAACTAACTTTCCGGTGATCACAGTTCTATTTTGCTTCTGAATTGATGTTGCCTATGGGTGGGGATTCAAGGCCGAATATTTGAACGCCCATTGTGGTTTCGCCATATTTAAAATAGCCTTTTCTAACAGCAACTCCTATTTCTTTTACTTCATTATCCAGGATTGCGCTTCTGTGACCCGGGCTTTGCATCCATCCGTCTAAGAACTCTTTATCGGTAGGAGAATTGGGCGAATTACTGATGGATGCTATGTTTTCAGCCAACCGTTTATAATGGTATCCTATTCGTTGGGCGATTGTGGAATGTTTTTCGCCGCTAGGAGATTCGTGGCTGAAATATTGATACTTGAACATATCTTCAAGCCTTTCATTTGCTATCTGATTAAGTAGTGGATTTTCGGTTAGTGGGGGAAGACCATGGTTTTGGCGGATTATATTGGTTGCTTCAACGATTCCTTTGTTTGTTGCGGCAGATGGATTGATGGTCGGCCCTGGTGCGGGGAGTATGGGATTATTAATTGGTATTATTGTTGATTCTGATCTTTGTTCCCTTATTTTTTCTGGATTCCGGGAAGAAGGGAGATCCAAAAGGGAGAGGGCGGTTCCTATGATGAGAATCAATATGAGTAAGGGGGCATTGCGTTTTATCTTTTCTTGCCGTTGTAAGGAATTAATCTGTCTTTGCTGATTATCGATGTAAGGTTTCAGAGTGTCCGATGAGGATGCTGTCTTCCAGAGAGCGTTTTCTCCTAGTCGAACCTGGGTGTCGCCTGTAATTGTTCCTTCTGATATTTGCCGAACGATTTCTTCAAAAGAAACGGGACCTCTGAGTGCATCGTGGCCGTATGCGTTTGTTAAATAAAACCATAATGGTGCTTTTGGGTCAAACATGTACCTGTATTATCCGATCTGGTTCTATGATAATTCTAATGCTTTACGGGCCACCTCACCGCAAACAAATAAAATCAGTTAATAATTTTATCCCGGTTTAACTTGGGTGGTTATATGGTTTTACATATCGGACGGATAAATTCTTACTTTAATGTCGAAATAGAATGACATAAATCGATCTCAAACTATGTTGGGGCCAAGTAGCGTTTTCTGATCCTGACCTCAGACAGGAAATCCCAATTTCAAAATATGACTTGGCGCAATCTCTTATCAGTATTCTTTCACAGGATTCAGATTGAGAATGCGTCTGATCTCGATCAGCTGACTTAGATGAAAGGCGTTGTGGTCGGCGACGAGAAGGACCTCGCGGAAAATATTGTACCCTTTTGCGTGCGGGATTGGACTGAAGAAATCGGTGTCGGTGTCCGAGACGATTGCTTCTATCGCTTTCAGATCGGAGCGGATCGCTTTTACGATTTTGTCCCACTCGGCGGGGGTGGCCTTTGCTCCCGGTTTCGGCCAATAATCATCCGGGAAATCGGGTGAAACATGGTCGGGGTCTCTGATGAATTCCAGAATATCCCATTGTGCTATTCGCATGTGTTCCAGGACGTGCCAAACCAGGTAGCTCGCGTTCGGGACCTGGTGGTTGATTCCCGCCATGGGGAACTCCGCGACGGCATCATCGAAATTCATGTGAGCCTCTCCTCCCTTGAGCAGGGCAAGCAACTCTTTGCGTATTATTTTATCTGGATTCAATTTGGCCTCTTCATTTCTAAAAGGTTGGTTAATGGGAGCGACTAAAAGTTCCTCTTTTCAAATGGACCGTTTAACGGCACGAAACAAACCGGACGACGCTCATTGATGTTTTCAGAACTTCCTCGAGCAGGTTCAGGACCGTATTGATCTGGTCTTCCGAAGTATTGGTGCCCAACGAAAAACGCAGTGCGCAGTGCGCGTCCTCTTCAGAGAGTCCCATCGCCAGCAGCACATGCGACGGTTTGGGGGAACCCGACTTGCAGGCAGATCCGGAGGAGAAGTAAACTCCTTTGAAATCGAGGGCGAGTACCAGTGATTCACCCCGGATGCCCGGCAGCACTACATTCAAGGTGTTTGGGAGTCTCAGGTCGGGGTGGCCGATAAGACTCGCGTCCGGGCGAATTCGCACAATTCCGTTATACAGCATGTCTCGCATTTTCCTGACCCGGCTCATATCTTCCAACTGCCTGAATGCCAGGCTTGCCGCCGCACCCATGCCGATAATGCCGAGCGTGTTTTCCGTCCCGCCGCGCAGGCCTCCTTCCTGTTTGCCGCCATGGATTAAGGGGGAGATCTCCAGACCTTTGCGGATATAGACGGCCCCGACACCTTTGGGCCCGTGGAATTTGTGGCCCGAAAGGGTGAGGAAATCGATCCCCCATGCCTGTACGTCCACGGGTATCTTTCCCAACGCCTGAACAGCATCGGTATGGAACAGGACCCCTTTGGCCCGGGAAATCCGAGCCAGCTCGGGGATAGGCTGGATGGAACCGGTTTCATTATTGGCGGCCATGATGCTGACCAGGCAAGTCTTTTCATGAATGGCTGCGTCCAGATCTTTCGGGCTGACAATCCCGTTCGCGTCTACCGGAAGATACGTTACGTCAAATCCGTTCTTTTCCAACCACTGACAGGTATTCAGAATGGAAGGATGTTCTATGGAGGAGGTTATAATGTGATTCTTACATCCGGTCCTTTCGTTAAGATGGGCGAGGGCGATTCCCTTGAAAACGAAATTATTTCCCTCCGAGCCCCCGCTGGTAAAGATGATTCTCCTTGGTGTACAATTCATCAGGAGCGCCAGGCTCTTTCGGGCGGCTTCGATTGTGCTGTGCGCTTCTTTTCCCGCGGAATAGATGCTTGAAGGGTTTCCGTAGCACTCCATGTGTTCAAGCATGGTCCTGCGCACTTCCGGAGTCAGGTCCGTTGTGGCATTATTGTCCAGATAGATTCGACTTGCGGCCGGTTCCCCCGTCGCATTACCGCCGGAAATTTCCGCTGCGTACTCGCCGGTACCTGCGGTAAAGGCGATCTTAGCACTGCCTGTCTTTTCAATTTCGCAAAGAAGCGCCTTGTATGCGGGAAACCCGGAGATCGGATCGTAATTGTTCAGGTCCGTCAATTCGTTCACTCCGCCCGCCTGCCATTCGGCCGCCCCGAGGACGCCTCCTCCGGACCCGCTTGCCTCCACTGCGCCTGCAACGATTTCATCGGTAACAACGGCGGACATTTCCACGCTTCCCCGGGCGGTCCTGATCATGACCCTGTCGCCGCTCGTGATGCCGCGTCTGTTCGCGTCCTTGACATTTATCATGACGGTCGGGACGGGCCGCTCCCGGGCCAGTTCCGGGACACTGTGGTGAAGGGCATGGAGGTCAACATTATGGCGGGCTCCGGAATTGAAGACGAGCGGGAACTCTCCGGATGCGTTCGGTTTCGAAACAGGGCTTTCCTGCGGCTCGATATAGACCGGTAGCGGGTCGTAGCCGTATTCTTCCAGGATAGAAGATGCAATCTCGAATTTGCCGGAAGGCGTATCAAAGCCGGGCTTCCCGTCCGGCCGCAAAGATCCCTTTTCCCATTTTTTGTACTGTTCCATCACGCGGGGAATCCTGAGCTCGCCCCCGGCATTTCTGGCATCCTGAGGTGTGAACCCCGAACCGGATAAAATATGGGCGATCAGCTCTTCCTCAGTCTGTGGGTAAAGCTGCCCGTATCCCAGTCGGGTCGCAAGTTCTGCCAGAATAAAGAAATCGAACCTGGCTTCCCCAATGGGCTCGATCAGTTTCTCCCTAATCCGGAAGACGGAATCAAAAACCATGTACGATTCGGTTTCATAGTACGTCGCGGCAGGAAGGACGATATCCGCGTAGGCCATGTCGGCTGTCCACTGGCGATCAATGCACACGAGGTACTCCAGCGCTGCCAGGGTTTTTCTCCAGAGAGACGACTGGGGCCAGGACGTTATAAGCGAAGCGCCCAGACTGATCAGCGCTTTAATCTCGTAAGGGTCTTTTTCCAGGACCGCCCGGGGCAGGGCGATTGCATGGAACTCGCCGCGGTATTTTGTGTAAAGCGGGAAGTCATTATGGCCGGCCGCCTTGTTCACGCAAGGGTTTGCGATGTGTCCCCCGCGATTTATGGGAAACCTGTTTTGCCGCATTTTAATGCATTGGCCTCCCGGGACATCGAGTTGACCGGCCAGCGCCCAAAGCGTCAGTACCGCCCGGACCGTCTGGACGCCGTTGCCGTTGTATTCCAAGCCGGTATACATCACCGGCGCGACTCCGCCTGGGGCCGTCACTTCCACGGCAAGAGACTGTATCGTTTCCGCGGGGACCCCGGTTATGCCCTCGACATAATCAGGCCGGAAGTGCTGTACGTAATCTCTGAACTCGTTAAACCCTGATGTCCAGTCTCTCACGAAATTCTCGTCATACAGCTCTTCCTCGATCAGGACATTGCAGATGCCAAGCGCGAGGGCTCCGTCCGTACCGGGCCTGA
>DHHG01000121.1 GCA_002403175.1 Syntrophaceae bacterium UBA4778 | reverse complement strand
TCGGATGGGAGTTTCCTTCGGGGGATCTCCCATCCTTAAGGAAGATATTTAGAAAGGATTCGCTCGCTTACCCGCAGCAAGCTGCTAGGAATGCACTCTCTGCCGGATTCAGTTGCGATCTGAAGAATGTTTCAGGGCAGATAGATACTGAAAACTCCACCACCTAATTCACCGCCGTTTCTCACCGAAATTCTACCCTCATTTCCATTGTGTGTATGAGACTTGGCAACCAGCATGGAAAAATAGAGGCCAAGGCCGGTGCTTCCTGTGCTAAAATCAACGGTTCCATCCTGAACGACACCAGCCTGAGTTTCTGTGATCATCCAATCAGGATATCCAATGCCGTTATCCTCTACTTTTATCAGGAGACATTCCTCTTTTTTATCAGCACTGATCAGAACCCTATCTCTCGTATAATTATAGGCATTGTTGAGCACGTTATCCAGAACGCCGGAAACCAGACCACGATCGAATGTCCAGAATAGATCATCTGAGCATTGCGCTTCAATTTCGATTCCTTTGGTCAAAAGAAGGGGGGCATGCTGCATGGCCGTATCTTCCAAAAATTCGCAGACCGAGTAAAATTCAGGATTGACTGTAAACTGTGAGCGCTCGGCCTTATACAACGAAAGGAGGCGAATGAGGCTACTGTTCAGACGTTTAATCTCGTACTGAAGGATATAGAATCTTTGATTGGTGGGACAATTCTGATTCTTACATTCCTCAATAACGTCCTCCAGAGTATTATAGAGAATGCCGAGAGAATTTTTTGTGTCATGCAGCGTTGAAGCCAATACATCAAGAAAATCCAGTTTCGTTTCCATTATCCATCAGTCCTCCGGTCAAGTGCGCAATACATTGCAGTCAGTTCCTCTAATCTTTCGTAGGAAGGATCGGCCTTCCTCAAGGCTTCTAGAAATTTCAGTGCTTTTCCCAACAGGGGCGGCGTACTACCTTCTTTTTGCATGAACAGGATTACTGCATGGGCCGCATTGGCATGGATCACCTTGTTGCCAGGAAGCCTTGCTGCTGCCCTTTCCAAGATTATTATGGCTGATTCGTATTTCCCTTCCCGAACCAGCCGGACCCCTTCGTTATTTAATTGAATAATTTCATTCAGGGCCGCGCTGAGTATAAACTGTCCTTCCTCTTCTCTATTCAATTCCTCGTATAAGCTCCGAATTTTGCCGAGTACATTCTGATCATCATGATTGTTCTGTGCTAAATGCTTAATGACATTTCGGGCAAGTTCCTCGTTTTCAGTCAAATAGAGGGCCTTCGCAAGATCCATTTCAGTTTCGTTCGGAAGGGAGTCGGCAAGAGTCAATGAAAGTTCGTATGCTTTCTTCGCAGCCTCAGCAGAATCCTTATCGCGTCTTATGAGTTTACAGGCAAATGCCTCTGCAATTGCAATCTGCATTGCACCAGCAGTATCTCCTTCAAATTCCCCTGCACCATCTCTTAACACGGAAAGACCCTCCTCCGGTTTGTCCTGCTTCGATAGTACATCGGCAAGACTTGTATAGTCATCCGCTTTTTTCAGGATCGAGTGAATACCCTGTTTGACTACTTCCTTAAAAGTTGTCTCTGCTGTTTTTAAATCGCTATTCAGATAAGCTACCTTTCCCAGTGCCCTTTGCCTTAAAATGGCTTTGGGAGATATCCCGACAGCTTCCTGAAGCACCTGTTGCGCGCTTTCCAGATCCCCTTTGCGTTCAAGCAGTTTTGCCAGCATATCATGCGCTGCTACGATCCTTTTATTCTTTTTTATAATGCTCCGGAAAATCTTTTCAGCCTTCTCATAATCCCCCCCAAAAAAATTCGCCTTGCCTAATCCCAACATCGCCCAAGGCAGATCCCCCATGGACAGGACACTCTCATAAAAGATGGCCGCTTCCGGAAAGTTCTCTTGCCTGATAAGGATTTCTCCCTTTAATTTAAGCACCTCTGCCAGATTTTTCGGATGCTGATTGATCAGTTCATCGCAGAGGACGACCGCTGCACCGTAGTCTTTTTTATCCAGTTCCTTCTCAATGCCTTTTAGGTTTTCCTTTTTTGCAATCCAGTCCCGCAGCTTCCTTTCCAAGGTATCTTTGGAAATCGGCTTCAACAGATAATCGTCAGCCTGATATTCAAGGCTGCTCATGAAAACATCCATCGTACTTTCAGCCGTAATTATGATGAATATGGTCGAGTTCTTGATGTATTCACGATACCGAGCCTCTTCGAGGACCTGCTGACCGTTTTTGCCCGAACCGAGGTTGTAATCGCAAAGGATAATATCGTACTGGCGGTAAGACAGCTCTTCCAGAGCCTCCTCACCTGTTGAAGCAGCTTCAAGTTCCAGGACATTAAAAGACCTTATCATTTTTTTCAAAGTCAACCGGAACGCAAAGAAGTCCTCAATAATCAGCACCTTCTTATTCTCAAGGGGATTATGTAATTCCTTTTTGGAAGAAACCGTTGAAAGATACGCCATATAATATTGATTAAGGATCCCAGTTCAGTGAATTGAACGACCACGTTCGAGAAATGGAATCTGATTTATTACAATTCCTTTTTTGATGAATAAAATGATATCCTGCCACTATGTATATATCGATTTAAACTTCCATTTC
The DNA here is from genome assembly GCA_002403175.1 of Syntrophaceae bacterium UBA4778. The sequence goes on along the minus strand of DHHG01000121.1, from coordinate 41,190 downwards.
TTAAATGAAAACAGGTCAACCAGTTATTTTTTTTAAACCTTACTCAAAGCTGTTCAAAACAGTTCATCAGATCGGAAGCCCACGCTGGGATAGATTTCTCTATTTGTTGCCTTTTTAATTTAATGACGTTAAATATAGTAAAACATAATCCAACTCCCGGATGGATGGTATTATGGCCGATAACGATGAAAGCCCATCGTATGATACTCTAAAGGTCTTGATCTTGGAGGATAATCCAGCCGATGCCGAACTGATGGAATACGAGTTGAGCCAAGCAGGATTTGTTTTTACTTCACTTCGCGTTGAAACGGAAAAATCCTATATTGACGCACTCGAACATTTTGCTCCAGATATTATTCTGTCCGATTATGATCTCCCCGGTTTTTCCGGCGCAGATGCCCTGCAAATACGGAAAAGCCTATTCCCGAACATTCCTTTTATTCTTGTAACCGGGGCCGTCGGCGAGGAACGCGCTATTGAAATACTAACAGGCGGTGCGACGGATTATGTACTCAAGAAGAACCTTTCCAGACTTATCCCGGCATTCCGTCGTGCCCTGGAAGAGTCCTATGAACACAGAAAGAGAAGGCAAGCCGAACAGGAGAGAGATAATCTTCTTCGTGAACTGGAGAAACGCGTTCAGGAGAGAACGGAAGCCCTTCAATCCTCCATCAAAATGCATCAGCAGACCGAGAGGGCATTACGTCACAGTGAGGAGCGCTACCGCTCGCTGTTCAATTCCATCGATCAAGGTTTTTGCATCATTAAGCTCATTTTCAACCAAGAAAATGAAGCCGTCGATTACAACTTTCTCGACTTCAACCCAGCTTTCGAGCGGCAAGCAGGTTATCCTCCAGTTAAGGAAATACTGCCGAGCACAGAATCATTTTTGGACATCTGCGGAAAGGTCGCTATTTCCAGTCAGCCGATCCGTTCTCAGCAATATCTAAAGGCATTTGGCAGGTGGTTCGATTTCTATGTATTCCCAGTTGGAGAAAAGGAGGAACAAACCGTTGCGTTCCTATTTAACAATATAACTGAACAGAGGAAGACGGAACAGGCGTTACGGCACCTTGCGTCCATTAATGCGTATCGAGTTTCATTGAATGATTCCCTCCGAAAGCTTGCCGATCCCTCAGAAATTCAATATGAGGCTTCCCGAGTATTGGCTCAGCAACTTCGAGCCAGCCGTGTTATCTATTGTGAGGTATCCGAGATAGGCAAACTGGTGGTGAAGAAAATGTTCACCCAAACGGATGTCTTCACCGAAATTGTCAATCCTTCAATGCAGTTTGATCTCAATGATTTCGATCCCATGGTCCTGCAACAGCTGATGGCAGGCTATACGACCATTGTCAGTGACGTTCTGGACAATCCACAATTAAACGAAAAGCAGAGGAGGGGCTGGATTGCAGTTCAAGTCCGAGCCCACATCAGTGTTCCTCTTATTAAAGGCGGCAGACTGGTTGCAGCCATGGCCGCCCATCAGTCCATTCCAAGGTCGTGGACAGCGGATGAGGTGGCCCTTGTTGAAGAAACAGCTGAACGAACGTGGGCCATTGTAGAGCGGGCGCGAGCAGAAGCGGAATTGCGGGAGAGTGAGCTACGATACCGTTCACTTCTCAATTCCATTGATGAAGGATTCACAATTTTTAAAGTCATTCTGGATGATAAGGACAAAGTCGTCGATGTCTTTGTTATGGATTGCAATCCGGCATTCGGAAAACAGACTGGCCTGCCTTTAGCCACGGGCAAAACGGTACGCGAGGTCCTTCCGAAGATTGAGCAATATCTTCTGGAGATTGCCGGAGCAGTTCTGCAGAGACGTGAGCCGATCCGGACCGAAACTTTTATAAAGGAATTATCGGGCTGGTATGATTTCACTGTTTTCCCGTTTGGAAATCTGGAAGGCAGGCAAGTTGCCATGCTTTTCACTAACATAACAGATCGTAAACAAGCTGAGGAGGCATTGCGGATCAACGCCGAGCTGAACGCATTTCGCGTAGCTCTGAATGATTCACTGAGACCTCTGGCAGACCCCTCGCAAATTCAATATGAGGCTGCCCGTATCCTAGGCGTGCATATCGGGGCGAATCGTGTTCTGTACGGAGAGATATCCGAGGACGGGAGAATCGCGTCGGGAAGCGCCTATACTCATTGTTTTTCCGGATCCACTCAGTTACCCACGATTTACGATTTGGACCAAGATTCACGGAATCAATTTCTGGCTGGTAAAACATTGGTCGATCCGAATCTTCAGACTATTCCGGATACTTTCGGAATCCGTGCGCATATTAGCGTTCCTCTCATTAAAGAGGGACGGCTGGTCGCAGCTATGGCTGCCCATCAATCAGAGCCGAGGGCATGGGCTGCTCAAGAAGTTGCCCTGGTCGAGGAAACAGCCGAACGGACATGGGCCGCTGTTGAACGTGCCCGGGCGGAAGCGGAATTGCGGAAGAGTGAAACATGCTATCGCTCGCTGTTCAATTCCATTGATGAAGGATTTGCGATTCTGCAGGTCTTACTGAATGATCAAAACCATGTTGTTGATGAAATCTTCATTGATTGCAATCCGGCATTTGAAATTCAAAGCAGCTTTTCTCCCGCGATAGGTATAAGTGTGCGGGAGCTCTTTCCGGAAATAGATCAACTTATACAGGATTACGCCGACGCCATCCTGAAGGGAAGTGAACCCATACGCCGCCAGGTGTTTATAAAAGACTTGGGCAGGTGGTTCGATTTTTCCGTATTCTCTTTCGGCAGAAGGGAAGACCGCACAGTTGCCTTACTGTTCAGGAATATTACCGAACGCAAAAAAACAGAAGATAAATTGAGGCAGGGAGAAGAGAGATATCGGAACCTGGTTGTTTCCTCACCCGATGCCATCCTTGTGCATCGAAATAATAGAATCCTGTTTGCGAATCCTTCCGCAGTAAAATTAGTCGGTGCAAACAATTTATCCGAACTCACAGCTAAATTATTCATGGAGCTGATTCCTGATTCGGAACGACAGGTAGTCAGCGATCGAATATGCAAGATAATGGAAGGGGAAAACAATATCCCGTTGCGCGAAGGTCACATCATCCGATTGGATGGAACCAGAGTACCCATTGAGGCCATGTCGTCTTCTGTTGAATTTGAAGGAAGCCGTGCGATCCAGTCCATGCTACGTGACGCGACGGCGCGCAAAAAAGCGGAAGAAGAACTAAGGCAATGGTCGGCGAAACTGGAAAGAGCCAATAGAGAGCTGGACGCATTTACCTATTCAGTTTCCCATGACCTGAAAGGGCCCCTACGGGCCATGCAGGGTTTTTCCAATATGATCCTGAAAGACTATGGAGCATTTATGGATGTCGAACTCAAACGGCGATTTGACGTGATCAGGGATAATACAAAACTGATGGACGATATGATTGACGCCCTGCTCAATCTTTCCCGTGTGGAAAGGACAACAATTGCCGTTGTCGAAGTGAATATGCGATCCTTTTTTGAGGGAGTATGGGAAGAAATCAAAAAGGAATATCCGAGCAGAAAGATGGAATTCAAATTGGGAGAAGCAATGCCCCCGATCCAAGGAGATCCCAATCTTATCCGGCAGCTCGTTTACAATCTACTTTCCAATGCGGCTAAATTTACAGCTCGCCGCAGGAAACCTCTCATTGAAGTAGGAAGCCGCGTGGAGGGCAAAAACACAATCTACTTTGTAAAAGACAATGGAGCCGGATTCGATATGGAGTTGTATGATAAACTTTTTGGGGTTTTTCAGAGACTTCACAGCAAATCAGAGTTCAGCGGGACAGGAATCGGTTTGACTCTTGCCAAGCGGATCGTAACGCTCCATGGCGGCCATATCTGGGCAGAAGGCAAAGTTAATAAGGGGGCCACTTTCTTTTTTTCCATTCCCAACAAGATACATCCAAGATCCGATCACCATTGATTCTCACCTGATTATAATCAGCATCCCACTTGCCTCCGGCATGGACTTCTGATAGCATACCTGCGCTTCAGGAAGGACGTATATTGAAGTACCGGCTATTCAGATTTGAGCTGGAGCAAAATGAACCGGACCTGGAGAGCATCTTTAAGCTTGTTGCTTTTACTGGAGGTATTGGCGTGTTAATCGGCATCGATGTCGGCGGGACATACACAGACGGAGTTGTACTTGCGAATGGCTCTGTTCTGAAAAGTGTGAAATGCCCTACCGATACACAGGATCTACAAAAATCTCTTCTTTTCGTTCTGGACGAACTGCTGTCCTATGTAAAAGCAGAAAATGTCGAGAGAGTCGTTTTAAGCACAACCCAGATAACGAATCTCCTGGCGACAGGAATGGGAGAGCGTACCGCTCTTTTGCTTCTGCCAGGCAGCGGACTGCCCTTTTCAACCTATCGGATCAGCCCTGATAGTTACTTTTTAAAGGGCAGCATCGATTTCCGTGGAAGAGAAATTGCGCCACCCGATGCAATGGAAATAGAAAGAACTCTGAAAGAGATTGACTGCAAAGGCATACGCAGAATTGCCATTGCCGGGAAATTCTCCAACCGCAACGACCGGCACGAGATGCTGATCAAAGAATTTATTACGCAGAATTATCCTCACATGGATGTCTGCACCAGCAATGATATCTCCGGCCGGCTCAATTTCCCTCGGCGCGCTGTAACCTGTTATTACACTGCGATAACAATGAGGGAATGGAATCACTTTACCGATAATATCAAGTCGGCAATCGGCACCCGGATGCCAGGTTGTGAGATTCAGATACTGAAGGCGGACGGGGGTACCACGCCTCTGGATGCAAGCCGAAATAGACCTTGCGAGACAGTATTTTCCGGACCGGCTGCCAGTACGATGGGAACAGTCGCCTTGTGCCGTGAACCTTTAAATTCCGTCGTCGTAGATATAGGCGGGACCACATCAGACATATCCCTTCTGATCGAGGGCAAACCCCTCTACGCGTCCCAAGGTGCTCTGATAGAGGGGAGCCTTACCCATGTACGCTCCTTTGCTGTAAATTCCATCGCCCTGGGAGGAGACAGTCCCGTTTCTGCAGAAACCGGAAACTTGAGAATAGGTAAGGTTCGCCTAGATATCGCAGCCTGTTTCGGCGGAGAAAAACCGACCGTAACAGATGCCTTTAATGTCTTGCTGGATTTAAATATAGGTGACCCACTTGCTTCCCGGTCAAAGCTGGCAGCGGTTGCACAGGAATTAGGCCAATCTCTGGAAACACTTTGCCGGTCCGTGGCGGATCAGGTCATATCGGCCTTAAAAGACAGTATCCAATATATGTTCGGGTATTGGGAAAACGAACCCGCTTACAAAGTCTGGGAAGTGGTGAATCGAAAAAAATTTGTTCTCCATCAGATCATTGGAATCGGTGCCGCAGCATCGGCAATTGTTCCCATGCTGGCCGAGGATATGGGAATCCGGTGTTTCCTGCACCGTTATTCACCCGTTGCCAATGCATTGGGGGCTGCTCTTTCCCGACCTACGCTGGCAGTCGAGGTCCATATCGACACCCTGAACGGGTATTATACGGTGCTGCCTGGAGGACTCAGAGGTAAGATCGAAAATCGAAATTATCAGATCGACGATGCACGAGTAATGGCCCGGCACTTCCTCAAGGAGATCAGCCTGGAAAGGGGACTCTCCCATTATGCCGACGACGCGCAGATTTATCTGGAAGAACAATTTAACGTCATTCGCGGCAGAAACACGGCAGGAAAAGTTTTTGATGTAGGAATCCAGATTGCGCCCGGATTTGTACATGGGTATGAGGAGATTGCAGAATGAAACCCACCGGCGTACTCTTTTTCCCGGCTTTTGACTGGGCCATCAGCCCTACTCATCCCGAAAGGGAGGAGAGATTGCTTTACACACGCGATCAGCTATTCGAAGAAGGGATAATGGATCTTCCCCAGGTCAGGGAATACCATCCGCGGCTGGCGACTGCAAAGGATGTATCAAGGACTCACTTCTGTGTTCCCGATATAGAAAGCCGGGTTACACAGGCCCATTTGGTCTCGGCCGGATCTACCCTGGTCATGGCCGACGCTTTCATAAAGGGTGAAATTAAAAATGCCTTCGCTATCATAAGGCCTCCGGGACACCACGCAATGACTGTCTGTCACGGCAACCGGGGTTTCTGCGATATCAACAACGAAGCAATCATGGTGGAGTACCTGAGACAGACGTACGGGATCAAGCGCCTGGCCATTATCGATACGGATGTACATCACGGCGACGGCACCCAGGAGATCTTCTGGCACGATCCCGATGTCCTGTTCATTTCCTTCCATCAGGATGGCCGCACACTTTACCCGGGATCCGGTTTTGCGGACGAACTGGGAGGCCCGATCGCTTACGGCACAACCATCAATATACCATTGGCGCCCCAAACAACCGATGCAGGAATCCATTACGTCCTCGATAATCTGGTCTTGCCTATTCTGGATGAATTCAAGCCCGAGATCGTGATCAATTCCGCCGGCCAGGACAATCATTACAGCGATCCCCTTGCCGATATGTGCTTCACAGCCCAGGGCTATGCAGTTCTGAACCAGAAACTGCGCCCCGACATAGCTGTTCTGGAAGGAGGGTATTCCGTGGAAACGGCCCTGCCCTACATCAATATGGGAATTATCATGGCAATGGCCGGAATTGATTTTTCCAACCTGCGTGAGCCCGATTACAATCCCGAACGGTTCAAGGAATCTGCGGAAAACATGAGCTATATCAGGGGGCTCGTTTCCAGACAATTGGATCAATTCAGGAAAAGGGAGATCATGGTAGAGCGCAACCGCAAATTGAGCGGCGGATTCAAGAGAATGTCACGGAATATATTCTATGACACGGACGGGCTCAACGAAGGTCAGCATTTGGACTTGAAAATATGCAAAAGCTGTTGCGGCTTCCGGAAGATCACCTCCTCTGCCGTTCAGAGGACCGGACGCCAATATGCTGTTATTTGTATAGCACTACCGATCAACTGCTGTCCGGACTGCGCTGAAGAGGCGCGCAGCAGCTATGAGGAAGCCAGAAAACAGAAGGGATATGACTATATCTACCTGCAGGACGGCATCAACGACCGGTTCACTACGTTTGAAAACAAGACCGGACTGGAAACAATCATTTGAAGAGTTTACATTCTGTTGTTTTCACGAATATCCCCCCTAAAAGGGTTAAGCGAAACCATATTGCTGCTGCAATATTAACAACACCTTTAATTTTAAAATACATATTTGTATTTTTCTGAAAATAATTCATACAAATATGTATCTTTTTTCTTTTTCTACGGTGCTCCATTTAAATTTAATCTGTAATTACAGACACTTAAGTACTTAGATTGCTGTTTAAAAAGGAATAAATCTTGCAGATCGCTGTTAAGGGAATCGCTTCAGGATTCCATTCAATTGAAAGAGGGGGAAAATGTCAGCAACTCAAAGTTTCGGAAAAGCCAGCACAGGTCTTATTGGCCTGGACGATATCTTAGACGGCCTACGAATAGGCGATAACGTCATCTGGCAGGTAGACGATATCGATATCTATGCCCGTTTTGTGAATCTCTATGTTGACAGGGCCTTGGCTGAGAAAAAGAAAATTATTTACATCCGCTTTGCGCAGCACAAGCCACTTCTAAAAGCCGACCCGAAGATTACAGTTTACAAACTGGATGCCCGAAGCGGTTTCGAATCCTTTACTACACAAGTTCACAAAATAATAACCCTTGCAGGCCAAGGCGCGTATTATGTTTTCGACTGCCTGTCTTATCTGCTTTCCGCTTGGGCCACCGATCTTATGATCGGCAATTTTTTTCTTGTTACCTGCCCTTATCTCTTTCAGCTTAATACGGTCGCTTATTTTTCCATATTGCGAGACAGCCACTCCTTCAAGACAGTCGCGCGTATCCGGGAAACCACACAGGTACTTCTGGATGTTTATAATCCCGAAAACAATCTCTACGTCCATCCGCTCAAAGTGTGGAACCGCTACTCCTCAACCATGTTCCTTCCGCATCTGCTGGTAAGTGACCGATTTGTACCCTGTACCAGCAGCATCGATGCCACCAGACTGTTTGCCTATTTATCCGGACGAGAAAAAGAATCAGCAAAAAGAAATCTGGATTTCTGGGATCGGCTTTTCCTCGAAGCGGACGAATTGTTAACGAATGGCGCCGACGATACACAGAAAAAGACAATGGTAGACAAACTATGCCGTATTATGATCGGCAGGGAAGATCGGATTCTCGAGCTGGCCAAAGGCGCTTTCACACTTGAAGATCTCCTTGATATAAAGTCGCGCCTGATCGGAACCGGATATATCGGGGGAAAAACGGCAGGTATGCTTATCGCTCGAAAACTCCTCCTCAAAGAAACGGACAAGGAGAATGGCATCAATTGGTTGGATATTCTGGAGCCGCACGACTCCTTCTACATCGGATCGGATGTTTTCTATACCTATCTGGTCGAAAACGGCTGGTGGAAACTTCGCATGGAGCAAAGAACAAAAGAAGGGTTTTTCGAGGCGGCCAGAATTCTCCACGGCGAAATGCTGAATGGTAAATTCCCGGATGAGATCAAGGAACAGTTCTGGAGGATTATTGAATATTACGGCCAGTCTCCGATCATTGTCCGATCCAGTAGTTTTCTCGAAGATGCATTTGGCAATGCCTTTGCGGGAAAATATGAAAGTCTTTTCTGTGTGAATCAGGGTTCGCCCGAAGAGCGGTTTTATCGCTTCGAAGAATATGTGAAACGGGTCTTTGCAAGCACCATGAATGAGGACGCCCTGGCCTACCGACTTCAGAGGGGACTCGATCAGAAAGATGAACAGATGTCGCTCCTGGTCCAGCGCGTCTCCGGTTCCTACCGGAAACATTATTTCTTCCCGGATCTTGCAGGAGTTGGATTTTCTTATAACACCTTTGTCTGGAAGAATGACCTTGATCCCAAAGCCGGAATGCTCCGGATGGTTCTGGGATTGGGCACCCGGGCGGTCAACCGGATTGAAAATGACTATCCCCGAGTGGTGGCGCTGGATGCGCCGTTGTTGAGACCACAAGCCGGAATAGCGGAAGTGAGGCAATATTCTCAACATGAAGTGGATCTCCTCAATACGGATACCAATCAACTGGAAACCATGCAGTTGGATAAATTGATCCACCAGGATGTGGCAATCGACCTTGAAAAGCTTGGGAACTGGGATTCGGAAACCACTGAAAAATTAAGAGAGAGAGGCATTCAGAGTGAACCGCACTGGGTCCTTACCTTCAACAATTTTCTTGCTAAAGATCCCTTTGCCTCCGTCATGCATAAAATGATGAAGACCCTGGAAGAAAAATACCAGTATCCGGTTGATATCGAATTCACGCTGAATTTCACAAATGATACCGACTATCGGATCAACCTGGTCCAATGCCGGCCCCTGCAGACGAAGGGAGAGCAGCAGGAAGTAACCATGCCGGAAAAGGTTCCGCAAGACCGAATCCTGTTTGAATCAGAAGGAAATTTCATGGGAGGCAGTATTTCTCAAGGTATTTCCAGAGTCATTTATGTGGACCCGGAAACTTACAACAAACTCAATCTTTACGAAAAATACGATATCGCCCGTCTGATTGGAAAACTGAACCGAATGATTATCGACCGATCGGAATCCCCTACTCTCTTAATCGGACCGGGACGGTGGGGAACCACAACACCATCGCTCGGTGTTCCGGTTCGTTTTTCCGAAATCAATCAGATTACGGCCATTGTGGAACTGGAATACCAAAGCGGCAGTCTTCGTCCTGAATTATCGTTCGGAACTCATTTTTTCCAGGATCTTGTCGAGACGGATATTTTCTATGTTGCCATTTTTTCCGGTATGAAAGAGATCCGTTTTCGTACGGAATGGCTGGATAAGCGCCACAATCTCTTGTGGGAGCTGCTTCCTGAAGACGGCCGCTATGAGGAATGCGTGAAGGTTTGTGATTTAAAAAGTGGAGAGCTTTGTTTGAAATCCGATATCCTGTCCCAGCGCGTCATCTGTTACCGTGATCAGGAGGATGATATACCGCAATAATCATTGCGCATTGAGGAGGACGGTCAGAAAGCAACCTGTCCTCCTCAAGCAGGCATGAACTATACGATACCGTACGCCAGCATCGATTTCGCAACCTTCATAAATCCGGCAATATTGGCGCCCATGACGTAATCGCCTTTCCTTCCGTTTGCCTCCGAGGCATCCAGACAGGATTTATGAATGCTCTTCATGATCAGCATCAATCGGGCGTCTACCTCTTCACGAGTCCAGGAAAGACGCATGCTGTTCTGAGTCATTTCCAGTCCTGAGGTAGCCACGCCGCCCGCATTGGCGGCCTTTCCGGGACCATAAAGGAACTTGTTCTCCTGATATACTTTGACCGCGTCCGGCGTGGAAGGCATATTCGCACCTTCTGCAACGCAGAAGCAGCCGCTCTCAACCAGAGCCTTGGCATGCGCGCCGTTGATCTCGTTTTCGGTAGCGCACGGCAGAGCGATATCGACCTTGAGGCCCTTTTCCTTAATGACATCCCAGACACTCTTGTTCGGGAAGCATGTCACGTTGTATTGTCCCGCATATTCCGAGATTCTTCCCCTGCGGACATTTTTGAGATCCATGACGTAGTCGAGTTTCTTGCTGCAGATACCCTCTTCATCCACGATCGTTCCACTTGAATCGCAAAGCGTAATGACTTTGCCGCCTAACTGAAGCACCTTTTCAACCGCATACTGTGCGACGTTACCGGATCCGCTGATAGCAACGACCTTGTCCTTGAAATCCAAGCCGCGGGTCGCCAGCATCTCCGCCACAAAATATACCAGACCATAACCGGTCGCCTCGGGCCGAATCAGGCTTCCGCCGTAATCAAGGCCTTTTCCAGTCAGAACGCCCGTATGCTCGTTGACTATTTTCTTGTAATAGCCATACATGTAACCGATCTCACGTCCACCAACACCGATATCGCCAGCCGGTACGTCCACATCTGCGCCGATATGACGATAAAGCTCTCTCATGAATGCCTGACAGAACTTCATGACTTCATTGTCTGATTTGCCTTTGGGATCGAAATCCGAACCACCTTTACCGCCGCCCATGGGAAGCGTGGTCAAAGCGTTTTTGAAAATTTGCTCGAATCCGAGGAATTTCAGGATTCCCAGATTGACGGAGGGATGAAATCTGAGGCCGCCTTTATAGGGACCAATGGCATTATTGAATTGTACCCGGAATCCGCGATTTATCTGGACCTCGCCCTTGTCATCCACCCAGGGCACGCGAAACATGATAACCCGGTCCGGTTCCACTATTCGTTCATAAATCTTGGCTTTAACGAATTCGGGGTGCCGTTTAACGGTAGGCTCAAGCGTCTCCAGCACTTCCTGAGCAGCCTGTTGAAATTCCGGCTGATCCGCATCCTGTCTATTTACCTTCGCAATAACATCTTTAATAACAGACATAATACAAACTCCTTCCTACTTTTTTTTATTGATTCCTTTAATCTTTCTATTTACTCGAATTGAGCAATATCGGTTGTAAATAGATTCAAAGCTTTGCAAATTTTCAAATGCCATAATATCGGACATTGCATAACTGACGGCTTCAAAACCCATCTCTTGCGCGCAGGCAATCGGATTCAAGCCGTCGATCAGAATCATCCCTATCTTGTTCATATCCACCGGTATCTGACATACAGGCTCCCTGACCTCTCCCATGGTCATGATACCGCCTATCCCTGCTGCACCGAGTTTGGATAAAACCTCTTCCGCCGGTTCGCGACAAACAAGAGGGAGCTCTCGGAAATTGGCAAGCATCTTCCCCTCCCCTCTCTCAATCACATCCCGAACAGAGGTCATTCTGGCGCGGACAAATGCTTCTGAAGGATTCAGGGAGGATCCGGAGTAATAGATCAGTTCTGAGAATCTTAACGGCCTTCCGTTCCTCACCTGGAGAATTCCTCCGAATTTAGAATCGATTGGTATACCCGATTTCAGGAGAACTCCGTTCACAGCGACGCTGCAAACCGTTGCCAAACCCATTTTCCCTTCGGGTACTCGGAAAGTCCCGAGTACGTCTCCCTCTCCGGCAACTCCGATCAGATCACTGACATATAAACCTTTTTCAAAGGCGGGCCTCATGGCCGTGATGAAATCAGGGAAATCCTTTTCGGTACAGACGGAAACATTGACGGGGAGCACCCCTTTTTTGGTTACCGGATCAAAGCTGGTCCTGAAAGCGAGCATTTCGATTCTGGACTTGGCAAATGCGATCTTATCGTGAACCCTTGCGTTTTCAAGTTCTTCAGAGCCCAGAGGGGTTATTATCCGGCCATCTCTATTGCCGATCAGAACGGTCCGTCCTTTTTCATCCATCAATCTTAGGTGGTAGCGAACCGTTCTTTCACTCATGGAAATGCCATGATCCTGCATACGCCTGGCAATCAGGCGCGCCCCCATCGGTTCCCGGCTTTCGCTGAGAATCCTCAAGATGAGCAGTGTTTTTCTTTCAATATCTTCGGAAGACAGAAACGGTTTCATGACCTCTATCGGCAAACGGCAATCTATTGCCGACGTAGGTACCACCAGAGCAGGTGCATGTCAATACATTTTTGTTATTTACTGAACAATTTTGTCTACAATATTGTAATTTATTGAACTTAAAATGAAGAGGCTAAATTAGCTCAGAAAATTGTCAGTGGACAGTTTGGGGCACAATTCCGAACTGCTTTATTCGAGAGTTAGGATGATTAAAGTATTCACAATCTCAGCCAAAAAATGTATAGTCCGCAAATTCCGTTCTCTTGGACGAGAAATTAATTATTAGTGGGTCAAATGAAAATCCAATACGGGCATACAACCAGACAGAAATTGTACGTTCACCTCCTTCTCGGCTTTTGCCTGATCGCAGCCTCTGCCGCAATCTATTTCGCGCAATTGCTTATATTTCGTCGTACTGATGAAACGCTCTTTTACCTGATGCAGGATCTGGCCTTTTTACCCATATCGGCCCTCCTTGTTACTCTTATTCTGGAAGGCGTTCTCAATGTGAGGGAAAAAAAATCCATTCGGAACAAACTCTACATGGTGATCGGAACCTTTTACACCGAAATGGGTTCAGAGCTGATCCGCATGCTGTCCAACTATGACAGAAATCTTACCGCATTCAGGTCTGTCCTTCATGATAATCTGGATTTTACTGAGAAGAATCTTATTCGGATGAATCGATATTTAAAGACGCATGATTTCAGAATTCAGAGCGAGCAACAGGATATTTCCGCCCTGAAAGATTTTCTTCATGCAAAAAGGGATGCTGTGATGCGGTTGCTTGAAAATCCCAACCTCCTGGAACACGATCATTTCACAGACTTGCTGTGGGCGGTTTCGCATCTTTCTGAAGAACTGGCATACCGCGATAATCTGATTCACCTCAGTATCCCGGACAGACAACATCTTGAAGGAGACATTGCCCGTGCATACAACCTCTTAACTGCACAATGGCTGGCTTACGTCAGGCATTTAAAGGAGAATTATCCCTATATATTTTCATTGGTGATAAGAGTCAACCCGTTCGAGTCCAACAGGTCTGCGGAATTGAAGATTCCCCCGGAGAATCTCTGAAATACATTCCTCCGGTTCAGGCAAAATCTTTTTTAACCTTTTCCCGATCTACCGTACCTTGCGGCGTTTTCGGCAGCTTGTCAATGAAAAGGACGTACTTAGGCTTTTTGTAGCGCGCAATCTTTGAAGCGACAAATTCGATCAACTCTTCTGTTCCAAGCGACATGCCTTCTTGAAGAACACAGATTGCCTTCACTGCCTCCCCCCACTCCGGGTCGGAAACGCCGATCACGCATGCTTCCTTAACGGAAGGGTGACTGAGAATGATTTCCTCCACCTCCGCCGGATAAACATTTTCTCCTCCCGGCTTGATCAATTCTTTTTCCGGTTTTCGACCCATGTACCACAAAAAACCATCTTCATCCATTCGCCCCAGATCGCCCGTATGGTGCCAGCCGCTTCGCAGCGTATGCTGCGTTTCCGACTCGAGTTTCCAATATCCCTGGAATACGGCAGGAGAACGGACGCAAATCTCGCCCGTTTCTCCAGGCAATGCTTCTCTGCCCGATTCATTCAAAAGAGCGACCCCGGTGAGGAGAGCAGGCCTTCCAATGCTCCCCGGTTTTTCCCGGAAGTTGCAACCCGAAATAGGCATTGCCTCTGTCTGTCCGTACAGGCTGTAAAATGCGGCATGGCTATTATCCTTCAAAAAACGCTCTATTGTTTCCGGGCTATCAACGCCGCAAACCATGCGAAGGCTGGATAAATCAAATGACTCTGTTTCCTGAGACTTTATAAGCGATCCCAGCATGGGAGGGAAGCTCCCCAGGAAAGTCCCCTTTTCTCTTTCGATCAACTTCAAAACCAGAGCCGGATCGAAACGATCAGGAATTATATTCGTTCCCCCTTGATGCATTGTTGCCAGGGTCATGGAGATTCCCCCGATATGAAATAAAGGCAATGTACATATATGACAATCCGCTCCCGTTATCTCAAGCAGATTTGCCATCTGCAGGCCAACACTGATTGTAATGGTTTGGCTGAGAAGGCATCCTTTCGGTTTACCGCCGACAGCGGCCGTATAAATAATAACGTAAGGAGAATCTCCGGATACAGCCGTTTGCTNNGATTTAAATTGCTCCGCATCCTGCAATAAATAAAATTTCTCAATTGAGTTCACTGTGGCCGATATCTCACGAGCTGCAGGTTCATTCGCATTATCGCTGAACAAATATTTGGGAGTACAATCATTCAGAATGTATTCGATTTCTTCCCCCTTCAATCTCCAGTTCAGCGGTACCAGAACAGCTCCTATCTTTGATGCGGCCCCATACAATATGACATAATCTACACTATTGGCCGACAGCACGGCAATCCTGTCGCCCGTTACAGTACCCCGTGCCGTAAGGTATCCTGCAAGCCGGTCGCAGCTGTTTTTATAGTCAGCAAAGGTCAAACGCTGATTGTCCCATATAAATGCTTTCCTTTCAGGATACAGAATAGCATTACGCACAATCATATCGTAAATAGTAAAATTACAGTTCATTTGCGCTCCTTATAATTGAGGGAAATAGGTACCTTGCTCAAGAAAAAACAATTCATATCTGCTGCGTTTTCATTGTTAAAACAACAGTTAAGATTTTTGAATTTTAGCTTGAAACTCTCCTTTTCATACAAACGAATCCTTTTGTCAATCGATTCTAAGGAGTAGAACCAGGAACAGTGAATCGAAAAGTGCCTCGCATTACCGATCAGCTTTATATATCCGGAGCACATGTAAACTGCAACCGAGTACCAGAACAGCAAAGAAATTTTTTTCAGTTTTAGAAAAATCAAGCAACGGAGAAAAATCTTTTTTGGAGGAGAGCAGATTTGACTGGCACGATTCCAATTTTGCTGTATTTTGTTTAGGAATCTATCAGCTTGACAAGTTGAAATACCGTTGATATTAAATAGATATCTTATTTTCAAGGAGCAATTTTAAACATGTCAGAAAGGCCGCAGGAGCTAATAGAACTGTTCAGAGATAGGCTGAAAAAACATCCGGAAGCAACTAAGAATGTCAATACTATTTTTCAGTTTATCCTCGATGGGGAAGATGGCGGAAAATGGTGGGTAGATTTGACGAAAAGCCCGGGCGAAATAGGAGAGGGAAGCCACGATGCTGCAAAATGCACAATTTCCATGAGCGCAGCCGACTTTGTAGCCATGGTCAGGAAAGCCGCCAATCCCATGGTCCTATTTATGTCAAGAAGATTGAAAGTGTTCGGAGATCTCTCGATGGCTTTTAAACTTCAGTCTGTTGTTAACCTTCTGTAATTTATAAGTGGCAATCGTACACCGGCCCGTTCCGGCATGCCCCGCCGGACTAGATTATTCTCGCAAATAAAGCAAACTGCTGCTTTTAAGTTAGAGAATACCAAGTGCCGGAACGGAAAAACGATGGACCGAATTACTTCCTATTACAAATGATAGTCTAATCTGTCCAAAAAATTTGATTCGGAACACCGAAATACCTTTCTTGGTTGGATAATCCAGGCATGATCGATCTTCGTCATAACTGCATGACTCGCCCCAACTGGGCTATCAGCTTATTGAGTTTTTATCTGCAAAGGAAAATTTTAAGGCGGAAACCACCTCTGTTCGCCAGTTTTAAAATAACCTACCATTGTAACCTGTCGTGCGCCGCTTGCCCCTTTCACCTGCGTGCAGGTGAAGCCCATTCCCACATGACGTGGGACGGCGCGATTGCCGCATTGGATGAACTCAAAGCACGCGGAACACAGATCATCACCTTCGAAGGCGGAGAGCCTCTTCTCTGGCGAGACGGCAAACACAGTTTCCGGGATGTAGTCGAATATGCAAAAAAACATTTTTTTTGTGTTACGGTCACTACCAATGGCATATTGCCGTTGGCAGTGCCGGCAGATGTTATCTGGGTCAGCATAGACGGCCTGCCGGAGACTCATAATCGGCTTCGTAGCAATTCCTTTGAGCGAATATGGTCCAACATATCTTCGGCCGGTAACGCCCGTGTCCTGGTGCATTTCACAATAAACCGGATGAATTGGCGGGAGCTCGAAGAACTTGCGCAAATGCTGAAGAAGCAGAGTGTTATCAAAGGAATTTCCGTTCAACTTTTTTATCCGTACGGACAAGGTGAATCGGAGCTGGCTCTTTCCCAAAGCGAACGCCGGGCGGCTCTGAAAAAAGTCATGGAGCTGAAAAGAAACTATCCGATTATCAATTCCAGACGATGCCTGGAGGAAATGATCCATAACAATTGGCATTGCTGTGACGATCTTTTGATCAATGTCGACCCGGACGGCAGGATGACACAGGGTTGCTATGTGAAGAGCAGGGGTAAAATCAATTGCAGTCAGTGCGGCTTTACACCTGTAGCCGAAGCTTCTGCCGCGATGAAATTGCGGCCAGGCTCTCTCTTGACCGGTTGGCGCGCCTACTTGAATTGCTTATCCTTTCGGAGCAGGCAAATCTGAAAAGAATTATCTGCCTGCGTCTCCCGAAATTTCCCAGTTTGGTTCAGGTACAAAATAAATCCAGTCTTCTATAGGATGCAGACGGTCTGCTTTTTCGACACGGGCCTGTGAGGGGATCAGTTCAAGGCCCTATACTCCTCCACCCAGTACTTTATACAGCGTTACGGAATTGGCAATACGGGCAAGTTCCAGGGAAATAAGGGTCTGCTGGGCTGAATACAACGACCGTTGCGCATCGAGAACGCTGAGATAACCATCGATCCCTTTTGTGTAACGGGAATTGGAAAGCCGGTAGGTAACCGAAGCAGCATCCACTAGAGACTGCTGCGCCGCAACCTGCTGATTTATTGTACCCCGCACTGCAAGTGCATCGGCCACTTCCCTGAAGGCTGTCTGAATTGCCTTTTCATATTGCGTCACAAATATTTCCTTTTCCACTTTGGTAGTCTTGTATGCCGACCAGGTACGCGCATCGAATATCGGCATCGTCAGCAAAGGTGCAAAAGTCCAGGTGCCTTGTCCGGATTTGAAAAGTCCGGACAGCTCTGCACTGGCAGTTCCTACCGTTGAAGTCAACGAGATTCGAGGGAAAAATGCGGCACGGGCTGCACCGATGTTCGCATTGGCAGCTTTGAGCTGATGCTCCGCCGCCAGTACATCGGGACGACGCAAAAGCACTTCGGAAGACAAGCCGGGAGAAACATTGGCCGGAACCTTAACACCGGTCAAACCGGCGGGAAGTAATTCTTGCGGTATCTCAGAGCCAACCAGAAGCCTCAAGGCATTTTCATCTTGTGCAGTTATCTGTATATATCGTGCGATATCCCCCTTGGCAGCATCCATCTGGGTCTGGGCCCGACGGAGATCCAGCTCGGAAGCGACTCCCACATCGTAACGCTTCTTGATCAACTTATAGACATATTCCTGGGTGGCAAAAGTGGATTCGACCAACTTGAGGCTTTCCCGATCTGCCGCAAGGTTCAGCCAGGCATTGGATACTGCCGAAACAAGCAGAATCTGCGTACTGCGGTAGGCTTGATCCGAAGAGAAGAATTCTTCCAAAGCCCGATCCTCCAGACTTCGAATTCGGCCAAAAAAATCGATTTCCCAAGAAACGATGCCAAGATCGACACTGTACCGTTCTGATGTTATTGCACTTCCATTTGAAGAGAGATCCGCGGGCACACGCTCTTTGATCCCGCTGCCAACCACACTGAGGGCAGGATAAAGCTCGGCTCTCTGAATGCCGTAAAGCGCTTGAGCCCGCTCGACATTCAGAGCAGCAATGCGCAGATCCCGGCTGTTGGCAAGCGCCAGCTGAATCACATTCCGTAATTTTTCATCCTGAATAAATTCCTGCCATTTGAGATTTGCAACATCCTTCCCGGCTGTCTCACTCAAGTAAGCAGATCCGCTCGGCCAGACTGATGTAACCGGTGCCGCCGGACGGGTATAAATCGGAGCAAGAGTGCACCCGGCAAGAAGAGTAAAAATCAAAATCAGTAATGGAAATCTTAAATGCATGTTACAGATCCTTTGATGGGGTAATATCCTTCTTATTTTCATTCTGCTTGTTTTTACCTAAGGTCTTCTCAATCAATACATAAAAGAGAGGCGCAAAAATGGTTACCAGGAAGGTTGATGTAACAACTCCACCCAGGACCGCCGTGCCGATTGCTTTTTGTGCCCCTGCGCCAGCTCCGCTTGCAATTGCCAATGGTAAAACTCCAAATCCAAAAGCCAGTGAAGTCATCACGATGGGACGTAACCTTAACTTTGCGCCTTCAAGAGTAGCCTCTATGAGATCCTTCCCCTCTTCCACGCGGGATTTGGCAAATTGGACAATCAGAATGGCATTCTTAGTCGTCAGGCCCAGGGTAGTCAATAGACCGATTTGAAAATAAACATCATTCGGCAAATTCCGAAGAGAGGAACCGATCACGCCACCGATGATACCAAGAGGCAGAGCAAGCAGAATCGAAATTGGAATGGGCCAACTTTCATACAGAGCCGCGAGGCATAGGAAAATAACTAAAATTGAAAACGCATACAAGGGCAGGGTCTGTGCTCCTGCCTGCCTTTCCTGATAGGAGAGACCATTCCAATCAAACCCGATTCCCTTCGGCAGTTTCTTTACAAACCCTTCAATGGAAGACATGGCTTCGCCGGAACTCCTTCCAGCTGCAGCTTCTCCCAGTATGTTAATAGACGGGAATCCGTTAAATCGCTCCAGCTTTGGGGAACCGGAGGTCCAGTGTCCGGAGGCAAAGGAAGAAAACGGAACCATTCTACCGACATTGTTGCGGACATACAGTTTTTCCAAATCGCCCGGCAGCATGCGATAGGGGGCGTCGGCCTGGAGATAAACTCTCTTGACCCGCCCCGCCTGGATAAAGTCGTTTATATATGCACTTCCAAAAGCGGCCGAGATAGTGCTATGGATAGAGGATATCGGCACGCCCAACGCACCGGCCTTTTCCCAATCCACATCGATCCGATACTCCGGCACATCTTCAAGTCCGTTCGGTCGAACTTTGGTTAATACTTTATCACCTGCGGCCATGCCAAGTAGTTGGTTACGGGCAGCCATCAATTCTGTATGCCCCAGACCGCCTCGATCCAGCAATTGAAGATCAAAACCCTTGGCCATACCTAGTTCAATAACAGCAGGAGGGGGGAAGGCAAATACCATCGCATTACGGAACTTAGAAAATTCTCCCATGGCTCTGCCGGCCACAGCCGTAACTTTCAGATCCGGTCTATCGCGGAGATCCCAATCCCTTAGTTTTACAAATGCCAGGCCGGAGTTCTGACCGCGACCTGAAAAACTGATACCTGAAACAGTCATGACGGATTCGACCGCTTCCTTTTCTTTATTCAGAAAGTGTGTCTTCACCCGATCCATAACCATTTTGGATTGTTCCAGAGTGGCGTTCGCCGGAAGCATGGCCTGGACCAGAAGGATTCCCTGATCTTCGTCCGGTAGATAGGCCGTCGGCATGCGAAGGAACAGAAATCCCATAACAAGGACAATCGCGGCAAACGCTACGATATATCGCAATTTCCGGGTTAGGGAATGATGAACCACCCGCAAATATAAATCCCTGGTGCGAAAGAAGGAACGATCAAACCACTGGAAAAATGGGCGCAGGAAAAAAACGGCATTTTCCGCCGGCTCGTGTCCTTTGGCTACCGGTCGGAGAAAGGACGCGCAAAGAACGGGCGTCAATACCAGGGCGACTACCACCGACAACAACATGGATGCGATAATGGTAACCGAGAACTGGCGATAGATAACGCCAGTGGAACCTGCAAAGAAGGCCATCGGACCGAAAACGGCCGAGAGGACCAGCCCGATACCGATCAGGGCGCTGGTGATCTGGTCCATGGATTTTCGTGTTGCCTCCAAAGGAGGAAGCCCCTCCTCGCTCATGATCCGTTCCACATTCTCCACAACAACAATGGCATCATCGACCAGCAAGCCGATCGCCAATACCATGGCAAACATAGTAAGCATATTGATAGAGAAACCCAGAATTCCAAGTATGGCAAAGGTCCCCAGAATAACAACCGGAACTGCAATGGTGGGGATCAGGGTTGCCCGAATATTTCCCATGAACAGATACATTACCAGAAATACGAGTATGATGGCCTCGAACAGTGTCTTGACCACCTCATGAATGGCTACACGCACAAAGGGGGTCGTATCGTAAGGATATACCACCTTCATTCCGGGAGGAAAGAAGCGGCTCATCTCTTTCATTTTATTTTTGACATTGTCGGCCGTCTCCAGTGCGTTGGCTCCAGCTGCCTGTCGCAATGCGAGTGCTGCTGACGGCATTCCGTTGTGAAATGCCTCGACATCGTAAGATTCCGTGCCGAGCTCGGTTCGACCAACATCCTTGACTCGCAAAATGGAGCCGTCAGGATTTGTTCGAATGGGAATTGCAGCGAATTCCTCGGGAGATTTCAGTAGACTCTGGACAATAATGGAAGCGTTCAGGCGCTGCCCTTTCACAGCAGGAGCTCCGCCAAATTGGCCGGCAGAAATCTCCACGTTATATGCCCGAAGGGCCAAAACAACATCCTGAATCGTCAGTTGATAATCCGTCAATTTATCCGGATTGATCCAGATGCGCATGGAATACTGACTTCCAAAGACTTCCACCTCGCCGACTCCGGGGACCCTGGAAAGGACCTTTTCCAGATTGGATTGGGCATAGTCCCGCAGATCGTTTCCATCCATACTCCCGTCTTCCGAGACCAGGCCAACCACCATCAGGTAATTGCGGGTGCTCTTACTGACCTTCACACCCTGTTGCTGCACGACTTGGGGAAGACTGGCCATCGCAAGCTGAAGTTTGTTCTGAACCTGAGCCCAGGCCAGATCCGGGTCTGTCCCCGGGGCAAAAGTCAACTCGATTCGGCTCGCACCAGCCGAATCACTAGTAGCGGATAGATAAAGCATTTTATCGAAACCGGTCATCTTCTGTTCGATAATCTGCGTCACACTGTTTTCAACAGTTTCTGCCGAAGCCCCCGGATAAAATGCAGTGATGGCAATCGAGGGGGGAGCGATAGGCGGATATTGTGATATGGGCAAATTATAAATAGCGAGGCATCCCGCTACCATTAATATGATTGCGATGACCCATGCAAAAACAGGACGATCCAGAAAAAAACGCGACAGCATCATTTGCCTCCGTGATTTTGAGCCCCTGCCGGAACAGTTGTTTTGCTCTCGGGCTGTCTTTTCTCATTAACTGCAAATGGAACGGCCCTTACAGAATCACCCGGTTTTACCATTTGAATTCCCTCTACGATAACCCGATCTCCCGGGGTAACTCCCGAAACAACCAACCACTTATCGCCTATAGCCCGATCAAGACTCAGCATTCGTTGCTGCACATTTCCCATTTTGTCGACAATCAGCGCAAAAGCATCACCCTTCGGGTTACGTGAAACAGACTGCTGAGGAATCAGGATCGCCTGCTTATTAACACCCTCTTCCACTATGGCCCGGACAAACATGCCCGGCAGCAGAATCCCTTTTGAATTTGGGAAAACAATGCGCAGGATGACGGATCCGGTCGTCGGGTCAACAGAAACATCACGGAACTGAAGCGCTCCTTCCAAAGGATAATGGGTATTGTCTTCCAGAATAAGACGGACCTTGTCGTTTACCTTTCCATTGTGATCGAGGTTCCCCTTCTCCAGACGGTTCCTCAACCTCAATACATCTGTTGTAGATTGGGGCACGTCTACATACATCGGATCAAGTTTTTGTACGGTGGAAAGCGGCACTGGTTGATGGGCGGTTACCAACGCCCCCTGAGTAACGTTAGATCTTCCGATGCGGCCCGAGATGGGTGCAGTCACCGAGGTGTATTTTAGATTAATGCGAGCAGATTCCACCATTGCTTTCCAATACTGGATATCCGCCTCCGTATGCTTCAGAACGGCAGCCGCGTCATCATAATCCTGCTGGCTGACGGCCTTCTCGACCAACAATTCCCGCAGCCTTTCCGTTTTCGATTTGATGGCCTGCAGATTGGCCTCTGACCTGCTGAGGGCGGCATTGGCATTGTCCAGCGCCGCCTTGAAGGGTGCAGGATCGATTTGAAACAGAGCCTGCCCCTCCTTAACATCCGCTCCTTCCGTGAACAAGCGCTTCTGAATGATTCCGTTTACCTGCGGTCGCACCTCTGCGACAAGATAAGCGGATGTCCTTCCGGACAATTCGGTTGTCATTGTCATTTTTTGAGGCTGGACGACCATGATCGCCACTTCCGGCGTATTCTTCTGAGGAGGACCGGCCTGAGTTTTTTGTTGTCCGCAACCGGCCAGGATCAGACTACCTGCAAGAAAAATTAAAAAGGCTATCTGCCTGGCCCTGTAACTGATTTGCATGCTACACCTCTGATGACATTTTATTTTGAACGGCAGCGCATAAATAGTGAATGAATGTTCATTCCTTTTCAGCTTAAAAAAGAACGCGATTACCTCTTAATTGCATCCCAACAAGCTACAGTGATTTGCTGGATTAAATTATCGTCCAGAACGATCAAACCCAGGATATGATCCCGAGCCACGCCTATTAAGGGAGCGCATGACAGTGAGACCAGAGCAAAAACAGGTAAACCCTTCATGGCGTGTTCGGCTATTCCATCCTCAAAGAGGACCCTGACGATATCCTCTGAACTGTATTGGCCCATTATCTTATCCCTACGCTTCGAAGTCCCGTAAGGAGAATTAAAGTATTGCTCAATAAAACGAAAATAAAGAGGATGTGAGATAAAGTATCGGAGCAGTGATTGGGCAAAGTGAAGAAATCTCTCCCGAACAGGCTTATCTGTCGGATAATCCTTCTTCAGAAAATCCATTATCTTCGCTTCAAGTTCTTCGTTCAATTCGTTTATGAGGACATCCTTGGTTTCGAAATAGCGGTAAATGGTTCCGATACCGACACCCGCTTTCTCGGCAACCGCAGCCATAGGCGCCCCATGAAATCCATGCTCTGCAATAAGAACCAAGGCGGCATTCAGAATGTCTTCGCGTTTTACAGACTGTTTCAATTTACTCCCTCTATTAAGCGGAATGAATATTCACTCCTTTTATTAGTTTACCCCCATATTTGTCAACTAAATTTTTATGGCTCCTCTGATTACCCGCTCTGAACTTTAGACTGAGATATATCCTTCTGATTAAAGTAATCCGGATTTCGTTCTTAGATCGCCTGGAAATTCATCTTAGAAACAACAACCAGAAATCAATATAATAATCAGGATGCCTACCGATTTCCGATATCTTGACCTAATGCTAATTATGGTTCTGCTACAACCTTTTAAAACGGATCCGAGTCTATCCCTTGCCCCACAGAAATTCGCATCGACATTTCCGCTTGCAGTCCACAGGCCACGAATTCAGAAGAAACTGGTGTCTTTCGGGAAACAAATGGATATCAAATCTACACGGAGACAATTCCTTAAAGGGACCACCATCCTGTGTGCCGGCATGATTCTCCTTCCCGAGCTCGGTCTAAAAGAACACACCATATATTATCAAAGTACCGGATTGAAAAAGTTTGAAACCATCTTAAGAAGAGCCGGGCCCGGCCAAATACCAATTGCCGTTCCGGATAGCAGTCCAGCTCCGGTGACGGGAGTGACCCATTACACAATCGCCGTTCAGCAATTCACAGATGACCTTCATCCGTTCTTTGGACCCGATTCTACTACTCTTCGGGGATTTAACCCTTATAGAGCGTTCGGCATCAGGGGCCTTCCGAAACCTGCTCACCTGGGAGGCATCCTGTTTGCACGGAAAGGGTCACCGATCCAGATCACGTTTCGCAATAACCTTCCACCTGAGACCATTCTCCCGGTAGACACTACCATAATGGGTGAAAATCCCACTGTGAATCGTATTTCCGTGCACCTTCATGGTGGTGCTGTACCCTGGATCAGTGATGGCGTGCCCTTTGGCTGGTGGGATCCCGAAGGCAGATATGGTTTGAGTTTCGTTAATAATCAGGTTCTGAATCCGGGTGCTGCTTCCAATGCCGCTGAATACTATTATCCGAATAATCAAAGTGCCCGCCTGCTCTGGCTTGGCGACCATTCCTGGGGTATGGCCCGACTCAATACTTATTCCGGCATGGCAACTTGTTATTTCATCAGGGATTCAGCAGAAGCGGAAATGAGGAATTATGGATTGCCTGATTTCATGGAGAACGGCGGATTCGAAGTTCCGATTGTCATTCAGGACAAAATATTCATCGCGACCAATATCGACAGACAAGATCGGGGCTGGGTACAGAAGGGCTTCCCGACCGCACCGGGAAGCTTATGGTATCCACATACTTATGATGAAAAACGCTGGAGACTTCTCGGAAAAGCTGACAGAGTACCAGATCCATCCGTCATTCCTGAAATGTTCGGCGATACGATGCTGGTGAACGGAACCGTCTATCCCAAAATAGATGTACAGGCCAGACCGTACCGCTTTCGAATCCTGAACGCCTGCAACGCACGATTCCTGAATCTCCAGTTGCTAAAGGCCGACTCCAATACCGATGACGGCATAACCTATGTAGATGGACAGGCACTCAACGCGCCCGGGCCAAACTGGCTTGTCCTCGGAACAGAAGGGGGATTCCTTTCAAAACCGGTTATCGTCCCGTCCGGAAAACCTTTCAATCCCGCCACCCTTCTCGGAAGTCTTGTAACGGGTTGCTCTGAGCGCTGGGATGTGATTGTTGATTTCTCAGGCCTTTCCGGTAACAGTTATATTCTCTACAACGATGCGCCTGCCCCCTTCCCCGCTCCCGACCCGCGCAATGATTATTACTTCAGTAATCCGGATAATCCGGTCGGACCCAAGCGGCCGGGATTCGGCCCGGACACGAGAATTTTGATGAAATTCGACGTGGTCGCGGCCAAAGGGAAAATAATGCCCGTTACACTTGCGGCGCCTGGTAACTGGAAACCGGGAGTTGATCCCTTTCTTGTACCCGTTATGAACATTATAAACGGAAGCTGGGATATTCCACCCGGAGCAACCGTGCGCAGATTGACTATTTCTGAGCGCTTCGATTCCTATGGAAGACTGAACCGGTTACTCGGGACGGATCAGCCCGATGCGTCGGGGAAATTGG
This sequence comes from Syntrophaceae bacterium UBA4778, assembly GCA_002403175.1. The sequence goes on along the minus strand of DHHG01000121.1, from coordinate 15,463 downwards.
GGAGAAACTGCCTCGATACGACCACCGAGAATCCTTCAGCAGGCGACATTGAGATCTGGGAAATTGGCAATCTAACCGGCGAAACCCATCCTGTTCATTTTCACCTTGTGAACGTGCAGCTACTCGATCGCTATCCCTTCAATGCAGCATCCTATATGGGTGGCACATTTTCACCCACTGGACCTGCGCGTCCTCCCGAGGCCTATGAACTCGGATGGAAGGATACGGTCAAAATGCATCCGGGAGAAGTGACTCGGGTTATCATGAAATTCGATATTCCGCCGATTCTGAAGGCTGACGGGAAAACATCTATTCCTGTTCCACCGAGCCCGAGGACCGGCGGTAATGAATACGTTTGGCATTGTCAAATACCGGAGCGCGGAGAGCATGGCATGATGCGCCCGCTGGTTGTAACCTGAGCTGCCGGAAACCATTCCAATAGACGTGGAATCTCCTGAAAAACATCCTCAATGCGATATAATTAATTCAAATTGAAAGTGATGGGGAATCTTATTTGGGATGCATACGGAGGTTTCGGAAAGGGAACAGACCGCTTTACGGCATCGACAGCGCTTCTGTCCAGAACAGAATAACCGGAACTACGAAGGACCAAAACGGACTCGACACGGCCATCAGTATTTATGACGAAAGAGATGAAAACCTTTCCTTCCCAGTTCATCCTTCTGGCCCTTTCCGGATATTCAAGATTTCCCATAATGCGATCGCGGATATAATCCAAGTGCTCTTTCAGATAGCGGTTTCTCCCCTGTTCGCCAGCCCCCTCCCCATGTCCGCCGACCACGCCGGCATTTCCGGCCGATCCGCTGGTGGAAAGACCTTCTTTCGGCGCTGAATCAGAAGGAGCTTTACCGGATGGCACATTCATGGCGACGGCTGACGGCATCTCCTGCACGGCAACAGTTTGAACAGGCAGAGGGGTGGGTATGGGTTCCACTTTTCGGACCGATTCTATTACCTGCTTCTCTTCCGGTTTTATTTCTTTCTTTTTCTGTGAAGTACTTTTTGACTGTGCCTTGGCAGGCGCCGCCATTTCATCTTTCAGATAGCCTGAATCGCCAAGATCAAAGGTGATGGGAATGGGTTTATTCGCTGCGGAAAGATAGGTGCCCGCGCCAAAGATGATCAGGAACAGAATGGCATGGATCGCCAGAGATAAGCTAAAAGCACTTCCATGTCGCTTCATTTTCGATTCTCGGTACAAAGGCTGACTTTCTGGAATCCCATATTCTTGACCAGATCCAGCACATCGACAAATCCCTGCAACGGAAGGGTCCGGTCCGCGCGAATCAGAACCGGGACGTTTCGGTCCAGACGATTAACTGCACCGGAGAGTTCGCGGAGCGATAAAGGATTGGAATTGAGATAGATCTGACCATTGCGGTCGATCTCGATCACCTGTGTCTTAAAAGCCTCACGACTACTGCTACTCGCAGTGGGCAGCTCAACGGGAATCATGCCTGCTGCGATAAAGGATGATGTGGTCAATACAATCGTCAGCAGAACCAGCATGACATCGACCAGCGGAATGACATTGATGCCGTTAAATTCTTTTTCGATCATGTTCGATCTCCCAATGTGCCATGATGACCCGGACTTTGCGTAAAAGCAGGTTGTAGAGAATAATCGAAGGAATTGCGACCAGCAGGCCGATTGCCGTGGCCTTCAGCGCCATAGCCAGCCCCACCATGATCTTGCTGGTGTCCATGAATCCTTCCTTGCCGATCATATAAAAAGTCACCATGATCCCCATGACGGTCCCCAGGAGGCCAATGTACGGTGCATTGCTTCCAATGGTCGCAATCAGGTGCAGTTTCCTGGTCAAAACGAGTTCGAGGCTTGTTTTGTCCGAAAAGTCCTTCGGATTGATCTGCCGATAAAAAAGATGCCTTTCGATCGCAATGGCAACGGCGAAAATACTCATTGCCGACAGTAGACCGATGATCCCGTAGTCGATGGCGTATTGAATCCAACCCATAAAATTTCTTCCTCAGTGATTCAGATTTTTTTTACGAAAATGGGTCTTCCCCCTCGCCGGGAGGAGGAAGACCCGAAAAGACCTGATCTCATTTTCCGGTCAAAAGAACCGACCGGCTTTGTACCTTTACCAGTTTAATACTTTGCCGTCAAGCCAACCCAGAACATCCTGCCGGCTGCGGGGAATCCGTATTCCGGTTCGTAATCTTTATCAAAGATATTCTTTACAGAGACATACGCTTCAAAATACTTCAGGAAGGGCTGGGTAATCTTGCCATCGACAAGGAAGTAATCGCTCGTTCTTAAAATTGGTAGTGTTCGATTGGTGGCGCTCGTATTAGTCGGCAATTGGCTGAATGTTCTACCGATATAAGTCCCGTTCAGATCGAGAACCGTCTTCACAACGGGAACACGATACTCGATACCGAGATCCGCTTTGTGTTTTGGTACGTTGGTCACATCATTGGTAAGGCGACCATCGCTCCGGTCCTGGGCATAATTGAAAGTATAATCAGCATAAACTTTCAGATCGTCCATGGGATAGACCTCGCCGCCAACTTCAAATCCGTACACTTCTGTTTTTGCAAAATTCTGATAGATGCTAAGCGAATTGAACGGATTATCTCTCGAAATCCGGTCTGAGATATCATGGAAAAAGAGAGAAACCTCTCCCCGACCCCAGCTACCAAAAATTTGGGAAAGTCCCAGTATGTAATTGATGCTTTTCTCAGCTGAAAGAGAGTCGTTCCCTGAATTCCCGGAATATAACTCACTTAAACTCGGGAAACGGGTCTTTTTCCCGATCGAACCGAAGATCTTGGTCGCATCAGCAATGGCATAATTGAAACCGATCATGGGATTAAACGTACCATCATTGGTCGTATTTTCTCCTGTCGGGGCGGTTTCAACATCAAACCAGTCATAGCTAACCCCTGCTATGATCGAGAGGTTTTTCACCATGGTAAATTCGTTTTCCAAACCGACAGACCCTGTCCAGTCAAGGGATTTCGAGAACGGCACAGATTCTGCGGCTCGTTCCTTATGAGAGTCGCTCTTATAATGGAATGACATCCGGACAGTATCCCAGTTAGCTGCTTTGTAATCAGCCAGAAGAGATCCGCCCGCCACATAATCTTTATAACGGCTGGTCGTGAGTAAAGTCGAATGCTCCGGTTCCCTGAAAGATTCATAATCATCCCTATGATTGTGATAAAAAAGCTTCATCTTCAGGGTGAGGGGATCGGCCACCTTCTGTTTGCCGTCCAGATCAATTCCCCAATCTTCATAAAGGGGAATCTGGGCAAACTGGCTGAAACCGGAAGTTGATGAAGTGTAATTCATGACCGAGTTACTGTATATATTAGCGGGAACTCCTTTTTCCATATTGAGGTAATGGAGATTGACAAAATACTCCCCCCCATTGCTCGGTTCGATACCGAATTTCAGCCAGACATCATTGGCTTTAACATCTGAGTGATCACGTAATCCACCGTCTTCAAAGATTCCAGTCGTCGGTAAACTCAGAGGATTTCCACCTCTGTAGGTAATCGAACCGGTTTTGGGATCGAAGGCATGGGAGACATTCCATCCATCTGTCTTGCGATAGGAATAGTTAAACCAATAACTGAAGATCCCCTTCTTCATACCATTCGTTAATGAAAGCAGCTGAGAGTCGCGATCCCCGGCTTCCAGTCTGAGGCTGGTAAAGGGTTTCGTAGTCGCTTTTTTTGTAATAATATTGATGACACCTCCCAAGGCACCAGAACCATAGAGGACCGAAGCGTTTCCTTTTATAATCTCGATTTTGGCGATATTGTCGGTCGGGATCTGGTTCAGATCGAGCTTCCCATAATTTGCTTCATAGTATGGAGCACCATCGATTAGAACCTGGATTCGCTTTTGATCAAAACCGTGGAAACTGACATTCGGCTCGTTTTTGCGGCCTGTAGTCACAACAAGACCCGGTGCATAACTCAATGCCTCTGCTACGGTCTTGCTGTTTGTCGCCTGAATCTGCTCGGCGGTCACCTCATTGACGATCGCTACCTGTTTTTGCTGAACCTTATCGCCTTTGACCATCACCTCACCAAGATCATAAGTCTGGTAACCCTTTTCCTGCGCTGCTTCCTGGGCTGCAAAGCCAATACCGGACCATCCGGCAAGGCAGCAGATCATTGCGAGCAGGACAATTCCCCACTGCATCCGCATCTTCCTTTCCTTCAAACTCATTTTCCTCCTCCTTTTTCCCTCATTTGACTCGCAGAATTTCAATCCCTTCGACAGCCTTGACCCAGCGGTCGGCAGCCTGATCGTCTGGCACTACCATGATAAAGCGTCCATCCTTCCGGAGGGTGAAATTGCCTACACCATCGGCGATTAGAATCCGCCGTCCCTGCAATGTGTAGAACAATTCCCCATATGATAAGGTGGAACGATAACCATCCGGAGAGGTCACCAGAAACACTGTCTTTGGATCCGTTTCAACCCCCGCCTTCTCCAGAAGCAGCGTCAGAGGGACGCCGGAAAAGGATTTGAGGCCGTGATAACCAATTCCGTCTCCGACACCAGTCGTTACTACTTTCTCGTGCGGGTAAGTGGAAAGATCATTGATTCCTGCGCCTATAGTTTTGCCTCCTGTGCATATATTGAAGGAGGGTGAAAATAGTGCCTTCCCCGTCTTGGCTTTGGCTGCAGCAGGTTTCAGGTCTATAATCTCAATTCTGTCCACCCCTTCCAGAGAGCGATCCGTATAAAAATCCCCGGTTGCAATAAGCCTGGGGAATCCGATCGGCCGGCTGAGCTTGGCAAGCCTGCTCTCATACAGTTCCGGATTGAAATGGCAGGAATTGCAGTCGTGATGGGCGTTGATCGGAGTGGCCGAAAGGGCAATGATGAATTCGCCGGGATTGCGGTAAAAGACCTCTCCCCAGGAAAGGATACTTGTTCCTCCCCACCTGCTCTTCACAACAATCGCCAGGTCGTTGAACTTGTTAAATGCAGCATCTTTCTTTTTTTCTATTACGGCCATTTCCAGAATCGAACGCAGCGGCACACCGGTATACTTGAAAACACCTTCGTAATTGCCGTCTGCTTTGACTTCATTGAGCCGGACGGATAAGGACTGCATCCGGTTCAAATCCTCGATGGCCAAGGTTATGGTTTGTTTTACCGCACCGGAAATAACAATCGATGGCTGAGCAAGTGACGTTGTGACTACTGAAAAAAATGACAGCAGCGCCAAAACAAATGAAATCAAATATTGCAGGATCGTTTTGTTCTTCATCTTTGACCTCCTCGAAAACGGATCTGTCCCCATCGCAACCAAAATGTCAGAATCACCAGCAATGTGAATCCAATCAGGATAACGGGTATTCCCGGATCTTTGCGGACATAGATCCGGAAAGGCCTTCCCTGGTCTGGTTGAGAGGACACATCCAGATGTAATGTATATCCATTCCAGGAAACCGGATGGTAGTAAGCCAGCTTAATATTTTTATGTCCTTGCGGGCGCTCGATTTCAAGATTCAGGGAACAGTTACGAATCGCGCCGTTGGCAATTTTGGAATAATGAAAGCGTTCGCACGCAGAATCGATGCGGGTAAGCTTCGCTCCTCCCGGAAGGCTATGGGAGAGAATTCCCGGCCGGGCTTGGATAACCTGGTCATAACTGGCAGTCATGCTGTATAAATGCCCGCCGAGCATTACAAGAAAACACAGATGAACAGCGGCAGGCAGAATTTTCGTATAGAAAATCCTCCTGTCTTTCGATTTCAGCAATTGCGGAAACCAAAGGGAAAGGCTCTGAACAGCACAAACCACTGTATTCAATCCGAGTACAGTGGTGAGAATAATGGCTACTGCCACCCACCATGTTAGTTCCGGGTGAGTGGTTCCCAGAGTAGGTGTCCAGCTCTGGAGGAGCATATGATTGAGAGGCGTGAAAATTCTTGAGTTGGAAGATGCATAGAATGAACCGATCGCCAGAACAAATGAAAGAAGGAGGAGCAATAGAACATTTATTTTCATGTTACCGCAGGCACACCACATCCCTCTTAGCATCAGTGCACCTCCAGACGTGGCATACCGCTTTCATTGATCTGACCCAACAGACTGAAGACAATGATGATGACCGCTCCAGCAATCGCGAGTGCTGCTTCCTGTTTTCGACTCCCCCGAGGCATAAATTTCCAATGAGCGAGGGCCCCGTAAAAGCACCAGATAGCAGCAGATTGAAGATGCCTGCCATTCCAATGGAATGGGATGGACCACCCCAGGTATGACCAGCAAGCACCTGTGACCTGGGCAATGCTGTACAGAAGGAATCCCCAGAAAATGAAGGAATGAAATTGAAAAGATTCGTTCCTCTTGAATAAATTCATCATGGCCAGCCAACCTCCAGATATGAAACAGGTCAGGGCCAAAATTTCCGAAAAGAAAAACAGGGAAACAAAGATGGTTTCGCCTTTAACGGAAGGAGGCAAAACACCCCTCGGTAAGGGGACCGCAAACAGCAAAAGAAGACAGACCGGAAATATTAGGGACTCCCATAGTGAGTGATCTCTAGAGGAAAGAGACCCAACCAAGGCAAGAAGAGAAATACACCAGGGAAGAAAAAAGTTTGTTTCCAGAAAATTGAAGGAAATGAAAATACCGAGAAAGGTGCTCCGATATATCATGAATAATGTCAGGAGCACAAAGCCGAAAAAAAAGAGAATGAATCGAGTCTTTTCAAAATGGAAAAAATGAGCGGCAGCCGAACAGAGCAAAACCAGGATGGCGCCGAAAAAAACATAATCGATATCCGGAAAAAACATTTCCTACATAACCTTTGCAATGTGAGCTTGAAATCGAGACAGAGCGTTTTAAGAGAGATCTTACCTATGTCAGGCGCGACATAATGTCAAGACAAATTATTACCATTAATTACCTTTTATTACCTTTTATGACTAATAGACACTAATATTTTCTGGATGTTAACTGCCCTGATATAGGCGCCTTTTGTAGGAGCCCTTCCGGAACGGCTCCGATTTGTTAGATTTCGATCTTTATTGATAGGGCGTTCGTAAAAAACTTTTATTCAGAGACACTAGGTGCAGGTGACGTAACAATAGAAAAGGATGTCATCCGCAAAATTATTTTCCCAACGACAGCTTGGAGCACTTTGCAATGCCTGATTACAGAAAATCTGCTGGTTGCGAATGAGTTTCTAAGCAGAGGTAAAGGATGGAGCATAAATCTGCCTGGATTTACTGAATAAAAAAAATCCGCGCCTCAAAAAGATGGCGCGGACTATTAAAACCAATTTTGGCTTTTTTAATACATTTTGAGAAAATCTCAAACGATAGAAACGTAAACTGCAGGCCGTATCGACTTCAAAATTGTTTAGGATTCGATATGCATTCGGTCGAGAATTGACGTAACGACCTTCAGATTGGCCGATGTTTCGGGCATCGTAGTCAGTGGTTGTCCGCGAAAATCATAATCCCGAATCATATCATCGTCCTTCATCCAGCCGTAGACTTCGAGTTTCGTCCTTTTCTTAATATCTTCAACTTCGCTCTCGCTCCGGACACGATTCAGAACCAGCCCCATGCTCTTGAAATCCACCGCTTTTTTATCATTTGCAACGTGAGCAATAGTAGAGGTGACATTAACCGCCTTGGCCGAAGTATCCGATACAAGGATCAGATGATCAACCTTTTTCATAACCCTGCGATTGATCTGCTCAATACCGGCCTCCCCGTCTATCAAAACGATATCAAATTTTTCAGCAAGATCATGAATGATATCCTTGAGCAAGTTATTTACTTTACAGAAACAACCTTCATCTTCAGGACGGCCAATGGCCAGCAGGGCAACACCATCTTTTTGCTCCAGAGCTTCGAAGATCTCGTAATCCATCTGTTTGGACATCTCGACACCCGCCTTGGCCTCACCCTTCTGAATTCGTTTTATAATATCCTGCCGGATATCATCTACTGTCTTATGGACCTGCATTCCAAGAGCTGTAGCCAGTCCAACAGCCGGGTCCGCATCAATCGCCAAAATTTTTCTGTTATTTTGGGCTGCCAGTTGCCTCACCATCATTGCCGAGAAGGATGTCTTTCCAACTCCGCCTTTGCCGCAAACGGCTATAATCGTTGCATTACTCACTTGCTTTCTCCTTTTTTTCCGCAATCTTTACCTTGGCGCGTTCCCTCATTTCCTTCATTTCATCCGCTTCATCACAGACATCCTCGAATTCGCACTCCTCACAGTCAAGTTCCAATTCATTCGCCATTTTGTTCATTGCAGCGACAACTCGAACTGCCGGATTAACAATATCACGAAGCTTTTGAATATAATCCTGAGAAGATGTTAGAAATACGATCTCGGCAGAGCGGACATAAGGTGTCTTTTTCAACATTTTCATTAGCACAGAGCCCAGATGCCCCGCTGAGAAGCCTTCATTGAGCGCTGTCTTGCTGATCCGGCACCATTCTCTCTGGTATTGTGACACCGCCCTGAGCATAAATCCCTCAAGGTCGATGTCGTAACGGAGGAGATCCAATTCCGAACAACGATCATACGTGTTATCCTCATTGAAACCCTCGACTCCGACCAGCACGATTTTTCCAAAAGGCAAGCGTTTTCCCGCACTCTCGGGGAAATCGGGACCTATCAACGTCATGGATTCATCTTTAACGAGACTGAGATCATCTGTCCAAAGAATATTGGCTATAGAATCATTTTCCGGATTTCCCAATTCCAGACCAACATCCCCCGCCAGTACAATGTTTCTTGGGCCTCCTTCCGGCCAAGGCCGGACAGGCATTTCAATTCTCTTTACCGGCAAGCCATCGATAAAACTTCTAAATTCACGGATGGTTTTATCAATTAATTCCATACAGATTCACCCTGCTCCTTTTTTTCGGACCGACTGCCTGGACAGGAGTATCCGACCGGCATCGCTACCTGTCCTCCATTCATAAATAAACGCATGATATACTTGAACTATCGCAAGCAAATCCCGCATCCTGCTGCACATGATACCAGCGGGCAAGATAAAAATTTTTTCATCCGGAACGATTCTTATCTGGGATTTGAATCAGGAATTCCAGACCAAACAACTAAATGAATATTCATAAAGATCGAGACAAATCTATAGAATCCGGAAAGAAAACGCAGTGCTTTATATCATTATATCTATTATTCTGCAAGCTCATCCACATCAAGAATGTTTTAAGAAAAATAGCGTAAAGCCTAAAAGGATCTTGTCTGATCCGGCTTAAAGGGGAAAGGCAGTTTTAAGGGGCTATCGGAGAGAGGGGTGTACGCGTGCAGCTGATAAGCTCAATACTTTGAGATAAAATATAAAGAGAAGAAATTTTCTGCGCAAAAAAAACCGGCACGTTATCCCTGCCGGTTCCTTATACATTGGCTATCAGCCAATGATTTCTTTCAATTCCTGCAACCCTTTTTTGATATCAATCAGTGTCTCATATTCGCTTGATAGGCATTTCCCGGATTCCGGAGCAGCATTGGATTCCCTTTTGAGTTCCTGTAATCTTTTTCTGGCGCCTGCTATTGTGAACCCCTCTTTGTAAAGGAGATTCTTAATGAGTAGCAGATTTTCAACATCTTTTTTTCGATACCGGCGCTGATCTGAACCCGTTCGAACCGGTCTGATACTTTTGAACTCGGATTCCCAGTATCTGATTACGTATGTCTCGACTCCAAGTATCACGCTCACTTCGCCGATTCTAAAGTAAGCCTTATCGGGAATGGTTACGTCCACAATCGACCTTCTCCAATCTATTTGGAATACGAAGAGAGGTCAAAATTAATCTTAAGACCTAGACTTCCCTACCATTCAGTGCTTTTCGCAGTACCTGGCTTGATTTGAAGGAAAGAACTCTTCGTTCAGAAATTTCGATCTCGGATCCTGTCTGCGGATTTCTTCCTCTTCTGGATTTTTTATCCTTGACGACAAAATTGCCGAATCCGGAAATTTTAATCTTTTCGCCGTTGGCAAGATTTTCTTTCATAATAGAAAATACGGATTCAACAATTTTAGCGGAATCTTTTTTAGAAAGACCGAGCTTGTCATATACGTTCTGAATGATATCAATCTTTGTCATGCATTCCTCCTAAATTTCCGGACATGTCTTTTATGATTCACCCCTGATCTTTGCACCGGTTGCATCGGCTATCTTCTTGACCAAGTTCGTATGGATCGGATTAACGTCATCGTCCGTTAAAGTCTTTTCCGGAGATCGATATGTGAATCTCAATGCAATACTCTTTGCATTCTCAGGAATATTTTTGCCCATATATACATCAAATATTTCTATTTTTTCAAGTAATTCTTGATGATCAACCCCAGCTAAGTTAATAATCTGTTCGGCTTCCAGATCTCTGTTTACCAGAAAAGATGCGTCCCGGAAACTCGGCGGGAAACGGGGAATCTCTTTAAATGAAAGTTTTTCCTGAAAATCGCTGATAAGCGAATCGAAATCAATTTCAAAGACGAGCGCCTTCGCTTTGATATCCAGCTTCATCAGTACATCAGGATGAATTTCACCTATAAAGCCGACAGGTTCATCTTTCCTGACCAATTTGCATGCTCTTCCCGGATGCAAAAATGGTTCGCTGCTCGATGCGATATAGGAAACTCCAGCCGTTCTCAGTATTTCAAAGAGCTTCTCGACTGCACCCTTCACATCATAAAAATCAACCGATTCTCCTTTACCGGCCCAGAGGCTTTCATATCTCGTTCCGGAAATCAATCCACAGATTTTTTCCTTTTCCAGAGGAAGCACGTTCGTGCCCTTACCTATAAAAACTCGCCCTTTCTCAAAAATTCGAACATTGGTATTACCTACATTCAGGTTCTTTTGCAGATTTTGCAGAAGACCATAGATGAGGGTAGTCCTCATTATAGATTGATCTTCTGTTAAGGGATTTAATATGTGGACGAAATTTCTGCGCTCATCACTATCGGCCAGCATTAATACTTCGGCAGAAACAGGAGATGTGAAGCTGTAATTAATAACTTCCGTATAACCATCAGAGGTAAGAACATCCCTGGAAAAATCGAGGGCACGTTTTCTGACTTCCTGATCGGGTTGGATTTTAATTTCGGGGAGTGATTCTGGTATTCGCTCGTATCCGTGCAGGCGGGCGATCTCCTCTATCAGATCCGTCTCAATTGCGATATCGACCCTGTACGAAGGCGGCGTGACCGAAAAGCCGAATTCTCTTTCTTCTATATTCATCCCCAGGGAAGAGAGGATTTTTCTTATCTCGTCCGTCTTTACAGAAGCACCCAGCATGGCCTTTACACGTTCGGTACGCAGGATGATATTGCCGGCCTGCTCGATTTTCAGAGGATATTCATCAATATACCCGTTTACTACCTCTCCACCGGATAACTCAGCCATCAATTGCGCTGCACGGTCTGCGGCCCTCAACAGTCCTTCGGGATCTATTCCTCTCTCGAAGCGGTATGCCGCATCCGTCCCCATTCCCAAACGCTTGGACGTACGGCGAATCGAAGATGGATTAAAATAAGCACTCTCCAGAAGCACGGTATCCGTATCATCCTGGACCTCCGAGTTAAGTCCACCCATAACACCGGCAACCGCAACCGGCTTGATTCCATCGCAGATCATCAGCGTATCTGAACACAACGTCCTTGTTTTGCCGTCCAGAGATATGAATTGCTCCCCCTCTTCGGCTCGGCGCACCACAATGCGACCTTCTTCCAGATAACGGAAATCAAAGGCATGCAAAGGCTGCCCCATTTCCATCATGACGAAGTTTGTAATGTCGACGATATTATTGATAGCTCGAAGCCCTATAGATTCCAGACGCATGCGCAGCCAGGCAGGACTCGGCCCTATCTTGATGTTCTTGATCATCCTGGCAACATAGCGGGGGCATAAATCCGGGTCCATAATCCGGACCGATGTCAATGTTGAAATATTTTCAACGCTTTCAGAAATGCGAATTTCAGGAGAGCGGAATTCTCCACCTGTGATTGCGGCAATTTCTCTTGCAATCCCAATAATGCTGAGGCAATCGGAACGATTCGGTGTGATCCCTATATCGAAAACAGTATCGGTGAGTTTCAGAGCCGTGGCGAGGTCTTCACCGAGCTTCAGATTATCAGCAAGAGACATTATGCCGGCGGCATCTTCGCCAATACCCAACTCTTCCTCTGAACAGAGCATTCCTTCTGACTGCTCTCCCCGAATTTTTGTGCTCTTGATCTTATATCCGCCGGGGATTTCAGCTCCAACCTGTGCAAATGCTGTCAGCATACCCTTTTTGACATTTGGGGCTCCGCAGACAACAGGATACGTCCGATCTCCGATGGAAACTTCGCATAAAGATAATTTGTCGGCATTCGGATGGGGCTGAACGGAAAGGACCTGTGCTACTACGACTCCGTTGAATCCTGGACTGATTTCCCGAATAGCGTCTACTTCCAGACCGGCCATGGTCAGCCTGTCCGAAAGTTCTTTAACACTAACATCTATATCAACATAATCTTTGAGCCATTTTAGGCTGACTAGCATTTCTTCACCGACGAATTTTATTGCCGTTAAACAAAATAGTTTACTTTTTAAGTCAAGGTATTTTTAAATTAATAAATCCTCATATTCCATGAGGATTGAGCTATCAAGTGATGTTACAGATTGCCTTGTAAGGAAATGCTCCCTAATCAGAACTGTTGGAGAAACCGCAAATCATTCTCGTAGAACAGGCGAATATCGGAAACGCCATACTTCAGCATCGCGATGCGCTCTAGTCCCATGCCGAAAGCAAATCCGGTCACTTCCTCGGGATCATATCCTACAGTTCGAAATACTTCGGGATGGACCATGCCAGAGCCCAAAATTTCCAGCCATCCACTCTGCCCACAAACCCGACAGCCTGTGCCTCCGCACATTACGCACTGAATGTCAACCTCTGCACTCGGCTCCGTAAAAGGGAAAAAACTGGGTCGGAATCTCAAAGCCGTATCTTTTCCAAAAACCTGACGGGCAAACGAGGTAAGGACGCCTTTTAGATCGCTGAAAGAAATCCCCTTGTCAACCAGCAATCCTTCAATCTGATGGAACATCGGGGTATGGGAAATATCAGAGTCGCAGCGATACACTTTACCCGGACAGATAATCCGGACAGGCGGTTTCTGCTTTTCCATAACCCTGATCTGTACGGGTGAAGTATGAGTGCGCAGAACGATATTATCGGACACATAAAATGTATCCTGCATATCGCGTGCGGGGTGATCCTTGGGAATATTCAGTGCTTCAAAATTATAGTAATCCTGCTCAATTTCAGGACCTTCAACCACAGAGAAACCTAACCCCTTAAGGATATCACAGATTTCTTCAGCAATCTGGTTGATGGGATGGATCCTCCCGAGCTTTATTTTTCGTCCGGGAAGCGTAACATCAATCTTTTCAGCAGGGAGAGTCCGATTGCGTTGGCCAGACTCGATCCTTTCTATCGCCGAATCGATTTTGGATGACAGATCTTCTTTGATCTCATTGGAAAGTTTCCCAATTAGAGGTCTTTCCTCTGCGGAAACACTTCCTAGCCCTCGTAAAATGGAGGTCAGCAGCCCCTTTCTTCCCAGATATTTGGTTCGAATTGAGAGGAGTTCTTCTTTGCTTACAGCGGAATCCAGTTCGGCTTCCGCCTTTCTCTGCAATTCCTCCAGCTCTGCTTTCATCCGCTTACTCGCTTACCGCCTTGCTTACGATCTTCGAGAATCCCTGGGGATCACTGATAGCAACCTCAGCTAGAATTTTTCGATCAATCTCCATCCCTGATTTCTTCATCCCGTGCATGAGTTTACTGTATGAAACATTATTCAGGCGCGCGGCAGCATTGATTCTGGCTATCCAGAGTTTCCGGAAGTCTCTCTTTCTGGCTCTTCTATCCCTGAAAGCGAATTTAAGCGCCCTGTCTACGGCTTCCGTTCCTATTCGATACAGGTTCTTCCTTGCTCCATAAAATCCTTTCGCCAGCTTCAGAATCTTTTTCTTTTTCTTTCTGGCGTTCATTCCTCTTTTTACCCTTGACATATTTCAGATCTCCTTACGAACCTTCTTTGCTCCCTCCTGATAGGAGGACTCTGAACAGAGCATCAGATGTATTACATTTTTATAAATAAGGAATCAACCTCTTGATTCCGAACGTATCACGATCATCCAGGATAGCGGATTTTCTCAAGTTCCTCTTTCTTTTGGAAGTTTTCGAAGTCAAAATATGACTGGTGAAGGCCTTACTTCTCTTTACTTTTCCTTTTCCTGTTAAAGAAAAGCGTTTGGCTGCTCCCCTGTGTGTTTTAAGTTTCGGCATTTCTCAATTCTCCACTGATTAAATTTTGTTCTTTATCGGCAATGATCATTTTTTTGGCGACAAAATCATGATCATGTTTTTTCCTTCCAGTCTGGGCTGCTGGTCGATAATGCAACCGGATTCCACTTCTTTTTTAATCTCTTCCATGATTGCTCTTCCGATATCGGTATATACGATCTCGCGTCCCCGAAACATCATCGTTACCTTCACCTTATTGCTCTGTTCTAGGAACTTCTTTATATGCTTAAGTTTCACTAACAAATCATGTTCATCGGTTTTCGGCCTTAACCGAATCTCTTTCAATTGAATCGTAGCGGCATGCTTTTTTGCGACCTGCAGTTTTTTGCTTTGCTGATATCTAAACTTGCCGTAATCCATGATTCGGCATACCGGCGGTGAGGAATTAGGGGCCACTTCAACCAAATCCAAACCCGCTTTACCAGCTTCTGCCATGGCGTCACCGAATGATATTATACCCAGTTGGTTCCCCTCAGAATCAATCACCCGGACCGAGGGGCTCTTGATCTCTTGATTCACTCGTAAATTTTTAGAAATATTTCACCTCCGTCATAAAAGGTTTCAGAAAGAGACCACAAACATCTTCTGATTTATTCGTATCTGCTGCTTTTCTCCCTTATCAAGGCAATAAACTGCTCGGGTTTCATCATGCCAAGATTCTGCCCGTCTCTCTGCCTCGGTGAGATTCCGCGAAACTCCACTTCCTTATCACCGATCACAAGCATGTAAGGAATTTTCTGCATCTGTGCTTCCCTGATTTTATGCCCCAACTTTTCGTTTTTGAAATCCTTATCAACCCGAATCCCTTCCGAGAGCAGCTGCCTATATAGCTCTTCCCCATAAGGAATCTGTTTGTCGGTAACAGTTACGACAATTGCCTGCACAGGGGCAAGCCATACAGGGAAAGCGCCCGCATAGTGCTCAATCAAAATACCCATGAACCGTTCAATGGCACCCAGAATAACGCGATGAAGCATAACGGGGCGGTGTCTTTCTCCATCCGCTCCAATATAGCCGAGATCGAACCGATCGGGCAAGGTGAAATCACACTGAATTGTAGCACACTGCCATTTTCTTTTCAGGGCGTCTTTCA
>DHHG01000250.1 GCA_002403175.1 Syntrophaceae bacterium UBA4778 | reverse complement strand
TTAGAATTTTCCAAAAATAACGGATTTGCAATGGTTGAGAATTCCCATAGAAGAGTACCTGAATGAATTTCATCAATATTGATCACGGGAAATGCCGCCGTGATGGAATTTGCGTAAAAGTTTGCCCGTCTCAGATCATCGTAATGAAAGAGGGGGATACCTTCCCGTCTACGCTGGAGAAAGCCTCGGAACTTTGTGTCCATTGCGGCCATTGTGTTTCTGCATGTCCTCATGGCGCTCTAGTGCACGCTTCAATTCCGATTGAAAGCTGTTATCCCCTGCAACGCCATCTCAGGCCGGGACCCGATTCGATACGATATTTCTTGAAATCGCGCCGTTCCATCAGGAATTATAAAAGCGATCGTGTGCCCCGTAAAACATTGGAAGACTTGCTGGATACAGCCCGATTTGCACCGACCGCTCTCAATAAACAACAGGTATACTGGACTGTCATCGAAGATCCGAACAAGGTGAAAAAACTCTCCGGAATGACAATTGATTTTTTCAAGGAGATGCTTCAGACCGCAACAGACAATTATGTCATTAAGCGTAATAAACGATTAATCGCCGCCTGGAATCGCGGCAAAGATTGCATTCTGCGTAATGCTCCTCATCTGGTTGTGGTGCATTCCAGTCCCGATCTGCCCTATTCCCAGGCAAATTGCATGATTGCGCTGACCTATCTCGAACTCTATGCCCATGCAAAAGGCTTGGGCACATGTTGGGCCGGCTATTTTACAACTGCGGTCAACCTGAGCCTCCTGCTCAGACAAACTTTGGGCATTCCTGAAGATCACCGGTGTTTCGGATCGGTCATGTTGGGATATCCGCAGCACAGTTATTCTAGTATTCCGTCACGAAATGCCCCTCTTGTAACCTGGCTTTAATTTGTAGCCTGTTCTAAGCTATGTAGAAGACAAGATTTACACGGGAAAAAGAAGGAGGGCCCTTGAGAAAGATCATTGTCGTATTGGTAATTTTACTTATGGCGATGGTAACCTGCTATTATGCCTTTCCGGAACAGGTAACGAATTTTCTGATTTCCCTCCAGAGAAGCAGCGCCGGCCTGATTCAGAAAGAAATCAAAATCAAGGATCATAATATCGTTTACCTGGAAGGCGGTTCCGGCCCTACCATCTTACTCCTGCACGGGTATACAGCCGATAAAGATAATTGGCTCCCAATGGCTTTTTTCTTGAAGGGCTATCACCTCATTATCCCCGATATCCCCGGTTATGGCGACAGTACGAAACTATTTAGTGCCAGCTACGATCCAGCCAGCCAGGTTGAGCGGCTGCATGAATTCACCAGAGCAATCGGCATCAGAAATTTTCATATCGCCGGTAATTCCATGGGAGGCTGGTTCGCGGGGTTATTCGCTGCAAGGTATCCGGACGAGATAATCAGCTTGGGCCTGTTTGATGCAGCAGGTGTCAGATCTTTAAAAAAGAGTCCGGTTTCAGTCATGCTCGAGAAAGGTGAAAATCCCTTGCTGCTCAAAGACAAGGATGATTTCCCGAGGCTTTTATCCCTGGTTTTTGTCCATCCACCCAGGTTTCCATATCCCGTAAAAAAAGCATTCATTCAAAAAAGATTAAAAAACAGAAAGTTTGAGGAGAAAGCTGCAACAGATTTCATCGGCGATTTTTCGCTGGAAAAAGAGCTGGATAAGATAAAGGCACCGAGCTTAATTTTATGGGGAGACCAGGATAAGATTCTCGACATTTCCAGTGTGCCCGTATTTGAGAAAGGCTTAAAGGACCACAAAACAGTAATTATCCCAGATTGCGGCCATGCGCCAATGATCGAGAAAACCCAGGAAACAGCAGCAGCCTACCTCAATTTTATCCGAAGCATCGAGTTTGATTCCGGAATTGAGCAGCAGAGCCAAATCAAATGAAGTATTCTAAAATATGTTAATTTTTGGCTGACATTCATCACGGTTACGAATCGAAAAAATCAGGGGGGGCTTTATTTTTTTATGGCTTTTTTTTGGATTCTATAATATCCAAAACGTATTTTGTTTCACTTCTTTATCTGATTATCAGAATCATTGTTCTTGCGTATTGATATTTCATAGGGTTTTTACTTCTAACTGGTTCGCATTCAGGTTGTGAAAATGAACGTGAGAGCTCTTACCGAGAAAGATCAGGAAAAGGGATTGCAACCGCCTCTTCGGATCCTGCTCCTTGAGGATAATCCGGACGATGCAGAATTGATCGCCAATGAACTCCAATATTCAGATTTTGAGTTCGTCCTCCAACATGTCGATTCGCCAGAATTTTACAAGATAGCCCTTCAGGATTTTCGCCCCGATCTTATCCTGTCTGATTACGACCTCCCTCTTTTTACCGGGGTCTCTGCGCTGGCCGAAGCAAAATCAAAATGCCCGGATATCCCTTTCATCCTCGTTACGGGAGCGGTAAGCGAAGAGATTGCAATTGAAATCCTCACCAATGGTGCACGTGATTACGTTCTGAAGAACAGAATTTCGCGCCTCGTTCCGGCGGTTAAAAGAGCGCTTGCGGAAGCGGAAGCGCAAAAGGCCCGCAAGAAAGCGGAAGAAGAACTCCTGGAAGCCCACCGGATTCTCGAACAGAAAGTGAAAGAGAGGACCCGGGAACTCAATGCAGAAATTTTAGAGCGAAAGCGCGTCGAAAAACGAACGGCACAGCAAAACGTGATTCTTTCCGGAATTGCCCGGATCTTTCATGAGGCGCTGACCTGTCAGGCAGAAGAGGAATTGGCCCGATTCTGCTTATCCATTGCCGAAGAGGTAACCCAAAGCAAGTTCGGTTTCATAGGTGAAATTAATTACCGGACCGGTAGGCTGGATGTTGTGATCAGTAATCCCGGACAGGAGCCCTGTTCCATGGAATCGGCCATCACCACCAAGACAGGGATGATCGGTTTGAGAATCGGAGGGCTGTATGGACGGGTCATCCAACATGGCAAAGGATTCTTCACAAATGCGCCCTCTTCTCATCCGGACAGCAGCGGTGTGCCGGAAGGTCATCCGTTGCTGAAATCTTTTCTGGGGGTTCCGCTAATTCAGGGAGGCCAGGTGATCGGGGTTATAGTTTTGGGAAACCGTGAGGGCGGTTACGGCCGGGAAGAACTGGAGGCTCTTGAAGTACTTGCCCCCACCATTGTGCAGGCCTTTCTGAGCAAACAGGCTGAGAAGGCCATGAGGGAAAGTGAAGAGCGCTTCCGAAATTTACTTCAAATGATTCCAAACGTTGCGGTGCAGGGATACGGACCCAATGGAATAACACGTTATTGGAATAAAGCTTCCGAAGATCTTTACAATTATACAGCTCAGGAAGCTATCGGACGGAATCTGCTGGATCTGGTTATCCCTGAGCCAATGAAAGAAAATGCCAAAGCTGCTATTCAGCAAATGGTTGAAAAGGGACAAACCATTCCTCCTTCCGAACTTTCCATGATGCCAAAGGACGGATCACGAATATCCGTCTATTCAAGCCATGCAATAATTAAGATACCCGGGCGTGAGCCCGAATCGTTCTGTATCCAGATTGATCTTACCGAACTCAAGCGTGCGGAAGAGGAATTGTTTCGTATGCACGAGGATCTTAAAATTCAAGCAGAGCAATTGAAGGACGCCAACAAAGAATTAGAGTTCTTTTCTTATTCTGTATCCCATGATCTACGTACCCCGCTACGAACTATTGGCGGTTTTACGTCAGCATTGATAAAATCGGTGAAATCCAAGCTGGAAGCGGATGAGCTGCGTAGACTGGATATCATATTGGACAGTACCAGAAAAATGGATCACCTGATAAATGATCTTCTCGATTTTTCGCGGATCGCCCGCACAGAAATGTATCATCACCCGTTTGACATGAAAAGACTTACGAAAGAGGTCTGGCAGGAACAACTCGCAGCCAATATGGAACGTAATCTGGAATTGAAAATGGGAGACCTCCGAAAAGCATATGGCGATTCAATTCTCATCAGGCAGGTCCTTTCGAACCTATTGGCAAATGCAATCAAATTCACCAAACGGAAAAAGATCGCCTTGATCGAAATCGGTTGCGAGTTCAGCGAAACTGAAGACATTTATTATATAAAGGATAATGGTGCGGGTTTTGATATGAAATATTACGAGAGATTATTTCATGTCTTTCAAAGGTTGCATAGCGAGAGCGATTATGAAGGGACGGGAATAGGCCTGGCGATAGTTCAACGTATCATTCACAGGCATGGGGGGCGGGTTTGGGCTGAGGGCCGGATCGGCAAAGGCGCCACTTTCTATTTTTCCCTTCCAAGGCATCAAAAAGGAGAAGACAAACAGATAAATCCGAAGAGGCTCCGGATCTCTTAATCCCCGCTTCATTCAGAATCTAAACACGTGAGGTACCAGATTCTATCTTTTTTTAACGCTTACCGAGGCAATCAAGTCAATAAAAGATTTCAAAAACTTAGACTTTATATTAATTTGAAAGTGATACTGTCTCAAATCGGATTGAATAAATCCATGATTCAAGCCATTCCACATGTTCCTTTTTGAGCAAAACAAAGAATAAAATCTGTTCCTGCGAGAGGTCCTATGTTGCCGAAGCAAATTCGAAACGAGGAAAGGGTCCTTGCCTACTTTTCCATGGAAATAGGAATCAATGCCGATATGCCAACCTACAGCGGCGGTCTCGGCGTTCTTGCCGGTGATACAATCCGCTCTGCAGCTGATCTGAATGTCCCAATGGTGGCGTTGACCCTCCTGCATCGAAAAGGATATTTTTACCAACACATTACTCCAGATGGCCGGCAAACCGAAGAACCGGTGGAGTGGATTGTGGAGGATTACCTGGAGGAGATCCCGATAACTGTTTCCGTGACAATCGATGGAAGGGGCGTAAAAATCCGACCATGGCGGTATGAAGTATCCGGGATATCAGGTTTTAAGGTGCCCATCTATTTTCTCAATACCAATCTCCCGGAAAATTCCGAATGGGACAGGACACTGACGGATTTTCTGTACGGCGGAGACCTGTACTACCGACTCTGTCAGGAAATTATCCTGGGAATCGGGGGCGTGCGGGTACTCGATGCCCTCGGCTATGATTCGATTAGGCGTTTTCATATGAATGAGGGCCATTCGGCACTTCTGACGGTGGAGTTATTGGATCAGGAAGCGCAAAAAAACGGCAGAACGATTGCCATTAAAAACGATATCGAAGCAGTAAAACAAAAATGCATTTTCACCACACACACTCCGGTGCCTGCCGGTCATGATCAATTTCCAGTAGAGCTGGTAAGACGTGCCTTAGGAGCCCGAAAGAATTATCTGGATCTGAAAGACGTTTTCAGTCTGGATCTAGTAAAACGTATCCTCGGATTTACAGATCGGGAAGGTATCCAGGACCTATCTGGCTTATCTGATGCAAAACTGAATATGACATTCCTGGCTCTTAATATGAGTCATTACATAAACGGAGTTGCCAAAAGGCATGGCGAAATATCCAAAATGATGTTTGCCGAATACAGCATTAATTCGATTACCAACGGTGTACATGCCACAACCTGGACGGGATCTTCGTTTCAAAAACTTTATGATGAGTACATTCCAGGCTGGAGAAATGACAATTTCAGTTTACGATATGCCTTGAGCATTCCTAAGGAGAAGATCTGGAATGCTCACATGGGGATGAAAAAACAATTGATCGAGTACGTAAACAGGGAAAATAATACCGGTATGGGCTTGGATGTATTCACGATCGGGTTCGCCAGACGATCGGCTTCTTATAAAAGGAGCGATCTTTTTTTAACGGATGTGGATCGATTAAAAAAAATCGCGGAACGTACCGGCCCTCTTCAGATAATCTATGCGGGTAAAGCACACCCCAATGACCAGAGCGGAAAGGAAGTCATACAACGAATATATAGGGCAAAGGAAAGCCTCAAAAAAGAAATCAAGATAGCCTATCTGGAAAATTATGATATCGATCTGGCTAAACTGATCACCTCCGGTGTCGATTTATGGTTGAATACCCCCCAGCCTCCTTTGGAAGCATCCGGAACCAGCGGAATGAAAGCCGCCCTGAACGGGATTCCGAGTCTGAGCATTCTGGACGGCTGGTGGATAGAAGGGTGCATCGAAGGGCTGACCGGATGGGCAATTTCAGGCAATTTGGAAACATCAGCACCGGAAAGTAAATTGCCGGACGATGCTCAGTTCCTCTATGATAAGCTGGAACATGTCATTTTACCCCTTTTCTACCATGACCGGGATCGATTCGCCAATGTCATGCTACATTGTATTGCAATCAACGGCTCTTTCTTCAACACCCAACGAATGCTTCAGCAATATGTCCTGAATGCGTATTTTTTGTAAATCTGAATAGACAGTAATCTAAACTTCCTCATCTCAATCCGCTTAAAAAAATAGCTACAGAAGCCATGTGTCTGTTTTCAAAATAATGACACGCGTTTTGAAGACCAGACTGGCGCTCATTACCCGCTCGATAAAGTAGATATTTCCGTACCAATTGCTGAATACAACTCAGGTATTTCATCCCGTAATATCAGGGAATCCTTGATAGCCGTAAAATCCTTATATTCTAAAATTCAATCAGAGTTCGTATAAACAAGCTAGGAAAACTTTGGGCAGGAGAGAGGGAAATCATGAAACCCAAAAAAATTAGACGATATGCATCTCGACTTACTGTTCCATTTTTCTTTCTTTTTCTATTGGGAGTTTTAGGATGTGCGAACAAGCCTATTTCCGAGCAGTATCGCAAAGAGGCAAAAGCGGAAAATCTGAATTTTCGCATGGTTCTCCAAAACCCGGATGCATACGTGGGAGGTATCGTCCTCTGGGGGGGCATTATCATCAAAGCAACCCCTCTCAAAAACGGCTCGGAACTGATCGTGCTCGAAACACCTATCGGTAGAGATGAAATACCTAAGAGCGCTTCGCAATCAGAAGGTCGTTTTATTGCGGTGAGTTCAAAATTTCTTGATCCTGCCATTTACACGCGAGGGAAAAGAATAACGCTTGCTGGTAAGATCACCGGGAAGAAAACCTTAATTCTGGGTGAAACGACCTATACTTATCCAGTTATACAAATAAGACAACTTGTCTACTGGGAAATGCGCCTGAGCTATGATTTCCCTAACGATTACTGGGAATGGGGAGAGCCTTGGGCTTGGGGCGCCTATTGGAATCGACCTTACTGGTATTGGGAATCCTATAAGGCGTGGTGAGTTTTTTGCTTTTTACAGGACACGGGGAAGATCGTAGTTTCACCTTGGTCAAAAGGCGCTGAACATCAGCAGCGAGCGAATCACTTATCACCGCGTCATAAGTATTGTTAATAATTATCTTTTTTTTCAAATTACCATTGAAAACCCCTTGACTCCCAATTTTTCTCCTCGTATATTCCCCAAAAATATATAGCCTAATCTGTTCATAAGATCAGCTGGAAAGGTGGATTAAAGATGAAGGAAGTCGTTATAGTATCGGCATGCCGTACGGCAATAGGCTCATTCGGTGGAAGTCTTAAGGACTCCCATGCGGTAACTCTCGGAAAAGTAGTTATGCAGGAAGCGGTGAGGCGGGCAGGAATTGCTCCGGATCTCATCGATGATGTTCGTTTTGGGAACTGTTTCCCTCCGTATATTTCCATGAATCTAACCAGGCTCGCCGCTCTTCAGGCGGGAATACCGGATACAACTCTTGCGGTTACAATTAACCGGGTATGCACATCCGGTATGGAAGCAACCGTTTCCGGAATGGCCATGATCCAGGCCGGCCTGGTGGACATTGTCCTTAGCGGGGGCACAGAGCACATGTCAGGTGTCGCTTATGCGGCTCCCGGTGCCCGGTGGGGATGCCGTCTCCAGAACAGCACCTTGGATGATATGCTCACGGAAGGACTGATGGCGGGCTCCAAACATTTCCCTTGCTCGGAGAATAGCCCATTAGTGGGTGCAATGCCTTATGATATGTACAAGGGTAAACCCTATTCCATGGGTCATACGGCAGAGTTTATCGCTCAAAAGTTTAATATCAGCCGTGAAGAAATGGACGCCATTTCTGTACGCAGCCATAATAACGTGGAGCGGGCTACCAAGAATGGCGATTTTGTCGAGGAAATCGTTCCGGTTGAAATTCCCCAGAAAAGGGGAAAACAGCCCATCATTTTCGATAAGGATGAGCATTTCAAACCGAACTGTACGATGGACGATCTCGCCAAACTGGCTCCGGCGTTCATTCCCAAGATCGGAAAAGTCACGGCAGGAAACGCCTCGGGTATTAACGACGGCGCAAGCGCAACCCTCATCATGTCGGCTGAAAAAGCAAAAGAGCTTGGCCTCAAGCCCCTTGCCAGAATCAAGGCCGTCGGTTACGGCGGATGCGATCCTGCCATCATGGGCATGAGCCCTGTTCCTGCCGTTAATGATTTGATGAAGCGGTCAGGACTGGTCCTGAAAGATTTCGAACTGATCGAATTGAATGAGGCATTCTCATCGCAGTATCTTGCCTGCGAAAGGGAACTCGGCATTAATCGAGACATAACCAACATCAATGGTTCCGGTATTGGCCTCGGACATCCGGTCGGGTCAACGGGTTGCCGGATTATCGTATCCCTTATCCATGCCATGAGGAAGCATGGGAAAACCCTGGGCCTGGCAACCATGTGCGGCGGGGGCGGTGTTTCCATTGCGTCAGCAATAGAGATTATCTGATCCGCTAAAAAGGAATAAATTAAAAAGGGGGTTCTCGCGAGAGGCCCCCTTTTTTGATCCGATTCAGACATACCAAAAAGAATTCTTGTCCATCCCCTATCTACGACAGCTTATATGTACGCTTTTCACCGGACATGCTGAAGATCGCGGCCTCACCTTCGGCAAGATAGAAAACTTCAAAAATCGGGTTAGAAGCGTCTTGATAAATATCAGCTACTATCGGCATCATTTCAAACACCTTTTTTTTCGCTTCATAATTGTCATCGAAGACAGCCTTCCCTTTTAATCGGATCCACCGGCCGGCTTTATCCGTTGTGCATACTTCAAATTTGGGATTTGCTTTCAGTTGCTTAAAAACTTGCTTCTCGTTGCTGGTGCAAAAATAAATTTTCCCCTGAAATTCCATTATGAAGCCAAATGGACGCACCTTTGGTTCGTCACCGTCAACTGTCGCCAGATAAAAGACGGGATTGTCAATTAGGAATTGAACAGCTTCATTCATAAGTCGTCCTCCTTTTATTTATTTCAGCCCTAAATCGCAGAGGTTGCAGAATTTCTTAGGAACTGCTCGTTCCCGTATTCTTATATATTTGTATTTTTACCCATAACCTACATAAAAATCCAGAAAACTATCGTAAAAACTTCCAGAAATTCAGAAACTCACGACCAGCAATAAAGATGACTTGGCACAAATTGTAGCTGTAATTACTTACAGTTTGAAAAATCTTCTAATTGCTTCATAACTCAAACGCATCGCGGTCAAAAATAAATCTATATCATTAAACGGTCACATTTTAATTCTTGGAAATGCATTTTCAAGCTGAAGGAAAGACTTTATGAATTCACCAAAAGGTCCTGAAAGAAAAATTGCAGGTGGCACTGGTAAACGTTTGAAAATTAAAGATTGCAGAAAAAAAGGATCTTTGGTAGACGAGAACAGTTGCGAAAAGATACTCCTGTTAGAAAACTTGAGAAAACACCCCAATCCTATACGTATTAATAACGGTCCGCAAAAGTTAAAGAAACCTAGAATAAGGTTTTTATAAATATACTTTCCCCAAATTTTACGTTTTTTCTCGATAAAATTTTTCTAATGTTTGCCTTTCTAGGATAACTGAAGGGTAACAAATACGGTTCCAAGGCGATATGTTCCTATGCTTTCCAATATGAGTCAATCGCTTGAGATCTATTTTACCTTGTGAATAAAAAAAGCTGTATCCTTTACCTTCCCAGTTTCGTCGAAAGGTAAAAGCGGGGTTGCCATTTTTCAATGGGTCTTCCTAGCTTATGAGTTTTTTTATTTTAGGGTACTTGATAAGCGGTACTTGCCGGAAAACATATCCCGCCGATCGTGCCACCTGAGGATCGGAAAACAAAAGGACTTGAATCATAGGAAATGGAGGATGCAAATGGATGATCATGTAAAAAAACTGATCGCGATAGGAGCATCAATAGGTGCAAATTGCCAAACCTGTCTGGAGTATCACATTGGCAAAGCCTTAGAATCCGGTATTGACAAAACTGAGATCACAGCGGCTGTAGAAATCGCTAAATCCGTCCGGAGAGGCGCGGCTATCACTATGGATAAGCTTGCTTTGTGCCTGTTAAATGATGAAGCCTCCCGCGCGTCATGCGGAAGTGGTGAAAGTAACTGCTGCTGCTCGGAATAACCATTCAACCCCAAAAGGAATGCAAAATGGATGCTTCCGAACGGAGATTTCAGCAAATCTATGACGAGTATCAGGAGAGGATCTTCCGTTACCTGGTCCGTATGGTCGGAGAATGCGATGCGGAAGATCTGACCCAGGAAGTATTCGTCAAAGTCAGCCTGGCCTTGGATACCTTCCGCGGAGAATCGAAATTATCCACCTGGATTTATCAGATTGCGACCAATGCCGCCCTTGACAAAATTCGATCTTCCCGCCGCGGAGATAGTTTGAGTTTGCCCTTTACAGTAATCACGGAAGAGCAGAGCGATAAGGACTTCTGGACGGATGAACGGGAAGATTCTTCCGAGTTAAAAGTCATACGCCAGGAAATGAACGATTGTATTCGGGAAATAATCGATGGCCTTCCCGAGAGCTACCGATCCGTTATCGTCCTCAGCGAGCTGGAAGGATTGAAGGATAATGAAATCGCCGAGGTCATAGGGTTGAGTATTCAGGCAACCAAAATAAGGCTTCACCGGGCTCGAACAAAGCTAAGAAAAGCTTTGCAACGAAACTGTGTCTTTTATCGGAACGAACACAATGAATTGGCATGCGATCGGAAAAAATGAACCAAAATTAACGACTCGGAAGGAGCAATCCTGAACGAAGTCATCAAGATAGTTTTCAAGAGGAATTTGGTACCATTCAGCTTTCTCTATCTTCTTACTTGAACATTGGAGAGTGCCACATGTCAAAGATATTAACTTTTTTCAAGTCAATCAAACTATCAAGACGTCTGTTATTTTATGTTCTTTTGCTTCTATTTCTCTCCGGTGCTGGGGCGGCGTTGTATGTATCACTGATCCTAGGTCATTCTTGCGGTGAGAATATCAGGTTACACGGCTGGGTCGAGGGCACAGATGTCTCGTTAACCGCCAAGGTGAAAGGAGAAGTCATTCGATTGATGGTGATCGAGGGAAGCAATGTGAAAAAAGGAGATTTGATTGCCCAAATCAAATCGGACCAAACGCAGTCCCAGATCAAGGGCGCAGAGGCAAAAATCGAAGAAGCAAATGCAACACTTGCCAAAACACGACATAGGATCGCGGTACTGAGAAGCAATATCGAGGGCGCCAAGATTGCGCTCGACCTCTGCAAAAATCAATCAGGTGCGAAGATCAGACAGGCGGAAGCGGCCCTTGCTTCAGCAAAAGCTGTGCTCGTTCAGGCTGAAACAAACTATGCCAAATCATCAAAGGATTATACCCGGTACTCTCGCCTGGTTAAGAAGGATATAATTTCCGAAAGTCATATGGACAGTGTGGAAGAAGCTTACAAAGTGGCTCAGGCGGAAGTGGAACGGGCAACGCGCGGCGTTTCACTCCAGGAGGCAGCTCTCACTTTGGCAAAGGCCACCTATACGGAAACCAAGCTTCGGGAAAATGATATCATCACGCTTGAAAGAGAGTTGGAAGCAACCAAGACTGAGGAGTCTATTGCATTGGCTGTCGTCAATGCTACCCGTGCGCAGAAAAGCGAAATCGAAGCCACCCTTGCAGATACTTTCATATACAGCCCAGCGAATGGAAACGTTACTAACAAAATGATCGAACACGGTGAAAATGTCGTTCCCGGTACTGCTCTTGTTGTGGTGACGGACCTGTCGGACCTTTATGTAAAAACCTATGTGGAACAGACACATATCGGGAGAATTAAACTCAACACTCCTTGCAAGATCTACGTGGATTCCTTTCCGGGTCGAAGCTTTAAAGGGAAGGTCACTTTTATAGCTTCCAGGGCTGAGTTCACTCCGAGAGATGTACAAATGGACGAGCACCGTACTGCCATGGTCTACAAGATTAAGGTCGGAATCGATAATCCGGAAGGACTGCTAAAGCCAGGATTACCAGCAGATGTAACTCTAAAGTGGAACTAACATGACAATGGGGCCAAACAGGCTAGCTGAATATGTCATATACACTGAAGGTGTGGCAAAGCAACTGGGAACGCATCCTGCAGTGAGCGACCTGAATCTGAAGGTGAAAAAGGGAGAGATATTCGGTCTCGTTGGGTCGGATGGCGCCGGGAAGACTACCACGGTTCAGATGCTTTGCGGAATCCTTGCCGCCGATTCGGGAGTTATCTTCATCGACGGACACGATGTGGAGTCCGAACCGGATTTAGTTCGCGCAAAAATCGGTTACATGTCTCAGGATTTTACCCTCTATCTGGATATGACCGTAGATGAGAATATTGATTTCATGGCCGATTTGCGGGGTGTGCCGAACGCCGATAGAGAAAACCGCAAACAGCGGCTTCTGCAGTTTTCAAGAATGGAACCCTTTCGCAATCGAAGAGCAGGCGCACTTTCCGGAGGTATGAAAAAGAAACTGGCGCTCAGCTGCGCCCTGATACATCATCCCGCGATTCTCGTTCTGGATGAACCAACAACCGCAGTTGATCCTCTCTCCCGCACAGAGCTTTGGAGAATTCTCTACGAGTTTATTCTTGAGGGAATTACCGTAATCATTACCACACCCTATATGGATGAGGCGGAACGGTGCAGCCGGGTTGCCCTCATGGAAAATGGAAAAGTCATATCTTGTGACACCCCCGCACAATTAAAGAATCAGATCCGCAGGAAGGTTTTTTTGCTTAAACCGGATAATTTAAATCATGCTTCCAGAATTCTAAGAGAAGATCTATCCCTGCCCGGTCAGGTATATGGAAATCAGATCCGTATTTTTCTGGATCAGCCCGATAGCGAAATGCCGAAAGTTCGGGATACGCTGATCGGAAGAGGAGTTTCTCTAGACCAGTTTTCGCGAGTGAGTCCTACCATGGACGACGTCTTTATGGAAATCCTTACCGACCTGGAGAGAACGGAGCAAAAGAAAGGATGGATTCCTTTTAATGAGCAAACGAGCAATAAAACGACTATTGCCGTTACGGCGCTGACCAAAAAGTTCGGTGATTTTACGGCGGTAAGAGAAGTGAGTTTTCAGGTGAAATCAGGGATGGTTTTTGGTCTGTTGGGAGCGAACGGCGCCGGAAAAACGACTATCATTAAAATGCTGTGTGGACTTCTGCCGGCGACATCAGGAAGCGCCTTTGTTGCAGGCTATGATACGGCCAAAAATTCCCAACAGGTAAAGGGGAAAATCGGTTACATGGCCCAACTCTTCTCTCTCTATCCCGATCTGACGGTCCGGCAAAACCTGGAGTTTTATGCCGGGGTATACGGTCTCAGCAAAAAGGATAAAAAGATCAAGATAGATTGGGTCTTGGATCTCGCCGACCTGAAGGAAAAGCAGACGTTTTTGACCAGAGAGCTTGCAGGTGGATGGAAACAGAAACTGGCGCTGGGATGCGCGGTTATGCACCAACCGACGATCCTTT
>DHHG01000275.1 GCA_002403175.1 Syntrophaceae bacterium UBA4778 | reverse complement strand
GTTGTCAAGTTTTTTTATTGAAGTTCCGGCCGGAAACTTCAGATAAACCGGAGCGGAGTCTCCGGATTTTATCGCTGCACCATGATCAAGCCTGGCTCTAGCCTGTCTGTTCCGGCGTCTTAATCGGTTGTTCTCTTGGAAAATAATCATTGCTTTTGGAAAAAAAGCGTGAGTTAATCGTAAAAATTACTGCTATCATCAAATTTGGTTAACATTTTCCATCTCGCTTCAGGGTAAATTATAAATCCCGCATTGATCAGTTTTTGGAAATGAGGATAACTGAATGGAACCTCAAGGAAGAAACCCTCTCCGCAGCAGTTCCCCTGACAAAAGCATAAAGGCAACTCATCGGATGGCAAAGAAATCACCGGGCGCAAAGATAACGCCTGAAAAAATCCCGGTTGTCGGCATCGGTTCCTCAGCGGGCGGTTTGGAAGCAATGGAGGTTTTCTTCGAGAAAATTCCTGCCGGTTCGGAGATGGCCTTCGTAATTGTCCAGCATTTCGATCCGAGTTACAAAGGCATGCTGGTGGAGCTCCTTCAGCGCCGAACCAAAATGGATGTTGTCCAGATTAAAAACGGGATGCCGGTCCGGCCCGGCTGCGTTTTTATTATACCGCCAAATGCGGACCTGTCGATCTCCGCGGGAATTTTTTATCTGCACAAGCTGGCGGACGAACACGGCCTCAGGCATCCTATAGATTTCTTCTTTCGACAGCTTGCCGAAGAACTGAAGGAAAATGCCATCGGTATCGTGCTTTCCGGGATGGGGACAGACGGAACTCTGGGCCTCTTTGCAATCAAGGAGAAGATGGGGATGGTGATGGTGCAGGATCCGAAAACGGCCAAGTACGATGGAATGCCCGTCAGCGCCGCTGAAACAGGTCTTGCGGATTACATCGCGCCGGTCCAGGAACTCCCCGAAAAGCTGCTGGAATATATCCGGTACACCTCATCTCCCCGGATGGAACGGCTCCCGCAGGATAGCAAAACCATGAGTTCGCTGGAGCAGATCTTCTCGCTGATCCGGGCTAAAACGGGGCATGATTTTTCCCTTTACAAGAGAAGCTCCATTTTCCGGCGGCTCGAGAGAAGGCTGAATATCAACAAGGTCGGAATATCGGGGTACGCGAAGTATCTCAAGGAAAATCCACAGGAGATCATCCTTCTCGCCAAAGAGCTTCTCATTGGCGTCACCGGATTTTTCAGAGATCCCGAAGCCTTCGATGCACTCAAAACGAAGTACCTGCCAAAGCTGATCAAAGAGAAGACGAGCAGTGGCATTATCCGGGTCTGGGTCCCCGGTTGTTCATCAGGCGAGGAGGCCTATTCCATCGCTATTCTTCTTCGGGAATTGCTGGATAAACCGAGCAGAAAGGGTAAATACCGTGTGCAGATCTTTGCGACTGACATCGACAAGGACGTGATCGAGAAGGCACGTCGAGGCGTTTTTGCTGAAGATATAACAGCGGATGTGTCTCCCGAACGGCTCAAAAAGTTTTTTACACGACAGAAGGACGGCTACCTGATTGTTAAAGAAATCCGGGACATGGTGATCTTCTCGGTTCAGAATGTGATCATGGATCCGCCATTTACAAAGATAGATCTCATCAGCTGTCGGAATGTACTCATTTATTTCACGGCAGAACTCCAGAAAAAGATCATTCCTCTTTTTTATCACGCCCTCAACCCATCTGGAATCTTATTTCTCGGAACTTCGGAAACGATCGGCAATTTCTCGGAGGTCATCACTCAGTTGGATAAAAAGTGGAAGATTTACCGGAAGAAGGAAGGGGTGCTCCCGACAAAAGAGATGCGGAAACTCGAGTTGCCCCTCGGTGGCTCCGTTTCCCCCAGGAAGGTCTTCGAGTCCACTCTCGGAGAACGGGAACGATCCATTCCCGAACTCGTTCAGTCGGCCCTTCTCGAAGGGTTCACTCCTCCCGCCGTGGTAACCGATGCGAATGGCAATATCCTCTATGTTAGCGGGCGGACGGGGAAATATCTGGAACCGCCGGCCGGTAAAGCAAACTGGAATGTCCTGGCCATGGCTCGGGAGGGCATGCGATTTGAGCTCAGAAATGCCATGAAGGATGCATCCGCCAGAAAGAAACCGGTTTTGGTGAAGGATGTCACGGTAAAAGTGAACGGTGGTGAACAACGCATCGACCTTACGGTCCAGCCGTTGAGTCCGGGCCAGTCTGAACCGCTTCTTGTCATTTTCAGAGATCTAGAAACCAATGGAAAAGCAGCTGTAGCGGCAGGAAAGGGGAAAAAAGGCACCCATGCCCTGAAGCTGGGAAGCGAACTCCAGCGGACCAAAGAACATCTCAATGCCACCTTGGAGGAGATGCGAAAAATGCAGGAACGGTCCCGGTCCACGAATGAGGAACTCGAATCGGCCAACGAGGAGCTGCAATCGACCAACGAAGAGCTGATCTCCTCGAAGGAGGAGATGCAATCGCTTAATGAAGAGCTCCTGACTGTCAACTCCGAACTGCAGACCAAAGTCGATGCCCTTCTCCAGGCTGAAAACGATATGAAAAATCTCCTGAACAGCACTGAGATCGCAGCCGTATTCCTCGATACCGCTCTTCAGATCCGAAGATTCACCCCCCTCGCCTTGAAGGTCATAAAACTCATCCCGGGTGATGTGGGCCGTCCGATTACGGATATTGTTGCCAATTTCAAGTATCAGGGCCTGGGGGAAGATGTCCGGCGCGTTCTCGATACGCTTGTTTCGCGGGAAATTCAGATCGAGACGCGGGACGGGGCCTGGTACCTGATGCGAATTCTTCCTTACCGGACCGTTGACAATGTGATCCAGGGTACTGTGATTACCTTCACCAATATGACACGGATGAAAGAAATGGAAGAAGAGATCGATGTTGCACGCCGATATGCTGAAAGCATTGTCGAGACCATCCGGGAACCCCTGATCGTCCTTGACGGCAAATTTCGTGTCATATCGGCGAACCGGTCCTTCTATAAAACATTCCGCGCGACCCCGGGAGAGACGGAAAAAAAACTCCTGTTCAACCTGGGAAAACGTCAGTGGGATAATCCTCCCTTGAGGGAACTCCTTGAGAAAATCATTCCCGAACAGGGGCAATTCGAAGGCTTCCGTGTCGAAACCGTTTTTCCGAAGGTCGGCAAAAAAACGATGCTCCTCAATGCCCGTCGGCTCATTCAAGAGGACAGCGAGAAGGCGATGATTCTCCTTGCGTTTGAGGATATCTCTCCGAAAACTTCGGATAAGGGGGGAGGGCCATGAAAAAAAAAGATTCGGGAAATAATTCGTCATCCGTTTTGAGTGATGTTCGCCGCCGTGCCGAGGAGCGCATCAAGAACAGAAAAGGCGTAACCTCGCACACAAGACAGAAAGAAGACATCGAGAGACTGGTTCATGAACTTGAAGTGCACCAGGTAGAGTTGGAGATACAGAATGAAGAATTACGCAATACTCTTGCCGAACTTGAAGAATCGCGAAAAAGATATGTGGAACTTTACGATTTCGCGCCGGTCGGCTATCTCAAACTGAATAACAAGGGGATTATTGCTGAGGCGAATCTCGCCGGTTCCGGACTCCTTGGCGTAAGCCGGGGTGATCTCATCGGCAGCCCTTTTGCCCGCTACATCATCCCTGATTACCAGG
This sequence comes from Syntrophaceae bacterium UBA4778, assembly GCA_002403175.1. The sequence goes on along the minus strand of DHHG01000275.1, from coordinate 18,952 downwards.
ATATATTCTATCTGCATGTAAAAGAAGTGCTGCGATCGAAGGGCAAGGAAGCCTGCGAGCTGAAACTGAAAAAGGGAAACGGGATCATTTTCCATGCGCTTGTGGAAAGTTTGGCAACGGACGGAGAAGCCGGATTCCGGATGGCCCTCATCGATATCACCGGCCGCAAACAGACCGAACAGGAACTTCAAAATCGGACCGATCAGCTTTCGGAAGCGAATCGGGAGATCGAGGCGTTTACCTATTCAGTATCCCATGATCTTCAGGCGCCTATCCGCGCCATGGAGGGGTTCACAAAGATAATTCTGAATGAATTCGGAACCACCATGGACGGGGAACTCCGCCGGAGATTCGAGGTAATACGGAGCAATACAAAGCTGATGAAAGACCTGATCGAAGGCCTTCTCAACCTTTCAAGAATTGGGCGTAGAGAGATATCCCATTCATCGATCAATATGAGAGAAAAATTCGCAACGGTGTGGAAAGAAGTCAAGGCTGAGTATCCCGGGAGAGAAATCGAGTTTGTCCTTTCTGAAATGCCACCCGCTTTCGGCGACCGCAGCCTCATCCGGCAAGTCATCTACAACCTTCTTGCCAATGCCGCCAAGTTCACAAAACACAGCAAGGGCCGAGCCATTATAGAAGCGGGAGGGAACGCCGAAGGGGACTACCATGTCTATTATGTCCGGGACAACGGCGCTGGATTCGACATGCGCTATTATGACAAGCTCTTCGGGGTTTTTCAGAGATTACACAGTATTGCTGAATATGAAGGGACAGGGATCGGCCTTGCGCTTGTTCAGAGCATCATTCATCGGCATGGAGGTAAAGTCTGGGCGGAAGGGAAAATTGGCAAGGGGGCAACCTTTTGGTTCAGTTTACCCGTTCGGGTAAAACAATGATTATACCCTGTAACTCCCTTTCCGTTCCCATCCAGTAGTTATCAGAACAAGCGCAATTTGAAACGATCTCCGGACAGAAATAGCCCGGATGTTCTTCTTCGATTACAAGGTAATATACATTGTTGATCCGTTCCTATAGATCAGTATCAGCAGACGTTGGTCCGATTTGATCCGGGAGCGCATTGAATCATAATCTCTCACATTGTTTATCTTCTTTTTGTTTACCTCGACAATAATATCACCTCTCGACAAAACCTCGCCGGCGGGACTATCGTCTCTGACATTGGTGATAACGACCCCTGTTACTCTGGGCGGGAGATTGAGATCCCTTCTAATATCGGGTGTAATGTCCTGAACGGAAATCCCTTTCAGCAGATTTTCAAAAGTTGTTGAAGATTGGGCTTCGGCGGACAGTTCCTTTATAAGAACCTTTGCTGTATTCACTTTGCCGTTCCTGATGTACTTTACCACAACTTCCTTCCCAGGCTGTGTATTGGCAACCAGATTTTTCAATTGTGACGGGTCCCTCATTTCCTTGCCGTCGAATTCGGTGATGACGTCTCCTCTTTGTAATCCGGCCTGTTCGGCAGGGCTGTTGTGAATGACGTCGGAGATGAGAATTCCTTTTTCCTCCTTCAGTCCGAATTCTCTGGCGAGTTCCGGCGTAATCGGCTGGATGGAAACGCCCAGCCAGCCCCTTACGACCTTGCCTTTCTTAATAAGACTGTCCATCACTACCTTGGCCATATTGCTGGGGACGGCAAATCCGACGCCCTGATAACCGCCTGAAGAGCTGAGAATAGCGGTATTGATCCCGATCAGTTCGCCTCTGATGTTGACCAGGGCCCCTCCTGAATTTCCCGGATTAATGGGCGCATCCGTCTGGATGAAATCTTCGTAATCGGCAATGCCCACATCCGCTCTTCCGGTAGCGCTGATGATACCTGTCGTTACGGTCTGGTTGAGACCGAAGGGGTTTCCGATGGCGATGACTCTGGCGCCGACTTTCAGCTGATCCGAATTTCCGATTTTTAGGATGGGGAGATTGCTGTCGTTTATTTTAATGACGGCAATATCTGTCTTGGGGTCTGTCCCGATTACCTTTCCCTTGTAAACTTTCTTATTGGACAGGGTCACTTTGATTTCGTCGGCATCCTTCACCACGTGATTGTTCGTAAGGATATAGCCTTCCTTATCGACAATAACTCCCGAGCCCATTCCGGACTGTTTGAATTCCCTCGGTTTTTCGAAAGACCTGAAAGAGTCTCCAAAAAATTCACGGAAGAATGGATCATCTTGAAAAGGGCTGCGCATTTCGCGCATGCGAACGGTTGTTGTCGACGATATATTCACGACAGCGGGTTTCACGGAAACCGCTACTTCCGAAGTCGCGTCATCGATCTTGGTCAGAAGATCGATCGCCTCTTTGGATATCTTTGTCTCGCTATACCCTTTGGAAAAAAAATCGAAGCTGGACGAAATAACAAGGCCGACAATTACGCCTACGGTTACGAACACTACTGCGATCCATAATCGTTTATCTCTCAGATTCATCTACCTTCCCCTTTTGCGAAGTCAGTTGTGTTTGATAACAATCCGGAACGAGACTTTTCCCCAAACCTTCTGTCTACAGGATCTCTCTCCAAACCGGATGCTTCAGATTGCTCATCCTTATTCTGATAGATCCGTTCCAAACTTAGTCTGAAATTTAAGGCAAATTTCATGAATGTCAAGGCTCAATGAAGCCGGTATGATTTCACTTCATGAATACCTTCAATCCGGACACTTTGATGATAGGGGCGCGAAGGACCGGAGTTGCCGCATTCCCGTTCAGTTCTATGGGAAAAGGGATGAAGCGAACTCTTTTCGTAATTAGGTAATTATACCAACAGGGGAGAAACTAAGGAACGAAAAGGAGGGCTTGTTGATAACAGTTCTTGGACGTTTCAAGGCGCAATGGCCGTAATTTCGTCGAAAATTGGAAGTTTTTATTTATTTTCTAATTTCGGCTTTTCCGATTTGGTTTCCTTTTCTTCAGGCTCATTCATTGCTGCTTTGAAACCTTTGATAGCTTTGCCAAGAGAATTTCCCAGTTCGGGCAGCTTTCCTGGGCCAAAGATGACCAATGCAATCACGAGTATAATCAAAAGATGCATAGGCTGAAGAAGTCCTTCAAACATTGTTATTGTTTCCTTCTACATAAATTTTGTGGATTATACAGTAAAAAAAATTTCTGTCCCCGAAAAAAATCTTCGCAGTTTTGGGATAAGGTCATTTGAATTTTCGGTCCATCCCATTTTTTTCTGAGATAATTATCTTCCGAATGCCACAAGGATAATGAGTATACCCAGTGCGAATCGATACCAGGCAAAGGGCCGAAAGTCATTGGTCTGGACGTGTTTGAGCAAAAAACCGATACTGGCGAAACCCACCACGCATGAAACCAGCATGCCCACCAGGAAATCCATCCCGATAGCGCTCGGCTCTGCAATGATATGCGGGATTTTGACAAATGCAGCGCCAAAGATTATCGGTGTTGACAGCAGGAAAGAGAATCTGGTGGACGCTTCCCTTGTCAAGCCGAATAGCAAGCCCGTGGTCATCGTGATGCCCGATCGGGATACTCCCGGAATGATGGCAAGCGCCTGGGAGATGCCGATCAGAAGACAGGTCCCCATGGAAATTTTTTGCAACGATATCTTTTTGGAGCCCTTGATATCGACCCAGTACAGGATGATACCCAGCAATATCAGCATGGTTGCAATGAGGAGTGGATCTCTGAAAACGGTCTCAGCCTTTTTCTCCAGCAGGAATCCCCCTGCAGCTCCCGGTATACTGGCCATTACCAGATACCAAAATAATTTGCCATCCGTGCTCCGGGCATTGGTCAGACCGTTTACGACAAGCCGCAGCCAGTCTTTCCAGAAGTAAAAAAGGACCGCTATAAGCGTTCCGACATGTAAAGCAATATCAAAGGTAAGCCCGGGGTCCTTCCAATTAAAGAGCCAAGGAACCAAGACCAAATGGGCAGAACTGGATATGGGCAAGAATTCCCCCAAACCCTGAACCAATCCAAGGATTGCTGAATGCAGTATAGACATAGAGATCCGATCAAATTAGATTTTTCAGATGAGGAGGCTAGCCTACATTTGTGTTTTTGTCCAGCCCCGGTTTTCAGAAGCATTTAGGGATAAAAAAAGGGCGGCCTACCGGCCGCCTTGCCGATCTTTCGATCAATACCTATGGGCAGATTAAGGCAGGTTCACTTCCGAATACCGGTATGGGAGGGATCTCGGAATCCTTCACAATCAGAATTGTTTTCACCTTATTTCTTTCCTATGCATTTCCTCTGGGCCAAAGCTCGCGAATTTCCTTGGGCAGAATGCTTTTGATATCATTTATTTCACCTTCCGATATCTTCTTAGCTAACAATGCAAAGACTCCGCGCGCCACTCTTTCCGGATCCAGTTCCGGATCATCAGGCAATCCCTGCGCTATTTTCTCGAGAAATTCTTCCTTGGACCTTATCCGCTCCGGTTTGCCGGATGGGTCCCATCCTTCAAAATAGAATCCGCGTACCAGCATCGGGAGTTCTGAAGCCAGATGAACAGCCTCCTGCACGCCGAGCCTGTCGCGCAAGGCATGTAGAACTGCCCGGAGCGCAAGATAGGATTTATGTCGGTCCTCCCAACCCTCATCTTCCATGATATCTTTCAGCCAGATGTTCGTCTTCTGAATCGTCGTATCGAATGTTTCAAGGTGCGACATGATGAATACTCCTTTCTTCCTGTTCCATAATCCTGAATCGAAAAAGGATTTGATAAGAAAGAATACAACGTGATGGATGTTTTGTTGTATCGGCCTGGCTCTGATTTTCAGCTTCGAAAAGGAATACTTCTTTCCCTCAGGCCTAAGGCGATCCAGAACGATGGTGGTTCTCCAAATGAAACTTCAATGAGAAGTTATTCATGCGCGCGCAAATCAGTGATCTCTAAAGCGCAGAATTAGCCTTTTAGTGCCTTGGCCGTTCCGATCTGAATAGCTGCATTGATCAGTCCGATATGACTGAAAGCCTGCGGCATGTTGCCCAGAAGCTTTCCGGAATCGGGATCGATTTCTTCGGAAATGAGACCGAGCGGGCCCAGATAATTCAGAATTTTCTGAAAGAGTTCTTCTGCCTCGGGAATCCGGCCGGAGATGGCCAGAGCGATAACGAGCCAAAAAGAGCAGATTCCGAATGCCCCCTCTCTCCCCGGCAGTCCATCTTCCATTTTATACCGTAGTACCAAACCGTTGCCGCACATCAGGTATTTCATTACCGCATTGATTGTGCCCTGTACCCGGTCATCTTCAGCGGGGAGGAAACCCCGAAGCGGTATCAAAAGCAGCGTGGCATCGAGATCATCCGAATCAAAACGGGTTACGAAACTGTTCAGCTTCCGGTTGAAACCCCTTTCCAGAATAGCATTGCGGATCAGTGTTCCGGTCTGGTGCCACGATTCCGGCGACTCCCCCGTTTTTCTTTTTGCTGCAATCCGGATTCCCCGGTCCACAGCTACCCAGCACATCAGCTTCGAGTAGATAAAATCCTGTCGCTCTTTCCGAACTTCCCAGATGCTGTTGTCTTTCATTTCACAGATATACTCCGGAATTCCTGTAACCACCCAGGCTATCCAGTATGGGTTCCGTCATATCCGTATCCAGGTAAGGCAGGCAAAGCCAATCCACGGGACCATCGGAGGCAACTAGCGCACAGGTCTCCAGATTTCCGATCACGCCATAGTCTTCAAGATCTTTATAGTTATCTTTCACCTTGGCTCTCCGGAAATAAGGGCAGAGGGAATAAGCTGGCTTAATTAACGCAAAGCCCTCTCCTTGAAATCTTGACGGTGTGGTGGATTCGCCTGTTCATTCAAAACTTGTTTGTGGCCAAGTTCCCGGGCGTAAAGGACCAGATACCACCGGTGCTGCGATGGGATGATGCGCAGAAGTACCGGATCGTGCCCTGTTCCCGTCAGCATTGCCCGGAAAAGTTCCCCGTCGGTCATTTTTAGAATTTTCGAAGCATGGAGATCAGCCGGCTTCGGCATGTAGCTGTTTCCGACAGGACCATTGCCCTGGCCGCTTTCCCCATGGCAGAAAACGCAATAGTAATTATAATAAATCCGTCCTTTCTCCCGGTTCTCCTTCGTATCCGGGAGGGGATTGCGCATCATTCTGAGGCGGCTGGGAGAAGGGAAGGAGTTTTTATCGGGTTCGACAGGAAAGATTCCTTTGGGCGGAAGCGGCATTTGATATTGATAGGAAAGAATATGGGGCTGGTCTTTCATATGAGGTCCCGTAAACATGAGATATATATAAGCGCATGTTCCGATCAAGGCGATCATTAAACAAATATAGAAAGCGAATCGCTTCATGCTCCCTCACTACCAATGACGTGGTTCTTTTTTCATCCTCTCATCAGGTGTTGCTTCCGGAAGTTCCGGAACGACACGAATCGGTTTGATACTTTCGGGAGGCTGCTTTGTCGAATAAACCGATTCCGCTGGCGTGTCCGGGTACGTCCCGAAATTCCACTGTCTCGGCACATCCGGGATAGCCATCATCAGCCACATGCCGAAACCAAGCAGGGATGCGCTGAATAGAATCAGAAGGCACCATCCCCAGAAGGGCCTCGGCAGATATTTCTCTTCGATGTAATTTTCGGGCATTGTCTTTCCTTCAGCACTAAATTCTTTTATCTCGGTTGATGAACATTTCTGGAATGTCAGTTTATATCGTTACCCTTGTCCCCCCTCGAATCCTAGAACCATCTAACCCTTATTTCTACCAGTTCGGCGGATCGAGCCACTTGAGGATGCCGTATCCGACTGTCACAGCAATGCTTCCGGCAATCGTCAGGATCAGAACCCATGGGAAGGCTGTCTGAAACCAGACGGCGAAGTTCCCGATGCTGTTGATCTCAACGGTTGCGTTTTCCTCCTCCAGCTTCCGGCTGCTCCACATGACGATATAGGACAGAACAAAAATCAGCATGATAGCCAAACCCACTGCTATCCCGAAGAAAACCCAGTGCTGGCGGGCGATGTGCCAGAGAAGCATGTATTAGTCCCTTCGTTCCAGTATCATTATGGTTGTCCGTTTCCGGTCCACGGTTTTCAGTTAAAAGGAAAACTCGCAGAGCCCATCACTGCTGCAACTTCTTATGCGAATGTGAAGCACTCACTTCTGCAAATGGCCGTTAGCCTCTTTCAGGTGGTTCCTTCTCAACTGGTAACTGTGAACCGTCGACTGGCAACTTACCGGGTATTTCCGCCCAGAGCGGCAGATAGCGAGCCCTTTCGCGGTCCTTGAACATTCCGCAACGAAGTGCAAACCAGAAGAACAGGGCATAGCTCATGGTCAAAAAACCAGCTGCCGTAAACCAGAAAATGGTGAAGTCGGTTTCGTTCATTTTTTTATTCCTATTCGCTTGAGGAATTTTGTAACTTGAAATCTGTTCGCCGGAATATCAGCGAATTTATCTTAAATTCATTTCAGTTTTTCGGTTCACCTACCGGTTTTCCTGTATCCGGTCCTTTCACCTGTGGCGGTTTATAAGGATTCTTCCATTCCGGCTCGTAAGCTGCATCAATTCCGCGCGGATCTGTATTGGAATCTGTGTAACCCAAAAAGGAAACAGCGATATAATTTGATAAGTCCCAGATTTTTTCCGATTCGAGATCCTTTTTAAAATAAGGCATGGCGGTTCCCGTAATCCCGTTCATAATCTGGTAATAAAATGTTCCGCCGATATATCTGTTCCCGGTAATATTTCTCCTCAAAGTAGTAAAGTTCAGAGGAGTTGGCATGAGATATTTGGCGGCCGGGCCGTTTCCGTCTCCGATCGGACCGTGGCATCCCATGCAGAAACGCTGATATGTGGTTTTACCCCTGAGGATCGAGGCATCTGTCGCCGGGTAAGGATTGGGCATCTGTCTCCAGACTGCCGGGACGTGATCGTGTATCCATTGGATATTTTGATCAGGACCGGAATTGTATGCCTTGACGGCCGCCCCTTTCCATAATTTCTGGCGATCCGTTCGTGTATCTGCATTCTTCATTCCGAGGTACTGAACATAGGCTGTCAGTTTTTTCAGATTGCCCTCTCCCAGGAAAAGCCAGTTCGGCATGAGCGAGATCGGGATGGTGAAGCGCGGATTCACGAAATGCGCCATGTGCCAATCGTCAGGATGCTCTCCACCTTCCTGGGAGAGATCGGGGCCGGTGCGCTCTGTTCCAAGGATCGCCGGCTGTTGACCGACGTAATCTCCTCTCTGCGCAATCCGCTCCGCCCCGACATCCCAGTCGTTGATACGGATGTATAGGGAATGGCAGTAGCTGCATCCGTTTTGGATATAGAGGTTGTGTCCCGCCTTTTCCTCGGAGGTCATGGCTCTCCATATGGCTGAAGGCTTTTCGTCCATTGTCACGGCCGGAAGGATAACCATGACGGACATGGATGCCCAGAACATGAGAAGGCTGCCGATAATGAGCAGTGCGGGGGTCATCTTCATGGTGGTTCCTCCTTCGCGAGGGCCTGCGGATCGAACAGGTCACCATTCCGCATGGTCATGATCAGATTATAAAATCCGATAAACGATGCCGAAATGATCGAAATACCGGAAACCAGGCGCAGCACCATATAAGGCGTTATCTCGTACAGTACTCGCCGGACGGTTTCGCCGTTGTCCCACGCCTGGCCCTGAACAAGACCGGCAATGGTCAGCGTGGTGAAAAACCCGGTCAGTCCGAAGGTGATGAGTCCGAATTGCAGGTTGATCATTCGTTGCGACCAGATGTGGCGACGGAGAATATCGGGAAGGACATGCCACATAGTACCGATAGCGATAAAACCGGAGAAACCGAGAATGGCTAAGTGCGCGTGCCCGACAGTCCAGTTGTTGAAATGGGTCACCCGCTGCAGGAAAGGGAGAGACTGGACAGGCCCCTGAATACAGGTGAGCAGATACCATATTGTTCCGGCGATAACGAACCGGGCAGCAGGATCTTTCAAAAGCAATCCTCCGTAACCGCGCGCAGTCATCCAGATGTTGGCAAGAGCAATAAATACGGGAATGACCATGGCAACGGAATCCACGACGGACATCACCTTGAGCCAGTTCGGTATCGGGGCTTGCAATATATGATGGCCGCCGATATGGGTATAAAAGGCTACCAGGGTCCAGAATCCAGCCAGGGAAAGGGTATGCGAATTGATCGGCTGGCGGACAATTCTTGGTATGACATAGTACGCAGCACCGACCGCCAGAGGCGTCAAGAGAAGCCCCGGCAGATTGTGACCGTGAAACCAGAGAAAAATAGAATCGAGCAATCCAGGCATAGCGCCTGTCGAGGGATGCCACATCACATTCCCGATCGGGTAGAACCCGGCGGTCCAGAGCGCCATTCCCATGAAGTACCATATGGAAACGTATAATGTTTTCTCCACCCGGTTCAGGATTGTCATAGCCGTGTTCAAAATTATCAGGAGCAATGCCAGAACCAGAGAGACATCGAAGATCCAGATATACTCGGCATATTCTCGGCCCTGCGTGATTCCGAAGCCGAATGTCAGAGGGCCGCTGATAACAGCGGCGTTCCAGAAAACGCAACTCAAAAGTCCAACAGGTTCCGACCAGAGCCGAGTTCGCATCAGAGCCGGTACATAATAAAATCCCGCGCCGATCAGGGTCGTGGTCACAAATCCGTAGAGGACCGTGTTGATGTGTGCCGGCCGGACGCGTCCGAACGTGAGCGCCGGAATGTTGCTGAAGAATTCCGGCGAGACGAAATGAATAGCGGAGAACAATCCGTAAACCGTTCCAGTCATGAACCATACCGAGCCCATGAAAATGAATGCCAGAGCGGTACTGTTAGGACGGTTCATGAGTGTAAGCAGTCTGGACATATACTCCCTCACCGATGACACGTGAAGCAGTCATGACTTGCCTTGTTATCCCGATGGCACTGGATGCAGAACCCCATTTCCAGTTTTTGATTCAGAACGATCCGGTCCATCAGGGGAACATTCCCGTGGCATTTGCTGCAGTCAATTCCCCGATGGATATGGACCGAATGGTCGAAATAATCGAAATCGGGCAAAGCATAAATTCGCTTCCAGATGACCGGCTTCCCCTGAAAAAAATGTTCCCGCAGTTTCTGGATCGGCGGATATGTCACAATGATACGATGATGGCACAGCATGCATGTCTCGAGGGGCGGAACTCCCGCCCTGGCCGTACTCATAGTTTCCGGGTGACATACAAAACAGCTCAGCTTCTTCTCCGTAACGTGAACGCGATGGCTGAAGGGGATCGGCTGTTCCGTCCCGATATCGGCTTTGTAATAAAAATTGAAAGCGTACAGAAGAAAACCGATCAGGAGAATCACCCAGAAGCCGATGAAAGCCTGGACGTAGATATTGCGCCTTGAACTCAATACCTCCCCGTTCGAATTGCTCATGGCCCTGCTTCCTTTTCTGCGGGGATAGCGGGCAAGTGTTTACTTGCCGTATGCATGCCGATTCCCATCAAGCCCAGTACTGTTGATATCCCGGCGATTTCCGTCCCTCCAAATTGTACCTGAGGCAGCAATCCAGGCATGACAAGCCACCAGCGTTGAAGCCAGATACCGATTAGAAGAAGTAGCGCGACAGCACCCAGCCATAGGCGATTCCGTTTCGCCCAGGCGGTCAGAAGGAGAACGACCGGAGCGAGATACAGAATAATGACGAGAGCCAGGCTGACGGCATTCCATCCTTTGTAATTCATCCTGGCCACGACATAGCTCGTTTCCCTGGGAAAATTTTCGTACCAGATCGTCAGTAATTGCATGAAAAAGAAATAAGCGGAAAGAATACTGAAGGTGATGATCAGCTTCCCAAAATCGCTGCGGATCTCGCTTCCGAATTGCGGGCGAAATACAGCCAGCAGAGCCCAGAGAGCCACCGCATTGTAGAGCCCGGAAATAAAAAAATACGCGCCGAAAATGGCGCTGGACCAGATCGGCGTAAGGGCCATGACCAGATCGAAGCCGATCAGAGAAAAAACAACGCAGTACATGATAATCAGAATCGCAGCCGGCATTATGGATCGCACCCGTCCGGTCCACCGCCGGCAGAGGTACCAGGCTGCACAGATCCAGAATGCAAGGAGTGCCACCGTATCTCGGATAAAAAGGAATGTGTTGTTGAGCCAGAAACCTTTCTCCGTTGGGTTGTCGTACCAGGGAGCCCATTGCGGGCTCCCGATCCAGAGCGCAATCAGGAGAATGAATGAGGGTATAAGAAAGCCGAATCCGGTCCAGGTCAATCGCTCGGCTTCTCCGGCCCAGTACCCTTTCGAGGCAATCACGATAGCAGACCAGGTTACGAGACCGGTTGCTAGGGGTGTAAAGTACAGAAAGTTGATCAGCAGAACCCTCCAGGCCCTTGTAGCGTCTCCAAAAATAAGCAGCAGAAACCAGGTTATTACACCACCCAGAAATAGAACCAGAGCGCAAAGGAAAAGATAGCTACGCCCTTCATGTACGGCGTTCGGCGACATGTGTCTCCTCCGGATGTGTTTCAGCCATGACGGCTTTCAAGCTGCTCAATTCGTCTTTCCGGCATAATGCCACCACGGCGAACCCGTCCCGGCTGAATCGCGGATCATAGGGAACGTATTTCCGGCCGTACGACCAGGTGTGCACGATGAAGCCGGTGAGATTGGCCAGGGCGCCCAGCAGGATCAGTCCCTCAAAACCGGGGATGCAGTATGGTATCAGCGATACCGGGTGCTTCCCGCCGACGATCAGCCCGTTGATACCGGCCGAACCGATAGCAAGGCTGAATCCGCCTATGAGGCCCGTCAAAGCGCCGGCCAGAGTCCAGAACCGGACGGGGCTTTTATGATGTCCCAGGAAATCGGCTACTTTCTCCAGCTTTACCGGAGAGAAATATTCGATCTGCCTGAAACCTGCCGTTCTGAGCTTTTTGACTGACTCCAGAAGCATACCGGCATTGTTGTAAATTCCCCGGACCATGCCGTAACCGGGGGGTAGGTTCTGCGTAATACGTCCTCTAATATCCTGCTGTGTTGGCGGCTGGGCCGTAATCCCCTTCGTCTGTTCCTCTGCCAGTAAGGACTTGACATCGGCTGTCGCAATTACGGGAAGCGTTTTCGCGAAGATGGAATAAAAGAAAAATAGAAAGCAGAAGGAACCGATTGTGATTCCAATTTCGGTGAGGTCATTGGGGAGGTAAGCGCTCCAGTTGTGCGGCATAAAATCGTGTGCCAGAGAGCCCGTCACGATCATTGCCCGTTCAAGCCACATCCCTATATTGACCAGGATTCCTACTGCAAACAGGATGGTCGTATTTTGACGGTTTTTTTGAAATACGAGTGAAAGGGGTGCGAGCACATTGAAAAAAAACAGAGACCAGTAAATGGGAGCGATGCCTCCGGTAGCGCGCCAGTTTGCATATTGAACATCGAATTTATCACCGCCATACAGGGTCAGCAGGTATTCTACTGCATAGGAATACGCCATGATGCACGTGGTAACCAGGAGCGTTTTTGCGATCATCTCCAGATGATGAATCCGGATCAGGTGTTTCAGATTCAGCCAGCGGCGGATCGGAATGAGGAGAATAAAAGCCATCGCCAGACCCGAATGAATCGCTCCGGCGACGAAGTAGGGGGCGAACAGGGTGGAATGCCAGCCGCTCAGATTACTCATGGCAAAATCCCAGGAAACGATGGAATGGACGGAGATGACGAGGGGGGTCACGAGTGCGGCAAAGTAGAGATAGCTGCGCCGGTAATGCCGCCACTGAGAGCCCGCGCCCGACCAGTCGAGAGATAAAGTACGATAGAGTCTGGTTTTCCAGTGTTTCGGTCCGAGTGTCCGTTCGCAGGTATCCCGGAACGCAGCCAAATCGGGGATCAGGCCGACGAAGAAGAAAATAGTACTGACAATGAAATAGGTGCTGATGGCGAGTACGTCCCATACAAGAGGGCTGATAAAATTCGGCCAGATTTGTCTCTGGCTTGGATACGGAATGATGAAGTAAAAAACCCAGAACCGTCCGAGATGGATAAGCGGGAACATTCCGGCGATCATGATGCAGATAATGGTCATGGCTTCTGTCGCCCGCGAGACGGCATCGCGCCATTTTGCGCGGGCCAGGAAGAAGATGGCGGAGATAAGCGTCCCGGAATGGGCGAGACCGACCCAGTAGACGAAATTTCCTATGTAGACTCCCCAGTCAACCGGCTGGTGAAGATTGGTAACACCCATCCCCATCTTGACCTGATTGAGCCAGAGCATGGCGGCAATAACAATTCCAAGACCGAGCAGCCCCACCGCAAGAAAATAGATGCGAGGCGGACGCTGGGTTGCCTGGAAGACATCGTCGTCGATTTGAGAATAGGTGAAATCGGGCATACTTACCCTTCTTATTATCTTGGTTCAAGGGTCCAAGGGAAAAGAAGTACATCCATCGACCCCTCGAACCCTTGCCCTTTTAATCTTGCTCTATTTTATAGAGGTAAATCACCGCCGGTTTCGTATTCAATTCCTGCAACACCTGATACCGCCTGGGATCATGATGGATGATCCTGCTGACCTTCGATTCGGGATCGAGCAGATCTCCGAACGTATATACTTTTGCCGGACAGGACTGAGCACAGGCGGGCTGTATCTCGCCGTCCCGCACCGGCCGGTTCTCCCGGACGGCCCGGTATTCCGCGTTGCGGATACGCTGGACGCAAAATGTGCATTTCTCCATTACACCCCGGCATCGGACAGTTACTTCCGGATTGAGCTGCCGGTCGAGCGGAGGTTCCCAGTGCGTGTTCAGAAAATTGAAGCGGCGTACCTTGTACGGACAGTTGTTGGAACAATAACGTGTCCCGATGCAGCGGTTGTAAATCTGGGCATTCAATCCCTCTTCATTGTTCACGGCCGCAAAGACGGGACAGACCGGTTCACAGGGAGCGCTGTCGCAATGCTGACAGAGCATAGGAAGCCAGGCGATCCGTTCTTTTTTCTCCGGATGACGATAGGGGACAATCCGCAGCCACGGCATGTTTCGGCTCCATTTCATCTGCTTCCTACCGACAACAAACAGGTTGTTCTCGGCGTAACAGGCAACGGCGCAGGCCTGGCATCCGATACAGCGCTGAAGGTCGACCACCATCGCCCAGCGGTGACCCCGGTGCTCGTGCGGAGGATACAAGTCAACCCGATCCGAATACCCTTCCTTAAGGGGAAGCCTTATGAGCCCCGGGTTCCTCAACTTGATCTCATTCAGTGTTTTCCACCTCAACAGATCTCTGCCGTGCTGATCGCGCTGGGTCATAGCAGTAATGATATCCTCTTTTCGCCCCGTCTTCCGGATCACAACACGCCCAAAAAAATCTTCACTCCTGTCTTTTGGACTATTGCGCAAAGAAGGGAACAGAAGAAAACCGTTTGCACCTAGTCCGGAAGCGATTTTGCCGAGGGCCGTGTGCCCCTGGCCCAAAGCCAGAGAGACCGTATCGGGAAAAACATCATCGGTCAGACGCGCCGGCGCTTGTATCCGCCTTTCTCCTTTCGACAGCTCGATCACGTCCCCGTGCGCAATCCCGAGCCTTTTGGCCTTGTCCGGATGAATATCGATCCAGCTTCCCCAGACGACCGTGCTGGCGGGCTCCGGATTTTCCTGCAGCCATCCCCTGTTGGACACCCGCCCATCGAAGAGCATGACCGAAGGCCAAAGCCATAATTCCGCCTGGTTTTCTGAAAGGCTCTCCGGTTTTTGACTTCGTTCAAGTATGCCGGGAAGGTCACCATCGCGTAATGACCCGTGAAGCTGTCGGCTGTGATTTGCTTCCTCCTCTTTCCAAATCCCCCCGTGCTGAAGGGATTCCTCCCACTCCCTATTTTTATGCAAACGCTCAAACCGATTCCGGACCCAATCGTAGGTAGTTTTTATTTCAGGTTCGTTTCGTTCCCGGCGAAGCGGTTTCCCCGCAGCTGAAGCCATGTTCAGAAAGATATCCCCGGCCTCTAGTGACCCCGGTTGCGGGCGCATAGTCGGCTGCATCAGATTGTATATTCCGGGGTAGGGCTCATAATCTCCCCAGGATTCCAGATCGCTGGTTTCAGGGATAACCCAATCGGAAATGGCAGCCGTTTCGTTCAGCATGGTTCCGCAGTAGATTACCAGCCCTGCTCTGAGGATGGCCCTTTCTGATCCGGGGCGGTGATAGACGGGATTTGTCTGATGAATGATCAGGACATCCCTCTCTGTAATTTCATCCAGAAAACGGTTGATCGCAGCATCATCAGCCGTCCTGGACAGGGCATGAGGTCTTGTCAGATCGATCACATCTCCGTGCTTGTCTGCGGCTGCATTAAGAATCGCTGCCACAAAAGCCAGGCCCTCAACCCCGTGCCCGCCTCCTGCAGTCGGACATGCCAGGGCGACACTGTCCTCTGCCCGCATAAAGTCTGTAGCGATTTTCCGGAGACGATCGACCGGCACCCGGGAATGCATTGCATTCAGGTTGAGATTGCCGACCAAAGATGAAACGAGGTTTGAACCCTGCCGAAAATAATTCTGCTCCTGCATGATTTTCAGCAGGGCGAGAGCGGCAATGGATTGATCGAGTAGAGGGATCTGCAGGAAATCATCGGCATTGCAGGCTGTCATGGACCGGCGGGGGCCGATATAGGTGAAATAGCCGATTTTGCCGTTTCTGAGTGAATGCATGGCGGAGAACTGGTTGGCGAACTCTACATTGGAGATCCATGTCTCCAGGAAATCGGCTCCAAAGCTCAGGATGTAATTGCATCGATCCAGACGATATTTGGGGATCACCTCCCTTCCGAATAGGGCTGCATTCGCTTTGCGTATCGGACCGTAATGAAAAGCCTCGGCAAAGATCAGGCGGTCGGAGCTGAACGCCTTCAGAAATTCGGTCATGATCTCGGCGAGCGTTCCGGTTTCCAGTCTGCTCAGGATGGAAACCCTGCCCCTGGCATTCTTGAGATGCGGAACGATTTCGGTTAAGGCATTTTCAAAGGTCGACTTTTTGAAAGGGCCCCCCCGTTTTCGGAACAGGACATGTTTTATCCGGTCGGGATCATAGACGCCCTGCAAGGCCGATTGGCCTCTGGCACAAAGCCCTCCATGATTAATGGGGTTGACGGGGTTCCCTTCCGCCTTGGTAATTCTGCCGTCCCGATGCCAGATGTGCATGCCGCATCCTGCCGGGCATTCCCGGCAGGTCGTTGCGATCGTATGCCACTCAACGGGGGCAAGCCGCTCCGGTGGGATCACATAAGGGACAAGCCGGCCTGCCTTGCTGATCGCGTGCTCGCCGGCAATGGTCATCCCGCCCAGGGCAGTGAGCTTCAAAAAATTCCGGCGTGTGAATTTCATAAGCGCTGAGCCAACCTGTTAATGGTGGTTATGTTTATTCATTTTCCCCATTTTTTTCACCATGGCCCCGTATTCCTCTTCCGATATCTTGGGAAGATGTTGAAGAAATGCGACTATTTTCCAAATGGATTCGTCATTGTGCGTGGGTGCAAAGGCAGGCATGCCGGTCATTTTGATCCCGTTTTTTACAATCCAGAAAAGTACGGAAGGCTGCAATTCTCCTGCCGCCTCTTTCAGGTCGGGTGGGCCTGGATTGAGGCCCATCGCTATCTCGGAAGGCTCAACGCCAGGGGCTCCGTGACACCCCTTGCACATCTCCTGATAATGTCCGAGGCCTTCTGTCGGTTTAAGGGAAGAAAAACCGGCCGGGGCTTGAATTCCGGATGAATGGTAAAGAACACTCCGCTCCCTTGTCTTCTGCAGAATCCAATAAACAGGGGCGGGTTCGGAACGAAGGGCCGAGACATCGTACATTCCGGAATAGATGAATCCCAGGATGACCAGAACCTCTATGATAAGTAAAACGAATATTCCCCTAAGGATGTTCATGGCAATCTCCCTCTGAACAAAGCAAAGTTATTTAGAATCAGGAAAGGCAATGGTGTTGATTAAGAGCTTGTCCGTAAATAACCTTGCCATCTCGCATCCCGTCTTCACGTCATCTTTCCCCGTGTCTCAATCGCAAAATCCTCGACGTAGCGTTGCTACGACTGCGGTTTTGCTCAATCGAGCCGAAAAAATCTAACGCAAATCCGGGCGCGATCTTGGGCAACGTTATTTACGGACAAGCTCTGAGGCATTCGCAGACTGACGGGAATCGAGTTTGGTATACTGTTTTATTTCCTCTCTACTGCTATTCCGTGCACGTAAACCAGTTCGCCTCCAAGCCAACCGGAAATAGCGAGCCCGATTACGCCAATGAAGGAAACCAGAAGAGGCCATGGGGCAACGGAGAAACCTCCGGCTCGTAATCCAAAATCGAAAGCAAAGAGGACGACAAGGCAGAGATTGATGGTGAGGTGGTAAGCGGATATGGTGCGAGGTCTCCCGCTCAGGGTGAGAAAATCGATAAAGCCCGGTATGGCTGCCAGGAGTGCCCCAACGATTCCGCCGGCCATAACCCTTATCGACAAGGCTGGCCAGATATCGCCTCCCCAGCCGAACCAGAATATCAGGTCCGATATAAACGAGAAAATCCAGAGTCCAATCGGAAATACGACCAGCATCGGATGGAAGGGATGTTTGGCAAAGCTTGCAGGGCTGGACATTGTAAGCTCCCGGTGGTTACGCGTTTTTATAATCTTGCATCAAGAGGTAAAATATTGCTGCGTTAGTGCAACGCACGAGATTCAAACGCAAATGCTTGGAAAAATCGGGCCAAAAGCTCATTTTAATCTGACTGTGACTGAACCGGTATTTCCGCTACGATGGTCGAGGATCAGGACCGCCAGTCTGCTTTTGGAAGGAGCCGTGGCGATGATGCTGTAGAAATTGTCTGTTCCCCCGATCATCTGGCCGTTGATCCCCAGGATGATATCATTGACCTCAATCCCGGCCTCCTGGAGGGGACTCTCCTTGGACAGGGAAGAAACGGTAACGCCGATAGGCGTTTCCATTCCGTATTTCTCGGCCTCCTGCGCGGTAACCGGCCGGACTTCCGCACCCAGACGATCTCTTGCTGAAGCAGCGAGGATCTTGATGGCGTTGTCGAGATTTTCAATGCGCGCGGTCAGATTGGCTTTTTTGCCGTTTCGCCATACCGAAATAACAGCTTCCTTTCCGATCGGGCCGACAGCCACATTGTTTCTGAGTTCGCCGGAATCTTTCACCTCACTGTTATTATAATCGAGGATTACATCTCCTTTTCTAAGCCCCGCATTCTCGGCAGGCCCTCCTTTGACGACTTCCGAAACGAGGGCTCCTTTCGGCAATGTCAGACCCAGAGAGCGGGCTTGTTCATACGAGAGATCCTGTACGCTGACGCCCAACCAGCCCCTTTCGACCTTGCCATGCGCCATCAACTGTTTGGTTACATAAAAGGCCATGTTGCTGGGGATCGCGAAGCCGATCCCTTCAAATCCTCCGGATGCGGAGGCGATTGCGGAATTGACCCCCACAATAGCGCCGTCAAGGTTCAAAAGAGGGCCGCCGCTGTTGCCCGGATTGATCGCGGCATCGGTTTGAAGGAAGTCCTGATAGCTTGACGGATCGGAAATTCCGGTCCGGTGCATGGCGCTGATGATCCCCTGGGTTACGGTCTGGTCCAGGCCGCGGGGATGACCGATGGCAACGACCCATTGTCCGACCATAACTCTATCGGAATCGGCAAATTTCAAGTAAGGGAAAGGTTTGTCACCCGAGATTTGAATAACAGCCAGATCCGTTTTCGGATCGCTTCCGATCAGCTTTGCACTGAACTCGCGGCCATCGGCCAGCACTACCAGTATCTTACTTGCCCCGCTGGCGACATGGCTGTTGGTGAGAATGTAACCCTGAGGATTGATGAGAATCCCCGACCCGATTCCTTTCAACTCGCGCTGAAATTTCTTCGGCATTTTCGGCAGATTGAAAAAGCGGCGCAACAAGGGGTCGGTTT
>DHHG01000076.1:9800-12688 GCA_002403175.1 Syntrophaceae bacterium UBA4778 | reverse complement strand
CCATGCCGTGCAGTTAGAAGACAGGGTAATCGGATCTTTGGCATATGCGGAAAGGCTCCCTAACTCTTCCAAGGAGACCCCGATAACCTTTGCCATGACTTCCAGAAATCTTCCTGTGCCCGATGCGCATTTGTCATTGGTAAAGAATTTTTCGATGTTGCCCTTGTCATTGATACGGATCGCCTTGCAGTCCTGACCTCCGATATCAATAACGGTTCTGATGGAAGGCATGCTGAAGTGAGCGCCTTTTGCATGGCAGGCGATTTCCGAAACAGCCTTCTGAACGAACGGGATTCGCTCTCGCCCGTAGCCCGTTCCCACACAGAAATCGATGTCCTTCAGTGTGAGCCCCGCCAGCTTCAAGGTCTCATCCATGACCTCGTTTGCGGATTCCACAGGGTTAAAATGCGACCTCTTAACCTTCTGCGCAATTATTTTGGAATTGTTGAGCAAAACAACCTTTGTGGTTAATGACCCAACATCGCATCCTGCGACGACCATACCCCAATCCTCCTTATTTTCATAAAAGTCGCTCATGTTTCCATCGACAGACCTGCCATGAAAGCATCAGCGAAGATGAGCAATGTCGGGTTCGCCGGAATTCCCGCGAACCCGCATACTGAGCAGAATATCCAATCTATACCCAGGTCGGTATACTTAGTTATGCGCACCCGACCTGATTCAAAAATCAATGGGGTATATTTCTAACCGCGATGAACTCAGTTATCTGGTTTTTAAAAGCATCCCAGGAAGCAACCCGGGGATCGAAAACGTCAGCAAAGATGAGTAGGGTGGGGAAGCCCAGCTTTTCCATATCGCGCTGCATCAGCTTGTTGACACCCCAACTGTTGCGGCATCCCATCGTACCCGCATAGACCAGAAGATCGGGCTTGTAATACTTGGCGATTGCCTTACAGTCGTCCAGCCATTGGGTAGGGGCATCATAGGGGCCCCGCATCTGTTTGTTCATGGCCCTGCGGGAGTTGATATCGGCACACGCCTGCAAACAGGATTCCAGGGTGGAGGTGTCTATTCGATATGACTCCTCCGGCACATCCTTTCCAAAAGGCACCCCCGTCTGCCACCAGTAGTAAACAATGCAGGGGATAAGGCTCATATCGTTTGCCATAACCCAATCCCAGAATTGGACATCTATCGAATAGTGCTCGATGTAGAACATCATCAGTCGCGTGCGCTCTTTCCCGGAGTAGGTGCCGGCCTTTCCTTCCGCTGCAAGCTTTTTGCAGTCGTCCACCATCGCCTGGTAAAGGTCGGTCGTGCATTTAAACCCGGGCATGATGATAACCGCAAAATAGGCAAACAGATGGTAAATCGCCGGAACGGGACTCGGCCTGAGCATGGTCAGTTCCAGAAGCTCGTTAATGAGTTCATCCTGCTTTTGTTTTTCCAGCAGGTTTGCCCTGAGCCTGTTCAGGTTGATTTTTTCTCCGATAATCTCCTCCATGTTGGCGACCAGGGTTTTCATATCTTTGAGATGAAATGCATCTACCTTTTCATCCACCAGCTTGGCCGGAGTGTCGAGCAAAAACAGGGGAACATCCTCATACTCTGCATAAAACTGAATAGCATTTGCATTGGTATCACATGGACCGCATGATCCCAGAACGACAAAATCGGGTTTCTCGCAAAGCCCTGCAAGGATGGCCCCGACATGTCCGCGTTGCGCGGCGCAGGACGTTTCCGTCATCCCCAGTTCACAGGAATAATCATAATATTCCGAACTACCCTGCCTAAAAACGATATTGGCCAGTGCGGTCATGGGCTCAGCCCATACAGGAACCAGATTGTCGAATCCATAAAAAACATCTTTGCCCGCCAGAAAGGTGCTGAGGACGATTTTTTTTCCTTCTTTCCGGGCGTTCATGAGATTGCTTGCGTATTCATCAGCTACCTTGAAGAGAAGCTCTCCTGTTTTTCCGAATCTCGCAGCGCAACTGAGGAGCGGGTAAAAACTCGGAACAACTTTTAAAAGACCATCCAATTCCTTCTTTGTACCGTTGCCAAGCTTCGCTGCAGCCCCAAAAACAGACCACAGCATCCAGTCCATATTGTATTCTTTTGTTTTCCTCTTCATAATTTGATCCTCCCCCTCAAGCGGTAAAGTTTATCGTCGTACCGCTTGCAATTCGTTTGCTGTATACGGTTGCCCTTTCCTTGAGAAGGGTCAGGTCCGTTTTCCGCACTATGTAATCAAGCACCGCAACAGCATGGGCCGGGAAAAGGGTGATCGCGTCAATGGCCCGCTGTCTTTCAGCTACGAGTCTGGTATCATCCAGCGCTATATCACGGAGTACATTCAATGCATTCATCGTATTATCTTGACACATTTTCTACCTCCCGTTTTTCTGTATTTTTCATCCCCTCTTCTATGACAGATGATCGAGGGGATCTTACTGCCGGATAGTAGAACGGCATAGGGCTCCATCTTTGGGCTTCTTTATACATAGGGTGTATTTAGCGTTATTCTCGTGGAGGGACGAGAGATAACTTAACTCTTAAATGGATACCGCCCCTGATCTCCGACAATGAAGAGCCCCCTCGGATCAATCACTCAATTCTTTCAAGCAGCGCATCGACACGCAGCCTGATTCTTCCCGTTTCCACGAGAGGCCCGTATTCTCTTTCCAGTTTCATACAGGGTATCCCCTTGGCCTCCAGGTCCCGCTCAATCACGCTGTTTTCCGATCCATGCAGATCGCAGAACCGGACATTCTGCAGTATGACTCCCTGCACACCTGTCTTCTCTGCAAGCTTCGACATGTATGCAAGCCGGTCTTTGTAGGCGCCGTACATGCGCGGGCAGACATTGTAATTCATGTAGGTAGCGGCGAGGGCCTGGATGGGATCGCCTTTTTCATCCACCATTT
>DHHG01000076.1:0-9627 GCA_002403175.1 Syntrophaceae bacterium UBA4778 | reverse complement strand
CTTCCAATTTCTGCAGAAGCGACCTACTTTCATTGTAAACTTTGATCGAATCCCGCAGTTTCTGCTCCGTAACTTTAACTCCGAAATGTGCTTCCAGCTTCTTGATGAAGTCCTTTATCTCTTCAGCATAAAAATCGATGCTGTAATCGTTCGCTCTGTGCGGCACGGGAACGTACTCGAAAAATCGAGGCAGGACCCCAGGGAAATCCTCGTTCGCCTTTCGCCAGGTATCGAAAAGACGCCGCATGGAATCGCAGCCATTGCCGACGGCAGCTCCGTCGAGGAATTTATAATCGCCCTGTCCCGCCACTTGAACAAAGCACTTGGGAACACTGCAGTTTACCGGGCCGAAATACGAGTCCCCGATGGACAGGGAGGTGGTGCCGATCCCGCGTAACCGGACGGGCAGGATTCCCGCCGCATAAAGGACCTCGTGGGGCAAAAAGGTGCAGGAGTAACCGACAACTTTGCCTCCTTTTTTCTTCCATTCTTCAATAAATGAGTTGTTCAGTGATTTCGCTACTTCATTGAATTTTTCCAGATGTTTATTTTTCATTGCACACCCCCCGCTTCGCCTACGGTCTGACCAAGTAGGGCCGAGCCTTTTGCATAACCGTTACCCGAACCGATATCCGCACTTGCAGCAAGCTCATTGAGCCCCTGCGCAAGAGCCGGAACGAAGGCCGGAGACAATGGACGAATCGCATCAATCAGATCTGGGATAAGCCACTGAACTGTTTTGGCAACCTCCTCGGAATTGATCGAATCCGCAATCCCGCGGAACGTGCTGGAGATCAAATTCGGATCGGCTTCATATATCTTATTGAGAAATTTCAAGCCGGTATTGATGTAATCGGCTATCTCGTACGTATCCAGCTCTGTCATGCTGACAGATACCGATGCCTTCAGGTCGGCTTCCTCAATGCCCTCGAGAACCTTCAATTTGCACGATTTGGCTTTGATCGCGGAGGTCTTGACGGCTCCGGCGGAAGATACCTTCGCCAACAGGGCCTTGGGATTTTCTTCGAGCGCCTTGGCATTGGCATTGGCAATGGCTTCTTTCATCTCGCCGAAATAGATGGGCAGCTTTCTGGCAAGCTCAGGATCGGCTACAGAGTAGTACTCCTTCATGATGTCCTGGAGATAAATCTCCAGCAGGGATTTGTCTCCCTTGCCCAGCAGTAAGCTTCCGGTGTGTGCTCTGCGGATGAGCTCTTTGATGGTATTGACAAGGTGACCGACTTCGGCTCCATCCACTCCCTTCACTAGTGCCAGAAGGATATCGGCAAGCAGATCCGGTCCGATCAATTTATCGATGGGGGTCAGGAACTCGCGCGAGCATCGCGTCACGATCCTGGAAAGAGGAACCACCATGGCCGCAAGGGTTGCGAACTTGCTGGGGTACTTCCAGAGTTCCTCGTTGAAGGCCTGCATGGTTTTCAAAGCGCCTTCCTCGCACCCCTCGACCATTTCCAGGATCTCGCCAAAATCTGTACTGGCCAGGAAATTCTTGGTTGCGTCTCCTCGTTTGAGATCCCGAACATCCGGGTTCTGGACCCGGCGGTTTTCGTTGACACTGGCGGCAAAAAGCGTGATAAGCTTTCCCACGCTGCCTGATATGCTTGTCTCCGGCCGGAAACTATGGCCGCTCCTCTGTTTGCTGATCTGTTTGCTTAGAATAAATTTGACGGGTGCGGCCAAAATCCTTCTGAGCCTGCCACCTTCCGCCCAATTATTGATTACGTTTACGGCAACCAGCGAGATCATGGGAATGGTCTTCGGATGGTATAATATATCGGTAACAACATTCCCTATTGCTGCCGCCATCTGTTCCTGTTTTGGACTAGGCAACATATTCGCTATCCTCCTTGAGGGTTTCTTTTGCAGATAATCCACTACAGCATCTGGTACTCATAAATTCCATGATGCCGGACCAATTTGCTTTTTTGGGGGCAATCTCTTGCCCCCCGGCACTGCTATTTCTTGCTCAGCAGGTGCTTGCTCAGGTATTTACCCAGCGCGATGATCGTCGTCACAGGGGGCAATCCGCACGGCTCGGGAATAACTGAGCAGTCGCAAACATACAGATTATCAAAAGGCGTCTGGAGGTTGTGATCAACGCCGGTCCCTATTTTGACTGTTCCGCCCGGATGGGCACCCAGATACCACAGACCGTGGACGCCTTTGCAGCCAGCTTTTTTCAGAATAGCCTTGCCACGATCAACGCCGACCTTCATCCTCTTCCAGTCGATACTGGTCATATGCTTAAGAGGATAACCGTTGGAACAAAGCTTTCCACCCTTCATCTCATCTGCCAGCTTGATCATAATATTCATGGTGTGCTTCATCTTGAAGAGATGATCGACTCTGAATGCTTCGAGGTGAACCATGTTCTCGATCAAATATCCGGGGATGTACAGATCCGTCATGACGATGTGGTCGTCCGGGAAATACTGACCGCACTGCATCGGTATCTCGCTCTGAACTCTCGTGAGGTGCGGATGCTGACCGGTAATGGTCGCAAACGGATCGAAGAAGAAATCGGTTGCGATGTTCTTCATCCCTGCCTTCATCAAAATAACGGGCGTACCGATTCCGCTGGCGGCTAGGACGATGGTATTGGCATAGGCCTTGTACAGCTTTCCCTTGTTTTTATATTCGACTCCCACGGCCCTCTTGCCTTCAAAGAGAACTCTGGTAACCTTCGAGCGCGTCAGCAGTCCGGCGCCTGCCTGCATGGCCTCTCTGATCCAGATATGGGAGGTCCATTTGATCTCCTTCGGATCGGTTACCCCGAACTTCCAATCAGGCGTTATTCTTTTGGCATCGATGAATTTATCAATGGGATTCCAGTTGAAAACGCCTCCCAGGCTGTTGGCGGCTTCCATGGTCGCTTTTGCGATGGGAGTAAGCACTTCCTCCGGAAGAGGTTTGAGAAACGGAATATCCTGATAGACTTCGGCCAGAGAATCCTTCAGATCGACGCCGCGCTTCTTGAACATCTCCAGGGGCAGCGGAACGGATGACCCGTAGAAGAAGAGCGAAGCTCCTCCCACCGTGACAGCCCGGACACAACCGAGGATCTGCCGGGGCATAACGTACATGGCCTTAAAAGGCATGAGCATCTCTTTGAAGGCCTGAATCTGACCGCCTCCAGGTCCCGTAAAACCGCCCCATTCAATGAAGAGGACCTTCTTCTTGGCCTTGGCCAAATCCCTTCCTACCGTGGCACCACCGGGACCGGTCCCGACTACGATGTAATCATAATTGCCCCCCGTCACACCATTGTTAACCATCGGATAATTCGCATCATGAATACCCATAAATACCCCTCCCTTTCTTCTTTTACCTTCTTTGTTTAAAGTACATTAAAAAGGAATCCCATTATCTTTATTTGGGAACTTGGATTTTAATTTGGAAATTCTAGTAATCGGGAGATCTTCGATTTGCACATTCCTACTGGAGATTCTTTCCTAACGCTCCAGATCCTTTTAAAGGCGTCTAGCCCTTATCCAGATCTTAAACAAGCTCCTGCTCTGACTTAACATAGCCTATATTATGCAGAACACTTCTGCGATTACGTTCATGTAAGGGGGGCTTGTCCTCCGGGGTGGCTTGTATAACTTCTTTCAATCGCATCAACCCACATGCGCTCTTTTAAATCAGAGTTATCTTGATAAAACTCACGCTGAAATGAAACCAGTGCATTTTATAATGCTTGGATTGTGCCAGAAAGATACGACGAAATAAATAAATCTAGTATATTGATATGATTGTTATATTTTAGAAATGCATTCTAGGAATGATTCAAAAAGAGGTAAAATGTCGACCGCATATTGGTCATTGTGACAAATCCGTTGTCACAACCATGGAGGGCCTGGTAATCCCAAGCGCTTTGATTTTAGCATTCAGGGTGGTTCTCTTGATCCCAATAATTTCAGCGGCTCCGTTCTTCCCGGCTATCCGCCAACCGGTACTCTCTAAGACGCCAAGAATATACTTGCGCTCGATATCCCGTTTCTTGCTTTCAACACTTTCAAATGTAGTATATTCCGCCTGATCCTGAGAATCTGTGGCCAGGAGCTCGATATTGAGTATTTTATCCGTGCACATAATCATGGCGTGCTCAATTACATTTTTAAGTTCCCTGATGTTTCCAGGCCATGAATACTGTTTGAGAGTGCCCATGCTTTTTTGGGTGATGCCATCCACCCGCTTTCCCATCCTTTTCTCAAACTGTCTAACAAAAAACCAAACCAAGGCAGGAATATCTTCCACTCTCTCTCGTAATGGCGGAATGCAAACCGGGAAAACATTCAGACGATAATACAAGTCTCTCCTGAACCTGCCTTCCCTTACTTCATTGGCCAGATCACGATTCGTAGCGGCGATGAGGCGAACATTTACTTCAATTGTTTTGGAAGATCCTAATCTTTCGAATTTACCCACTTCAAGAACACGCAGAAGCTTGCTCTGCAGTTCCAAAGGCAGTTCCCCTATTTCATCGAGGAATAGCGTCGATCCGTTCGCCGTCTCAAATCGCCCCACCATCTTGGTCAGGGCTCCTGTATATGCCCCCTTTTCCCGTCCAAACAGCTCACTTTCGATCAATGAGGGCGGAAGGGACGCACAATTTATGGTTACTATATTGCGGCCCTTGCATCTGCTCATTTCGTGAATCGCTCTGGCAATCAATTCCTTGCCGGTTCCCGTCTCTCCCAAGATAAGCACGTTCGAATCCATGGGGGCGACTTGTTCCGCCATCATAAGAACACGCCTGATCGCCTCACTTTGCCCGATTATTTCATCATGATTGAAAAGACTTTTGACTTCCTGCCGCAAATAAATATTATCCATCTCCAATTGCTTTTTAAGCTTTTCAATCTCGATCAGCCGCTCTTTCAATTGTACTTCCATGACCTTGCGTTCCGTAATGTCCATGGAGACGCCCATCAATCTTTCGGAAGCCTTGGGAGAATGGGAATGTATTCTCCCTTTGGTTGCCAACCAGCGAATATTTCCATCCGGAAGCATTATTCTGTATTCAACATAATACATCGTCTTGTTTTGGATCGCATCCTGAATGGCAGCCTTTACTCGCTCACGATCTTGCGGATGCATAATTGTGAATAGCGAATTCAGTGTAGTATCCGGATCCGGCACAAGATTATGCAATGCAAGCGCGATCTGAGTAGCCCACCCTCTTCCAGTGCTGGTATCAATCGACCAAAGTCCCGCCCCAGCAGATTCAGCTGCCAGATTCAGCTGCATTTCACGTTCCTGCAAAGCTTTTTTTGACTTTTCCAACTGGGAAATATCGATGCCAACACCAATAATAAATTTTTTATTATTGATGATAGTTCTCACTCCGGTGAAATAATGGAGGGATTTTTTCCCCTCTTTCTTGTTGACCAATTCAGCACAAGGATAAGATATTAATTTTCCCTCCCGAAAAGCTTCGGTGATTTTCTCCAAAATAATATTTTTATCGTCTCCTTCAACAAAATTTATTACATTGAAGTTCCGCATCTCTTCGGGGGAATACCCAGTGGCATATTCTAAGTTTTTATTCCATTTTACCATTCTTAAACTTTCATCAAACATGTAGAATATAGACGGTATTGCCTCAATGACATGTTGTGAAAATTCTTTTTCGTTTCGCAATGCCGATTCTACTTCCTGCCTTGCAGCAATTTCCTTTTTGAGCACGCGAAGATTCTCTTTCATTTTCTGCATCCGAGAATAAAACAGCTCTTTCAGATGAATTTTATCATCCAGCAATTCCCTTTCGGGAGAATAGTCCAGTATTTTGTAGAGCGCTTCATTGAATGCATTGATGTCTCTATCGAGATCGACCTCATTATCTACATAAATCCTGTCGGTCATATTCTGTTTAGAGTCCATCAATCCATCCTCCAACATCTTAGGATTTTGAAATCTGAAGACATCTCCTGAAGTGAAAGGCTTCAAATCACTACAAAGTCTTTCAAGAGAACCCAACCATACTAAATCCACTCTGTTTCATCGAGATTAGATTCTGTCCTGAAAAATATTTTGTATATGGATAAAAAATTTTTTTAATTTTTATTTATTTTATTTTGGTTCAAAACTTCGAAAAACACACTCTAACGTTGAGATTCTTCTGTTCTGATGTAGAAAAAAGCACATGGGCAAGATAGGATTTTTTCTATGTATCAGATAATTCAATATTAAACAAGGCAGTAATGTCAAAATTTATAGATAGTTATGCAAAAATTCACATAACGCAATCGCTAAGAATGCATAGAGAACCAGACTCAAACATATCACAATTGTTAATACCGGGTGGGATTGGGGCGGGAGTGACAAAACTCCCCCAGGATGATGTTCGATAATCTACATATGAACTGAATTTGTTTTCCCAGGGAAATGCATCTGAAGTGCAGAACAGCTTAAAGCACCGATATCAGGGCTATGAATATGGATAACCGATTCCTGAATTGCTTCATTTCTTTTTCTTCAGGTGCTCCCATTCTGGGCTGTTTTCGTATGTTAAGAATCTTTTACGCCTGCCCCCTTCATCTTCTCCATAAATTCCTGAACCCTCGTCCTCATCTGACCGATACTATTCAATCGGTATTCTCTTTCCAGGAGCAGGCAAGGAATGCCATCTTTTTCCAGATCTGTTTCAATCATGAATTGCTCAAAGCCCCATTGTTCGCAAAAGGCCATGCGTTCGCATATGACACCATCAATTGCATAATCATTTACGAGTTTCCGCACAAAATCGGCCCGAGGCTCGCGGTCTCCAAATCGCGGACAAGAAGGACTTTTCACCAGGATATATTCGGCAAGGGACATCAAGGGATCCTCTGCGTGTTCGTCCACATCCTCAAAAAACAATCTGGACCCCAAGCAAGTAGAATCGGCTACCACCAGGGCTCCTTGATCTTCTATGATCTTGATATAGGCAGGGTCGTCCAAGATCCCTCCGATAACCAGCACCCTGGCACGATAGGCCCTGTTACTCTCCTTTTTTCCCAAAAGTTCAATTAACTCCTTTAGCAGAAGATTGTATTTTTGAATGGGGATGGCGGTACCGGAAACAGTTATCGCCAGCATTTCAGCCCCGGAAATGGGAGATTTTTCTTTCTCCTAAGATTGTAGATCTTCCGAAGGAGACCTCTTGTCTCATTATGCGTTTTAATGGCGTCCCTCAGTTTCTCCTTATTTATTTTAACATCAAAGTATTCCTCCAGACTGGTCTTAAAATCCTCCAGTTCCCCCCTGAAGCGGACAACCTGTGGAGCTTCATTCTTTTGGGGAAGGCTCAAGAATTTCAGATAGGAAGGATTCTCAATATTCCGTCTCCAATTATCATATATGCGGCGAATGTGGTCACAACAGTTCAGAAAAACCACCCCGTCGAGAAATTTATACCCCCCTTTTAAGGCCAGATCAAAACAATGCCGGGCAAAACTGCAATTGAAGCTGCTGAAGTAAGCATCGGATAATTCAGTCCCCGTACTGGAATTGGCTCTCATACGAAAAGGTAGCAGTCCTGCAGCCGTTGCAATTTCTCTGGGCAAATAACTGCATGTATACCCAAGGACCCGGCCACCTTCTTTTTTCCATTGGTGTAATGCCGGATTGACAAGAGTTTTTGCCGTTTCCGTCAATTCTGATAGCATTTTAGTTAAAATATCCGATCTCACGCTTTTCTCCCTAATTCAACCTCGACGATTAAGGCTGCTTCTGCAATCAAACCATAAGAACTCTTTTTTTTGTGAAAAACATCAGGATAAATCCATTTAACGGGAAAGTGCCTTTTGAAACCTTGATCCGCCTTGGGGGGTGTGAAATGCAATTTGATGGCGGGACATTGGCATTGGATGGCAGAGATAATGCGGCGAAACAGGTCTCTTTTCGATTACCGACAGAAATGGCGTTTATAGGATGAACCTTTTCACAGATCCGAAAATAATTGCAAATATCACTCATAAACGGATTTCTATTCTATTGACCGGAACTAATAAAATTCATTTTCCCCGGTCGGGGGGCGATCCGCCGGTTCAGCCGTTTGTGATATCAATCAATATTATTGAATAGAAACGATGTTGAACCTGTTCTCGATCAAAATGTCTTCCCTTTTCGGGGATGAGATCATCCATCAGGATGACTCATCCCCGAAAGTTGAATATAACGTAATGAAAGACCTGAGCGCATTCCATTTTGGATTTTAGCGCTGGGCCGGATGGGTTCCCTCTGCCAATTGCTTTAATTCGTTAATCATCTGCCAGTCCATAATGGCACAGGAGCATTCGGCGAAGAAGCTAATTATCCCGTCGAGAACAACATTTGTAGAGTTCCAGCTTGCCAGAGATCTTATAATAAGGCGTGTTTTTCCGTCCGGCAATTCAATTGTATTGAAACTCCAGTTATAAACCATCCCTTTCGGATACGGGAGGAAAAACTCCCATTTGTCCGGTTCGGGCTTCATCGGCTTTTGTGAATCGGCCAGCATCACAATGGCTTTTCCATTCTGCACGGAGTGTACCCACATACCAATGCCATTGCGGTGAAATTTCACAAAATAACCCGCTTTCATATCATTCTGCCATTCAGGAACAATTCGGTAGGTATTGTGGATATCGAATCCGAAAAACCTCTCCAGTTTTTCAAAGCTGTAGAAACCGGCACGGTTCTGCCCCATTTGAACCAGCCATGGCCAAATTTTGGAAGGCGGAGCATTTACAGTAACTGCATGGGTCATATTGAACTTAGGATTCGGAGCAAGCAGCTCATCGCCAGGGAGAACCATTGTAACCTCCTCCTTGGTAGCACCCCGGGTCATCAGCCATGAAGAGACAAGATAGGTATACCCGACAGCAAAAATCAGAATGGCTGCCAGCAGAACAACAATCTTCTTCATTATTCTAACCTCCCTTTTCTATGCCTAAAAGAATCAATAATTCGTGTCCAAAATAAGATCGTACCCTATTTCTGTATGTGACATGATTGACAGGCTGCTGTAGAATTCCTGGTGGCCATCAGCCATGGAGAAAGATAGAATTTATATCCCAAACCCAGAACCACAACGGCTCCGATGAGAACTATTATTTTCTTCATAATCCTAATCTCCCTTTCTGTGCTTAAAGAATTAATTATCCATACCCAACCAAAAGAAGGTAACCCATTTTATTTTCATTCTTAGGGCGAGTATTACATTTCATACACAACCGTTTGCGGCAGTCTACAATCCTTTAATCCCCATGAATCCCCCCTTTCTCAGAATAGAAATTTCCGATCGAATCAGAATCGCTGAAATTCATTCAAAATACATCACGAATATAAGAAATATGGCTTGATTCTCATCTAGAACTGATCCCGATTATCGGATTTGAGCTATATACACGCCCCGGTCTGCTTTTTTGATTTTGCCCTGCTTTTCGGCTTTATAAATAATCGGCCATATCTGTTTGTCTGCCAACCCTGTCTTCTTTTTCAATTCCGGAGTGGTAATACCGCCTTTGCTCTCCCGAATCAGACCAAGTACCAGGCTAGTATTCGTAGATTTTCCATCCCCTTTCCTTGCTATGCTTTCCTTATTTTTTGCTGTTCTGCGAACTGATTTTTCAAAAGAATACG
>DHHG01000321.1 GCA_002403175.1 Syntrophaceae bacterium UBA4778 | reverse complement strand
AAGGCTGACCAGAACTGCGGCTCCAGTGCGCCCAGAGACATATACCCGCCGTCCTTCGTCTCGTAAACATTGTAACAGGCAAATTGTCCGGTCAATAGTTCAGAAGATGGTCTTGGGCTCTTTCCATCGGCAAAGTATTTTCCCGCATACATGCATAACCACGCCATGGCGCCATCCATCATGGATATGTCGATATACTGTCCCTTGCCTGTTCTCTCCCTGCCTATAATGGCCGCCAGAATGCAATATGCTGCCAGCATGCCACCGCCACCGATGTCGGCGATCTGTATGCCCGGTATGATCGGTTTGCCCTCTTTTGTCCCCGTAAACCCCGTAATACCGGCAATGGATAGGTAATTTACATCATGGCCCGCCTTACTGACATAGGGTCCATCCTGACCGTAACCGGAAATGGAGCAGACAATAATCCGGGGATTTATCTTCTCAAGATCCTTATAACCGATCCCCAATTTGTCCATAACGCCGGGACGAAAACCTTCCAGCACGACATCGGCCTTTTTAACAAGGTCAAAAAAGACTTCTTTGCCACGCTCACTCCTCAAATTGAGGGTTATACTCTTCTTGTTCCTGTTCACGGCGAGGAAGAAGACGCCTTCCTTCTTGAATTTCGGGGGGAAATCTCTCATATAATCTCCCCTGCCAGGCTCCTCTATCTTGATCACTTCAGCGCCAAGATCGCCCAGCATCATGGAACAGTATGGGCCCGGCAATAAACGTGATAAATCAAAAACGCGAATACCTGATAAAGCACCAACAGACATTTTTCCAGACATTTTTCACAACCTCCCTTATTCTTTTTATCCAGCAAACCAGACTTATGATTTTATCAGTATCCCAATCCCGCCATTTTTTCACCAACGGGGCGTTCATTCGGGAACCGGGTTCTGATGTCCCGTTCCCGAATGAACGTAAAGAGTGAATCCTATGATACACCCCTGTACAACAGATTTCAAACATAATAATCTAAGGCGGCGAAGCCGCAAGAACCGAGTAACGATTAATGAGGATTAAAGGCCCGGAGAGGATTATCCCCCTGATCCTTTATCCTTTGTTAAGGATGCCACATAAATTCGATCAGGTCCTATATCCGCTTTACTTTTTCAGCTTACCCTCTTTGGCCATTTTCGCCTTAAGGTCTTCTCTCAGTTTCGTTTTCAATATCTTCCCCACGGGATTTCGCGGTATCGCGTCAATGATCTCCAGTCTCTCAGGAAACTTATACACGGCAATTCCCTGCTCCTTCACATATGAAGTGACATCTTCAAGGGTGAGGGTTTCCCCCGGTCTTGGCACGATGTAGACGCAGACTTTCTCTCCCATGATTTCGTCCGGCATGGCTACCGCTGCCACATCGGCCACACGTGCATTGGCCAGCAGCATGTTTTCTACCTCCTGGGCACTGATGTTAAATCCGCCTCTGATGATAATATCCTTTTTCCTGTCAAAGTAATTGACATAATCATTTTCTTTTATTTGAAACAAATCTCCGGTATGAAAGAAACCGTCCGGTTCAAATGCCGATTTTGTCATATCCGGCCGTTTGAGGTAACAAGGTATCACACTCGGAGATTTGTAAAGCAACTCCCCGACTTCTCCCGGCTCTGTCAGCTCCTTTCCGGATGAATCCACAACCTTTGTTTCAATGCCTCTAAAAAATGCTTCGCACGGCCATTTCGCCCCTTTCTTGCCAAACTGGGGAATGTGATCTGCTCTCAGTTCCAGAGGGGTGGTAACAGGCCCGCTGATGAGGTTCGTTCCTTCATTCTGCCCCCAATTATTTAAGATCTCTACCCCCCATCTCCTTTTAAATTCTTGCATAGAGTAGATAGAAGGAGGAGCCGAGCCGGTTACTATCATTCTCAAAGAGCTGAAATCAAAATCGCCTACCTTCGGATGTTTCAAAATCATATTTAATAATGCCGGAACCATGAGGGTTCTATCAGGCCTTTCCTCCATGATTTGTTGGATGAGTATTACCGCATCAAATGGGTGATGCAAAACCAAAGTTCCCGCCGTTCGGATCCATGGTATGTAGCCAGTGCCAGCGGTCATATTGACTAACGGAGCAGTCATCAACATTATATCACCCATCCTGCACTCATAAAGTTCCAAAAACATGTTACTCTGCGCATACCAGTTATTGTGGCTCATCGGACAGCCTTTCGCGTCCTTCTCAGTTCCAGAAGTCCACTCAACGAAAAAAATATCATTCGGATCCGTCTTCACCTGATCCAACTTCTCCGAGTCCGCATCCCCTTTAATCATTTCCCCGAGATCTTTCAAAGAAAGCAGATACTTCAAGTTGGGCAATCTGGACTGCATTTCCTTTCCCATTTCCAAGTGCTTGAATCCGTGGAAGTCTTCCACCGTAATAAATGCCTTGGCCTCGGTTATGTTTGCAATATAATTGAATTCCTTTTGTCTCCACTGCACGGGCAAAGGGGAAGCAATTGCTCCGGCTCTTGCAATCGCAATATAGAGCATGGCCAATTCCCAGCAATTCGGCATTTGCATGACGATAAAGTCGTCTTTTTTAATTCCCATTTTTCTTACAAGAGATGTAGCCACGGCATCTGCCGCCCTGCTCAGTTCTTTATAGGTGATTCTCTCCGGTTTTAATCCCATTAAGCTCTCTTTATTCGGCGGATCTACCACGGCGGTTCTTTCGGGAAATCTCCTAACGTTTTGCTTGAAATCATCCAACAATGTCGTTTCTCTCCAATAACCTTTCTCCGTGTACTCTTTTATCGTTTCTCGTGGTGTCAGTATCATAGCCCTCTCCTTTCTATATTTTTGATTCACTACCTCCCAATCCTGGCCGCATTGGCAAGCTGCAATCCTAAATTGAAGCCCTTTGGCTTGAATAAGTTGTCGTTCTTCATTTTTCCTCCTCCTTTCAAATCCTGTTGCAGGCACCTTACATAAATTGACATTTAGTGGTCCATCACTCTGAACGCCGAAGCAATCCCCCCCCCTCTGGATTTGCTTCGGTTACGCTACGCAATGAAGTCTTTCTCCCAACATTTACCACGGCAATAGTATACTGCACACATCTGCCAT
>DHHG01000075.1 GCA_002403175.1 Syntrophaceae bacterium UBA4778 | reverse complement strand
AGGGCTCCGTCCGTACCGGGCCTGATCGGGATCCATTGCGCATTGGGGTATTTCGCCATGGCGGTCTTGCGAGGGTCGATGACAATGATCCGGGCGCCCCGCCTGTGGGCTTCCTGGATGCGCAGGAAATCATCGGGGGGGCAGTGGGCGGCGGGATTTTTACCCCAGATGATAATGAGTCTGGCGTTCTCGATATCGGAGTACATGTCGATGTACATACTCCCCATCGTTACATGCGGCGCAATCATGGCGAATGCTACGTAACAGAGCGCCCCGACTCCCAGGGTGTTCGGCGATCCGAACGGGAAAAGCACACTGGATGCGGAAGACACGGCAACCCCGGCAGGCTGAAAAATATCGCACAGGGCCCTTTCAAAGCTGCCGCTTCCTGTATAAATGGCGGCGGATTCAGGGCCTGATTCGCTCTTCACGCTCTCGAGTTTTTTTACGATTTCATTATAGGCTTCTTCCCAGGAGATCCTCCGGAAATCCAGAGTTCCTTTCGGCCCCGTCCTCTTCAGCGGGTAATAGATTCTGTCTTTGGAATAGATGATTGCGGGTGATTGCTCGCCGACTTTGCAGATCATCCCGAAAGGTGAATTTTCGTCCGCCCTGACTGCGCAGATGCGGCCATCTCCGTCGTAAGTGGCGATGACGCCGCATCCTGCCGAACAGCTGCCGCACATCCCGCTTCTTTCATTCGGCTTCAGGGTCATGTTGATCTCACCGGCGCCAATCCTGGGGCCGTTCCAGGCCGGACCGGTCCCATTTGCCCGCTGTAGCCGCCGCTTCGTATGTTGTCTGCAGGAACGACAGCAGTGTGCCATCCGGATCACCGGCCAGGCGCACCGCGTCATAGGGAAGAACAAATTCTCCGAAATCTTTGTTGTAATAAGCCTCTGCGGGTTGGACCGGGTAATCCCGGAAGCCTTCGGGCTCGGCATAGGCATAGGCATAAAATGCGGGCGTTCCCAATCCTGCGCCGGGCCAGAATCCGCAGCTGCTCACTTCATGAGAATATGCCTCGATAGCGACAAAACGCGCCACGTTGGGCGCTCCGGGGTGCACCGGTGCGGTTCTCCCGGAAAAGCGGGTGACAGCCAGATCAAAAGAGCCCCAGAAGAAATGAACGGGACTGACCTTGCCCGCAAAGCGGCTGCGAAACTTCTTGAAGACCCTATCAGCCTGGACGAGTAGTCTCCAGAATTTGTGAGCGTACTCAGGATCGTAGGATGAATGTAAATAGTCCTTTTCAAAAGGGGTGCGATCGGTTACTTCGACCGGGGTCGTCCAGATTCCCGCATCAAGTCCCAGCGATGTGAAAGCCCGCATCGTTTCCGCATAGAAGTCCGCTACCGGCCGGGGTTCCAAGGATATAATACGCTTGTCACCCGCGGCTGTCGTGATTTGAAGCGCATGTGATATGAAATCAAAATCGGCCTGGCACACATGTGGCCCATAAAACATCGGGGAAGTAGTCAGGCCGCGCGATGTCACATAGAAGGGCACCTGCCACCAATGGTTGACCATGGGAGAAAGTTTCAGCCTGACTTTTCCGATGACCTGGCTCCAGCGATGCAGTGTTTCGTATGTGTCCAGCCAGGCATCCAGGGGAAGCTCCGGCCAGATGATGTCTTTGCCGCTAAGGGAACTGGAAATCTCAGACATAAAATCTCCTTTTTTCATAAAGGCTCACAGCAAAGTATTGCGCCGTGTCGGTCCACGTTCCGGCCGGCTCAAATCCGGCCCCTGCTGCGACTTCATCAAATCCGGAAATGCTGTACTTATAAGAGTTCTCGGTATGGATCCGCTCGAAAGCATCGAAGCGGATGATCTCTCCGGATATTCTGGTTTCCTGGGCTATCCGGCTCTCAAGATGCATCTCGATTCTGGATAGAGCCTCGTTGTAGAATGCGACGTGGCGAAATTTGTCCACGTCTAAATTTGCGCTCAGTTCGCGATTACAACGGGCGATCAGGTTCAGGTTAAACGCGGCTGTAATGCCCCGCCGGTCGTTATAAGCAAGCTCCAGGACAGCAGGGTCCTTGATCAGGTCGTGCCCTATCAGGAGCATGTCGCCTTTACGCAATAATCCGCAAAACTGGTTCAGGAGCCTGCGTGCAGCCGGGGGATCAAAGTTTCCAATGCTTGATCCAGGGTAAAATATGATGCGTCTTCTGCTTTCCGGCAGCAATGGTTTGATCCTGTCGATCTCGTTTGTGATGTCCATTGCCAGGGCATGCACGGAAAGTCCCGGAAAGTCTTCGGCAATTTTCAGCGCTGACTTCCGCAGGTGATCCGTAGAAACATCCAGGGGCATATAATAGGAAACATTCCCACTTTCCAGGAGAATGCGCACTTTGAGACACGAGCCAGCGCCGGGTTCAATAACACAGAGGTCATCGCCCAGCCGGTCCAGGATGGGACCTATATGCCGGTCCAGAATGGCTGCCTCGGTGCGGGTCAAATAATACTCCGGCACATCACAGATCAGGTCGAAGAGGCGGGACCCTTCCGAATCGTAGAAATATTTACAGGATATTTTTTTGGGCCTGCTCTTCAATCCTTGGATCACCTCACAAAATGATGCGGCAGAGCAGTCGTCATCCACTTCGGTCAAGAAGAAGTTCGCCTTGGATCGGGAAGTACCTGACTGGATTTCTTTAAGATCGGAGCCCATTTAAGAAGCGTAGCAGAATCCGCTTCCGGCCAAACTTGGAGAACCCCTTATTTTTGGGGGAGAATATCCTTATTTTGAGACTGGGTTTTGATAGGAATGCCTAAATATCATATAGTGCCAGAAAGGAAAGCACGTCTTTAACCCTGATGTTTTTTGAGCAGCATGGATTTGCGGCAACGCACTAAGGGGGGAACCGGATCGCAATGCGAATGCATTTGGCGAAAATTTAAAAACACAGATGAATTAAAACCGATGCCTTATTCTGCATCCTGTTCTCATTTTCCCCACTCTTTCGCCAAAAACACTCGGAGTGGACATCGGCAAATGTAACCATTTCCGAAAGAGATCGCAAATGGACACCTTGAGGGGATATCCTCTAGACAGTCGATATATCCATCTACTCCAAAGTCATTCGATTTACAGAGATTCTCAAAGCCGGTTTCTGCGCAAATGAAGTTTTTTGGGCATTGCATTCTTGACATGATCTCTGCGATCTTCTGTTTGTCTTCGTCCCTCATGAGGCCCTCATCTCCAAGACATTGTATGTATGGTTTATTGATCAATCTATTATCACCCAATAACAAAGTTGGGTATAACATAAAACTATAATTTGGGAAATAGAATTACCCCGGAAATTGTGTAGATGCACCACCTGATTCAATGCTCTGCCGATAAAATCGAAATTGCGCAATGTATTTGTAACAAATGGATAAAACCAACGATTTCGGAATTAAATGAATTCAGGGGAAAATGGACTTTTTAGGTGCGCTCGTAAGCGGATGAGGGAACCGGATCCATGCAGAACCACGTCACTCCGACCGAACAGGTTTCCCTACATATAGCAGTAAAAAATCTGAGAGTAACCCATCGGAGCAATTTTATTTAAATGAAGAGGCGTTTACGAACATCATGGTAAACGCCTCTCAAAGAAGTAATGATTCTCACTTCTATCTGTGCAGCGAAAGTACGGTTTACATATTTTAAAAAGATAGGCCTGTTCCCTTTCTAAATCTCTCTTTAATTGCAGAGATAGACGAGCCATTCGGTATAAACATCGGGACTCTTTTCCTGTAATTCAGATAGGATTTGCCATGATCGGCGATTAAATCGCGTTCCTCAAGAAACGATGCTGTCAACATCCATGTTGTCCACAGGACATTGAACAAAAGCCTGTCTGTCGTAATTTCCGGATAAGACCACATCATCAATATCATTAAGATGTATATTGGATGTCTGATCAGTAGAAATAAACCGTCAGCTTTCACTTTATTTTTTGCAGCCGGTTTCCCCTTCAGATAATAGATCACTTCCAATGTGCCGGAAGGATCATAGAACCATATCGTCAAGAGAACCCATAAAGTTCCCAGCAAGGAAGCGAAAAATATACCTCTGAACAAAAGGCGCCAGATCCCCTCTGCAACAAAAATGGTATCCGGCAATGGTTGCCAATGTATGAATGCCGTGAGCATAGTCAGACCCGATACAATGGCAAAAAAAGATCGAAAGATTTCCTCAGGTATAAACCAGGATATGCTTTTTCGGAAGGACTTTCGAATCATAATGCTATGCTGAAGGAAAACCATGAAACTAAGGCCCGCGTCAAACCAAAGTACTTGGCTCTTATTCAGATTCAGGTTTACAAGATGGACCGGGCCGAAAAACGCGAACCACATGAACCCAGTTAGTCCTCCTAAGGTAAGGGTAATCGCCGATATGACCATGAGACCAATTAATAACTTTCGCATCGTTTAACCTCCCAAGTTATAACTTCAAATTGGCAAAAACTTCTGACAAAAGTTCCAACTTAGTTAAGTCAATTCGCCGCAGTCCTGCATCAGGAGCCGACCCTTTCCCGCTTGTCACTCGTTACACGTCACTCGTCACTGCGGCGTCAGCCGCTATTCAGTAGATCCCTCTGCGTTGTATCCAGTTATCCAATCCCGTCCCCATAGCCCTCTCCAGTCGCGCATAGCTGATGTGATAATCGCCAAGGGCAGTTGTATAATCGGATTTGGCCTTGGTCAACAGAGTCTGAGCATCCAGAACATCCGTCGAGGTTGCTACCCGCTCTTTGTAGCTCTCTTCATTGATGCGGAAATTCTCCTCCGCCTGCTCGACGGCCTTTCTGGTCACGACAATCTGATTTTCCATCTCGCGCAG
The DNA here is from genome assembly GCA_002403175.1 of Syntrophaceae bacterium UBA4778. The sequence goes on along the minus strand of DHHG01000075.1, from coordinate 3,792 downwards.
GAACAGATAGGCATTTTTCACTTCCAGGGTGATTTGATCTTTGACATTAACCAGGGCATCCGATGCCTGATTCTTTCTGCTTTGGCTCAGGTCGACCCGGCTCTTTGTCCTGCCCCACTCCCAAAAGGTCCAGTTCGCAACTGCAGATACCGACCAGTTCTCCTGATTCTGAAAGTCGCTCCCGGATACGCCTGGAGTATCTCCAAAACGGGCATAATTCCCGACCACGTTGACAGTGGGGAAATATTCACTTCTGGCAAAACTGACCCCTTTTTTTGCTTGTTCCACCCGTAGCGAATGAGCCTTGATCTCCGGCCGGTTTTCCAATGCAGTTTTCTGGCATTCCGCTAGAGATTTCTCAAAGGCTTTGAAAGCGAATATGTCTTCCACTTTGACAGGGGAATCTATGTCTCTCCTCAATAACGTATTAAATCTTGAACGCATGACTTCGAGGCCGTTTTCCGCCTGCAGCAAATATCGCTTTCCATTGGAGACCTGAACACCGGACTGAAGCAGATCGTTGCGGGGGATCATCCCGGCTTCAAAAAAATTCTGCGCGATAAAATAGTGCGACTCCAATTGTTTGAGCGACTGTCGGGCAACGTCCAGAAGTTTTTCCACCTTGATGACATTGATGTATGCAAACTTAACATCCTGGATGATATCCAGCACAACCCCGTGCTCATCCATCCGCACTGCTTCCAAAGCAAGGCTGTTGGCCTGATAGTTTGCCAATATCCCTCCGCCGGCAAATATAGGCTGGGTGGCTCGCAGTGACCAGGTATAATTGTCCTGGGTGCCCACAATAAAAACCGCTTTGGAACCAGGATTGGGAAAATCAAAAATAGTGGTATATGGCGACGTGTTATATCTGGTGTAGTTATAAGAAGTGCTCAGCGTGGGCAGGAATCCGGTCAATGCCTCTCGCTTTTGTGCCTCCGCCCCGGCGACGCCCTCTCTGGCCGAGTGAATAATGACGCTTTGCTTCAAGGCCATATCAATGCTGTCCTGCAAAGTCAGAGTCGTGGTACTGTCTGCAGCCGATAGAGCCGGGAACATCGTAAGGCAGATCAGCAGAATAACAATTATCTTCCGTAACATGGCACTTGCTTTCATCGTTTCTACTCCCGCAGTGTGTATTCTTTGCCGTTTAAAAAGCCTGGATTTGTACCATCCTCTAATAACTGGAAACGCGTCGTTGTAAGTTTTGCAAATGTAAAAAACTTTAATCAGCGGTTTTTCTCGGTATATCTCCTAACCTCATCCCAACCAATTACTCTTCCGCCATATACTGTCTGGTATTTGTCTGCTGTGGGTCGATCGGAAAATATCAGCATGAACGGGGTCATCGATCCGGTAGGCCGCTTTTCGCTCTCTACTAGAAAGAATCCTTTTTCAGCCTCGAACATGGTTCCTTTATCGTAATCACGAGACTTTATTTTTCTGATTTTTTCTTTCCCCACTCTCTTTTCAAAGGTAAGAAAACAGCGCAGGCAACAAAACGCATAGTCACCCGCTGTCACCTGCTTGCTTCCATCTATGATCCTGGCGGTGAATTTGGTCTCACTCAATGCAGCGTTCATTCCGCACATCATGCATTTTTCTGCCGCACTTCCGGCAGACCATGATAAAAAGATTGCAAACATCACCAATCCCAAAACCAGTTTTTGGTTCATATCCAACCCCCTATTTTCATCGAAATCACGATCGGTATCGATAAGAGTATTGTTCCCACCAGGAGCAAAATACCTGCCCAATTTACTGTTCGGTCAATCGGCGTGATCACATCGACACAATCAGTCCATTTTCCAAGAGAGGCCTTCAACCACGCAGCGATAATAAATAAGGATAGCCCGGCGAAAATCAAACAAAATGCAGTGAGCACATCCAACCTGTACTGGCCCAGGCAGAAAACGCAATGATGAAAAGGAAGCTGTAATAAAAGCGGGCTTATGGTGGTGTGAAGGGCAGCAATAAAGGCCGCGAAGGTGAGGAACGCGAAAACCGTACGGATCAATGCCGTGGCCTTCTTCATGTTCCAACGTTTATTAGGTGCATGTTTCCTGTCACTGGCACCCAGAAAAAGATATATATCCGCCAGTATGAGCAGAGTGCCACCATAAAAAAAGGACAGCAAATAGTTGCCGGTATCAGATTGTATTATCATAGGATTACTTCGGGCTGGAAGGTCAAAAAGGGATGTGCAGCACGATACCTGCCGGGGTGGGACAGACAAAAGGAATACAGAATCGAGTCCTGTTTCTATAAGCACTAAGAGACCCAATGGCAGGAGAAGGAGCAGTTTCTGATTCATAAAAGGCTGTTCCATGACTTTCCGATCCAGAAAATTCAGAATAAGCCAGTATCCGTAAAAGACGGGCACGATAAGTTTCATCCCGCTGGCCAGGTAGGAGACAGGTACAGCAATATTGTGAACACCCACCAGGCACATGGCTCCTGGAATTGAGACAATCATGCTGTGCAGAGTCCAAAACCACAGAGGCACATTTAACAGACGGAGGAAAAAACCCAGGGAAAGTATAGTAATGATCAAATAGACTATTTTCTCAAGCCGGTACTGTTCCTCCGAGGCGCTACTCAAATTCCACCGCCGCCAGACTGCAAATCCCATCAATGAGGCAACCACCCCTATCAATGCGGAAATGAAAGCGCACACGAGGTAGGTGATAATATAGGGATTGAGAACCATAGCCTTCTACCTCTCAGCAATTCTTCCGCAAGAGATATGAATCGTCCGGTCGGCAAGCGTGTCCAGTTGCGGCTGGGAATCATGGGAGGTAAAAATGATGGTCTTCCCTTTTCTCTTGAGCTCTTCAAAGATGCGCATGACAATCTCTACATTCATCATATCTATGTTCGAAAGGGGCTCATCGGCAAGAATAATATCCGGTTCGGTGATCAAGGCCCGTGCGATGGCTGTCCGTTGCTGTTCTCCGCCACTTAACTCGTTGGCCAGAAAGAGGCCCCTCGTTTCCAGGTTCATCCTCTCCAGGAGCAGCGTTGCTCGGGTCTTCCGCTCTCTCTCCGAAATGCCCATGGGTAAAAGGGGTAATGCTACATTCTCCCACGTCGTCAGACCTGAAATCAGATTGAATTGTTGAAATATGAATCCCATGTGCTTACGCCGTATGGCGGAAAGGAAATGATCGGGACAATGTGATATCTCTTTCTCCTGCAACCAAACTCGGCCGCTGGTTATGCGAGCCAGGCAGCCCATGATATTTAATAGCGTTGTTTTTCCTGAACCCGATGATCCGGTCAAAAGAATCGATTCTCCCCTGGCAATCGTGAGAGATACATCGTCCAGGGCTTTGATGCTGATTCTGCCCGATCTATAATGCTTGGAGACATTCTCAAGTGCCATAATTGTGCTGCGTTCTGAAAAGGATTTATTCATCGCCGCATTGCCCTGTCCGGATCAATGACACCTGAAAGCCACGCGGGTATAGCGCTCACGGCTGTTATGGGGACCACACCTATTATAAAAAGAAGCGCCAGCGAGGAAGCATCGCAGTGAACGGGAACGGGAAACTTGGGATAAATGCTTGCGCATCCCAGGCAGTAGCCGGAAATACCCGGCGTGCCGAGGAGTGCATAGATGAAACCCAGCAAAATGCCGATGCACGTGCCGCTCAGACCAAGCAGCAGGCTCCCCCACATATGCATCTCGATTATTTCTCCGGTGTGCCATCCAACGGCTTTCAGAATACCGGTCTCCCGTGCCGCATCAACACTGATATGTGCGGACTGAGCCCACATCAGAAGGAGCAC
>DHHG01000173.1 GCA_002403175.1 Syntrophaceae bacterium UBA4778 | reverse complement strand
AACAGGCGGATCGTGTTCGCGATATCTTGTCGGAACGGGAAATAACCGCAAAAGACATGATGTCTTCCGACTACATCAGCGTTCATAAAAATGAGAAGGCGGAACAGGTACTGGCGAAGATCAGATCGTCGGGAAAAGAGCCGGAGAGTATCTCTTACATTTACGTCGTCAATGATGATAAACGCACCCTCCTAGGCGTGGTGGATTTACGGGAGCTCGTACTGGCTGCGGACCAGATGACCATGAATGAGATCATGTCTTCACCTCCCGTCACGGCGGAAGAAGATGATGTGCAGGAAGACCTTGCGCAGATGTTTGCAAAATATCATTACCGGATGATGCCGGTTGTGGACGGTCACGATCGTCTGCTTGGGGTTATTTTTTACAATGACATCATGAAAGGAATTGAAACACGATTAAAAGCCTAAGGGCTGGATCCATTGAAAATCAGAATGAGAGATAAATTATGCCTCGTGTACAATTATCCAGAAAAACCAGATTCGCGCTATCCTGCCTGATGATCTACATTATCGGTTTGATGGCTCTGATTATCTTCCGTTTTATTCAGTCGCTGTAATGGCAACGGAATACACCAAAATTCTAAACCAACGGCTTCCCGTTGTTCAAACGCTCATAGGTCCGGATATATTGTGCAATCATCGTCCCCAGATCGTATGTTTCTCTGGACTCTTTCATGATCCTCACGATCTGTTCCGCCCGGACCGCCTCCGGCAAGCGATGGAAAATGACGCTGTTGTACATCGCATACCATAAACCGCCGGGGTCGTAATTCCTGAAAAGAAAGCCGTTTCCGACATCCTGAGGAGAACCCATTATTTTCAGCCTTAATTCCCTGATCTTATCATTATACCCGCCCGTATCGCGATTGGTTGCAGTAGCTCCAAACAAATTACCGACCTGGTCTATCTGTCCGCAAGGTTCATACAGGGAGGCTCCGAACACGTCGCTTGCGGCAGCAAACCCGAGCATAGACAGATCTCCATCATAAGGATGATACGCAATCTTGCCTCCGGATGCAAAGGCGATTCTCCCCAGAATCTCCGTGTGGGTCCGGTCTCCCCCCACTCCGTCCGCAATGAAGGCGATCTGAACATCTCCGTGCTCGATCACGAAACGTAGCGCGATATTTTCGATGAGCTCGATTCCTTTTTGGAGCGGATCCAGGCGAGACGGCCAGTAGAAAAGGATGGCTTCCGGATCTACCAGCAGTCCCAGCCGCCTTTGGAATTCTACCTTGTTTTCTTTTTTTGCCTGGAGCACGTCTTCATCCGGACCGAATTTTCGGACGAGCGATTCGCATCTTTCCGGATACATGTATGGAGCAGGAGCATTGATGATAGAAATGGCTGCATTGTGACGGTATTTTTGTTTAACCTCCTCACGCACACTCCATGGCACAATCGGTCGATCCATGAAATAATCCTCAACAACTTCATGCAGAAATTTCTCACCGACAAAATTGATCAAGGTTGCGCTTTTAATTGCCGTGGCCTGGCTGTCCAGATAGCTTCTGCCGTTCTCATGCGTAAGGTAGACATCATATGCCATGCTGTTGAGATCTACCCCATTGAGCATTTCCAGAGGAATCTTCCCGGTAAAGATATTATGAACGGTATGCAGCACCGGCAACCCTGTTGATTTTGCATATGCCGTAATTACCCCTCCCGCCATCCAGTCATTGGAGTGGACGATCAGTCTCCCCTGACTTTTGGCCCTGATTATCTTGATAACGTTGTTTACTATCTCGCGCTGAAATTCAGCTGCGGTCAGAACGGGATTTCCCGAATAGGCGCTCATGTTCTCAGCAAACAAAGAGGAACTGACCAGATGAATCCGGTCGGGATCGATTCGGTATCGCATCTGCCGCCACCCCATCTCATCCATTCCTGATTCCCACTGGAAACGTTTCTTCAGATTCAAAGTAGCCAGATGGACTTCAATTCCCCTCTCGACAAGCCCATTACAGAGAGCGGAAACAACTTCACCCTGTCCTCCGCTTTTGCCGGAAATATACTGGGCCAAAGCGCCCATTTCTTCAGGCAATTTCCCAGTTTCGGGGCTGATGATCAATACGACTGTTTTTTCCCGTTTGCGGAGGATTTGAAATCTTCTGATTGTCATCTCCAGATTGTCAATTTTCCTGGTGATGATGTGAGCGGGCGCTACGGTAGACTTGCCATACGGGTTTATATAGTGATGAAAGGGCCTGGTTCCGAATCTACCTTCCCTGATAAAACAGATATGATCGGATTCCGTAAGATATCGCCATTTCCTTAACAGATCGCCTCCCGCTTTTCTGGCGTCAGTTCCGATGCTTTCGATATCTTTAAAAATTTCGTACTGGGTTAGATGCCCGATCCTCTTGATATCTTTTTGTCCAAGTGCGTTCAGTCCAACATTTTTCCAGGATGTCTCGAAGGACTCATTCATATCGAATACAGGACAATCGACATCCTGGAAGCGCTCTGCAATCTCTGTTGCAGTAACAACTTCCACCTCGGGAGATTCCGACAGGAGCTTGGGCATTTCCCGCCAGAAATCAAAGATGCCTTTGTCCTTCCGAATCCAAGCGCCTATATGTTCGCAATCATACCCGAGCATTACCGCCGGGTCTGTTGTGGATGTAATCCGGTCCAGATATTCCCGGGGAGTCAGCCCCTTTTTGCCAAACTGGGCGCAAATTGCTCCACTTAGCTCATTGTTCCTGGGTATGACGACAAGATTGCTCCCCTTGGCCTTAAATATCTGATTAGGAGGAATGCCGTATCCATTCTGAAGATGCGTTCCCGCCCACCTTTCACTGAGCATGGATTTGTACCCCATATCATCCACTACCGCCGCAATCTCATTGTTATAAATGAGATCCGTATTCCGGAAAGATATCGGCCTTATCCCGAAAAAGCGTTTCATCATATCGCGATGCAAAGAAACCTGGTCTCTGAATTCCTGTTTCCGTTGGTCAACATATAAGCCGGTCAGAGAATGATAGTAGGTTTCATCAAGGTACTCCACCTGGATACCTTTGCCCGAATCAAGAAGTTGTTGCAGGAGACAGATCACTTCCGGACAATACGTTTCCGCTTGCTCAAGGAATGTGCCGCTCATGCTCATAATCATTTTAAAATCGGGGTAGGCCGATACGAGTTCAATAAACAAACGGGTGGCAGGCAGGTAGCACAGCTCGGCTGTTTCCAGGAAAATTTGTTTATCCTTATCGGACCATATAAATTTATCACGGTCCGGATGCAGGCGCATCGGTTGGTGCATCTGAAAATAGAAAGCCGCTAAAACCATTTTCTTGTTGTTTTCCCCTTGAACGAGGTCTGATGCTTACAGGAGTGATCAATACTTCGAGATATGCTCAAGACTCGAAAAATATCTTAGCGGATGTGTTCTCAAAAATAAATAAAAGATAAGGTATGAATAAAATTTTTTTCTACAGCTATTCGGAAGGCAAATCATTGATGATGCCTTTTTGAACGTAAACAGGCCGTATTTTTTCCCGGATACGGGGGAGGTAACCGGCAAAGATCAGCGCGCCAATCATGCATACGGCACCACAGATCATTACCGTTTGAGGGGCTCCGATCCGCGACGCCATTGCTCCGGCAAAGAGGCTTCCAAACGGGACCATACCCATTCCGGCAATCGCAAACAGACTCATAACGCGACCACGTTTCTCATCATCTACAATACTCTGCAAAACGGTATTGCTCGCGGCCATTTGAACGATCATACCGAATCCGACAACATAGAGCATTATTAAGGAAAGAAACACAGACCGGGATAAGGCAAAAATAAAGACAGCTATGCCGAAGCACCCCGAAGAGAAAGCGATCAGCCTGCCCAAACCGAGAATCGTTCTTCTTGCGGCCAGAAATGCGGCTCCTGTAAGGGCGCCGAAACCGGAAGAGGCGATCAGGATCCCCAACGTGAATGAGCCCCCATCGAGAATATCCCTGGCAAAAACCGGCATCAGGATAGAATAAGGGACCCCCATAAAGCTGATAAGTGCAAGCTGAAGGAGAATAGCGCGGATCGGCGTGAATCCAAATGCATAAGCATACCCTTCCAAGAGATCCTGCCAAAACCTCCCCTTGCTTTGCGCCTTTGGGGAATCCGCGACCTGAATGGCTAAAAGAGCCATAACGATCCCGATAAAACTAATCCCATTGATTAAAAAACAAATACCCTCCCCGAAAAGGACGATCAATAGACCTGCAAGAGAAGGGCCGATCAGGCGTGCCCCATTGAAAATAAAAGAATTCAGCGCAATTGCATTGCCCAGATTTTCCCTATCCTCGATAAGATCAACAACAAACGACTGGCGAGCCGGGATATCGAAGGCATTTATGAGTCCTAGGAATCCGCTTAGAACCAGCAGATGCCAGACCTGAACGTGACCGGAAAGAGTTAGAAAGGCAAGAACAAAGGCCTGAATCATTGCCAAGGTCTGTGTCGCAATAATGAAGCGTCTTCGATTCCAGCGGTCTGCATAAACTCCGGCAAAAGAGGAAAAAATAAATGTGGGGATTTGCCCTGTAAACCCTACCAAACCAAGCATGAATGCGGAATCGGTCAGCCTGTATACAAGCCAGCTCGCCGCAATCTGCTGCATCCAGGTTCCTATAAGAGAGGCACTCTGACCGCTGAAAAAAAGCCTGTAATTTCTGTGCCGAAATGCCCTCCATAAAAACCGAAGGGCTATTTCCTTATTTTCACTTGATTTCATAATCACTCAGCATACCGATTTGATTTAAACAGGAATGCGCTCGCTGCCGAATTCAACAATTACCCTATTTATTTTGGCATTTTTTCCATATTTTGGAAAAAAATAAAAAATAACTTGCAAAGCGAACAATCTTTTAATACATACGTTTAAAACAAGTGATAGAAAAGCTGATATGAAAAAAGAAACAAATATATCTGATGCGAGGTCTCGAATTCTGGAAGCTGCAGGAGAAATTTTCGCGGAATACGGATTTCGAAAGGCAACGATACGTGATATCTGCGGCAAGGCGGGGGTGAATCTCGCTGCCGTTAACTATTATTTCAGGGACAAGGAGAATCTTTATCTCGAAACG
>DHHG01000110.1 GCA_002403175.1 Syntrophaceae bacterium UBA4778 | reverse complement strand
TTCTCATAACCTCTTTTTCTCTCTTTATGCTGCCCTGACAAATAAAAACTCCCCGCATTCTTAGCGACCAACGCGGGGAGCCATTGACGAATTTCAAATGACTCGGGAAATCTAGTTATTTTATTTTACTTGCTTGAATATGTCAAGAAAATTTGCTGTTTTTTTTAATTAGTGAACTATCCATTTTCATTGAAATTTGGCCGAAACCGATAAGCTCGCTTCTGAAGCACGAAGATCAAATAGAACACATCCGGAACCTATAAAGAGCTTACCAAACAAATGAGATCATCCTGTCCGGATCATACCGATCAAGATCTCCCCGCACAGATAATCCGATGGAGCTTTCTGGCCGCCATTTCTATATCCTCTGCACCGACAATAGCCGAGACGACAGCCACGCCTGCAGCTCCCGCCCGAATCACATCCTGCGCATTGGAATCATTAATCCCGGAGATACCCACAACGGGAACACAGCAGGCCTTTGCAATTTCCGCCAATCCTTCCAAACCGATCGGTCTGCCTGCATCCGTCTTGGTCATGGTCGCAAAAACCGGACTCGCCCCTATATAATCTGCTCCATTCTCAATTGCCTTCAGCGCCTCATCTGCAGTATGGGCCGTTATGCCCAGGAACCTATCCGGCCCGAGGAGACGGCGGGCTATCGGAGCCGGAATATCGTCCTGGCCGATATGGATTCCATCGGCATCAACTGCAAGCGCCACGTCCAGACGATCATTTACGATGAAGGGAACCTTAAACGAACGGCACAGATAGCAAAGTTGCTGAGCCGTTCGGATCATCTCTCTCGTGCAGATATCCTTTTTCTCCCGGAACTGAACAACAGTTGCCCCTCCCCGGATTGCACAGGCAATGACTTCCTGATGCGAGCGCCCCAATGAGAGTTCCGCATCGGTAACCAGATACAGGCTATAATCGGTATTTTTTTTCATTTCAGCTCAACAATTCTCACGCCAGCCTTGATCTGCTCCGGCGTCAATTGATAGAGGGCATCCATCAGGGCAACCCTGAACGATCCGGGACCTGAAGCCCTCTGACCCGCAAACTCTGCAGATAACCCATAATAGGCGAGCCCTGCCGCAGCCGCAAGTAGAAAATCCTTTTCCACAGCACAGAATGCCGCAATTACAGCGGTGACCATGCAACCGCTTCCTGTAATATACGGCAACATCGGATGCCCGTTGTCAACTCCGATAACACGTTTACCATCGGAAACAATGTCCCGCTTACCGGTAATCACAACAATACTTTGCAGGCAACTCGCCAGATCCAGGGCAACCTTTTCCGGGTCTTGCAGACTCTCAATCGAATCCACCCCTCTTACGGCTCCGCCCATACCGGATAAAGCTCCGACCTCTCCTGCATTTCCTCTTATAACAGCAAGCCGCAGCTCTTTCAAAAAGCGTACACCGGTATTGGTACGGAATTTAGTCGCGCCAACCCCTACCGGATCATAGACAATGGGTATACCAATTTCATTGGCACGTCTCCCGGCAATCAACATCGAATCGATCCAAGCGGAACTCAGCGTTCCCGGATTCAGAACAAGAGCCCCCGCCACAGACGTCAGTTCCTCAACCTCCTCGGCAGCATGGGCCATAACGGGTGATGCCCCAATAGCCAGAGTCGCATTGGCGGTATCATTCATGACAACGTAATTTGTAATATGATGAATGAGCGGGCATGTATTGCGTATGCGAAGGGCAATTTCCGCGACCGCCGTCTTCCAATCTGTTTCTGTATCCATTACCCAATTCCCTTATTCAACAGCTCAAATAGAATTATCGCCAACAAGCACTCCATCAGCAGTTTTGGCGATTTGACCTATTTCCAATCTTTGATACTTCTATCAATCGAATATTCCGTTTCACATCACCTCGATGCTTTTGACGAGAAACTCACGGCCGGAAACAAAGACAAAGTTTTTTCCTTTACAATCGGGACAGGAGATATCTTCCCGGAGATCATCTTTTTTTACCCTGAAATCCTTCTCGCAATCTTTGCACCCAAAAACAACAGGAGACCTTTCAATCTTAAGCACCGCGCCCTCAGCAAGGGTCTTTTTGCTGAGGTGATCGAAATAGCGCTGAATCCATTCATCCTGAAGATCAGTCATTTCCCCTATTCTCAGATGCACCGATACAACCTTTTTCGCCCGGTTCTCTTTGGCGTGTTTGAGAACAAGATTGAGTATATGTTCTGTAATGGAAAGCTCGTGCATATGCTGTCACCCGCTCTTAGCAACTATTTTATTGGCCATTCGCCTCTTTCTTTCAAAACATCCTTGAATACGCTCAGGGCCTCATTGACCTTCGGCATCCCACCGTATGGCGTAAGTTGAAAAAATACTTCTGTGAGCTTTTTCGGATCGCATCCAACATTGAGCGCCGCATTCACATGCAGTTTCAGTTCATCCGCCGCACCCATGGCCGCAAGCATCGCGCATGCAACCATCTGTCTTTCCGGAAGACTCAAAACTGTCCGGGAATAGAGATTCCCCGTGATAAACATGGACAGATCATTTGCCAGATCTTTATCAAATTCTCTCCAGGTGCGATAAGGCGGATCCATTTTGATTCCGCCACTGAACAATTTGGCTGCCGTTTCCTGAGTTCTTTTTTTGATTTCCTCGTCCATGCAGATCCTCCTGATTTTTTTTGCAACCGGTTCTATCATGAGTAGACATGCAGGATCAATAAAAGAAAAGCTTTCACTTTTTTGAGATTCTTTCGACCGCTGTATCTCTACTAAAAAGTGCTGATGAAATAATGAATTAGAGTAGAATTAGCATCTTTTCTATGATAACAGAATGTTCCTCTTGTATTTCAATGCAGACATATTGAATCCGCAAGCGAGGCCTTCCTCACAGCTCGCTGCGGGTAGGCGAGTAAAACCTGTTTAACCTTTAACCTGTTCTTAAGGTTCAAAGATTCTTCGCAATCTTTCTGGGCGATAACAGATAGAAGGATAAATCATGCAAGCTGGCATTGGTTACTGCACTGAGAAATCGTCTTATGATGCGGGCACACTCGCAACCAGAAATGCGCTCGAAAAGGGAAAAGAGGTTCGCCCTGATCTTTTGATCGCTTTTTGCAGCGGAAAGATAAATCCGGACGAATTCTACCGGGGCATACGGGATACAGTAGGTCCGAACCCGGCCATAATCGGCGGAACCTCCATCGGAATTATCACCAATGACCATATCTCCTATGACGGCTATTCCTCTGCCGTTGCAGCCTTGCAGCTGGATGGTATTCCATATCAAGTAGCGGAAATGCATGATCTCGACAAAGATGGGGAGAAAGCTGGTGAAGAACTGGTCAGCCGTCTTTCCGACCCGTCCCAAGGTAACGCCTTTTTGATTTTTTATGATTCGGTAAAAAACCCCGCAACAAATGAAGCTCCTCCGGTTCTGAATCCATCTTCCACGCTGATAAAAGGCATTGAAAATCGATTGGGAACGGATATTCCCATCTTCGGAGCCGGATTATTGAGTGATTTCGAGTTCAGAAGCGGCACCAAACAGTTTTGCGGTTTCCATGCAGCCGAAAACAGTGTCGTCGGGCTACTGCTGAATCAGGAACTAAAACCCTATTTCAGAATCATGCATGGATGCAATCCGCTGGACGGGGTTTATCATCGAATTACCAGAATTCAGGGGGACATCATTTACGAAATAGACAACAGGCCTGCAGTTGAAATGATCGACTCCATTTATCAAAATCAGGAATGGCGCCAGAAGCACCCGATCGACCTGTTGACTATCGGTGTAAATCACGGAGATCGATACGGCATTCCCGATGAATCCTATTATGTAAACAGATTGATTACGGGCGCCCTTCCGGACGGAAGCGGAATCGGCATATTCGAACCGGATCTGGGAACGGGAACGGAGATACAGTTCATGTTACGGGATATCAACAATATGATTGCTTCCGCCCGGGAAAATTCAAACGAACTGATGGCTCAGATAATCGGAGAGAATAGAACAGCTCGCTTCGGATTATATATAGATTGTGCAGGCAGAACGGCGGCTCAATCCAACACACCGGCGGAGGAGGCAATGGAGGTACAAAAGGTACTGAATCGATACAATGTCCCCCTGTTAGGATTTTATTCGGGCGTAGAAATTGCGCCGTTGCTCAAGAAAAGTAGAGGATTGGACTGGACCGGTGTTTTAATTATCTTCACGGAGTAAATGTGATGAGCGACGCAGACCGTTTTGCAAAAGAACAATTCAGTGAGCTTGAACGGCGCCTTGAAGAAGCGGAACGGGAATCAAGATACTATAGAAAAATTGCGGAAGAGACCGGGAAGAAACGTTTACGGGAGATCGATTACCTCTCCAAACTCATAAGTGAACAAAAACGGGCTCAGGAAAAAAATGCAAAACTGGAGGCACAGCTTCAGCAAACACAAAAAATGGAAGCGCTGGGTACCATGGCGGCAGGCGTGGCCCATGATTTGAACAATGTCCTTTCTGCCATTGTGGGATATCCGGATTTGCTTTTAATGCAGCTTGCGGGAGACAGTCCTTTAAGAGCGCCAATCTCGACCATTCAGGAATCCGGCAAGAAAGCCGTCGCGATTGTTCAGGACTTGCTGACCCTTGCCCGAAGGGGTGCTGTTTCCTATGAAATAGTCAACTTGAATACGATCATTTCAGAATACCTGAAGAGCCCTGAGTATGAAAAGCTGCTTTCATTTCATCCCGCTGTGGAAGTGAAGGTCCATCTGGACCCGAATCTCTTGAATTTATCCGGATCACCTGTCCATCTATTTAAAGTCATCATGAATCTGGTATCGAATGCATCAGAAGCTATTACGAGTCGGGGAGAGATCCATATTTCAACCTTCAATAAATC
>DHHG01000191.1 GCA_002403175.1 Syntrophaceae bacterium UBA4778 | reverse complement strand
CCATTTTTTTCAACCTACATCATATAGCAAGGGCAATGGGGGTATCAAAACAGTACATAGGCCAAAGACTGACCTATTTAAAAAACATGCAGCTTCCTGAATCCCTGGACAATCTAACCGAGAAACAGAAAGCATTTGCAATTGCCAAAGCATCCGGGCTGAACAATGTGGAAGCAGCAAAGCAAGCCTTCGACGTAACAAGTTCCGATAGTGCCAAGGCTCTTGGTTGCAAGCTCATGAAGGAACCTGAAATGAGGACAGCCATAGCCGATCTAATGGCACAGGAAGGAATTGATAGAAGAACGCGAGTACAGCAGCTTAAAAGACTTATAATGGCACCTACCGACCTGAACGCAGTAGCAAAAGGGCTTGATATGGCAAACAAGATGACGGGCGAATATGTCCCCGAAAATGTGAATACGGATATTGACGTAAATATTCTAATTGCTCTTGTGGATAAACTTCCGAATATACAATCCAGAATAAAAGAACTGGAATCTGAAATAGCATCAGAAGAAGCCTTGCCAGTATATGATACGGAAGTGAACCCGACCGAAACTCAGGTGTAAACCACTTCAAATTGTGTTCGTATGGCGTGATGGAAATAGTGTGAACATTACGTTTTCCGTCACCCCCCCAGGGGTGTCTCTCAGACCAAACCAACCGATCAGAGGACAAGACTCGATCCTGAACTACGTGGTCAACCAAGGCCACCAGAACAGGACAGCATGAACTTAATAGTAAAACTTACAGGAGCATTATGAGAAAGTATGTAGCCCATTTAGTGCAGGATGCAAATGGCCCGCTTATTTGTGAATGTACGGATACGATCACTTGCGGGAATTGTGTTCAGGTTAATTTAGTTGCAGATGAACGGAAACATAAGGCAAATGAAGAAGCCGTTAAAGATTTTATAAAGGCAGCACGGAAGCATGGAATTCGAAGAACGGCGCGAGAGATTGGCGAAGCTGAAAGCACATTAAGACGCTGGATTAATTCGGAAATAATACCTGCTAAGATTATAGAGAAATACGGGCAAGTGCGCCACGGTGAAGCGTAGTACACATTGAGTATAAATGGCGCAAATTCATATTGATTTTATTACATTTTTTAGGACGATTTTCGAGGGTTTGAGATATTCTAGCGTAAATATATTTTAAACCGAGATTGGCCGAACTGGATTCTCATGATATTTTTACGATAATTAGAACCTACCCCATATAAAAAATCATTTAACAGATTGAGCCCAAAGGGCTGATACCAGGGATGTTGAATACATCCTTCACATTTCTATATCTTTTAGCTGGTCGGAGATAGATTGAACGGTTATCAGGCACATAATATTCAGCATGATTCATTGACAGCTACTATCCCGTATAATATAAAAACGCCAAACAAAGGATTATCGGCGGATATTATGGCGGAGCTTATTTCCAGAGGTTCCATAAGCTGTCAACGGTGCGGATCTACCAGGAAGGAACGGGTCTGTCCAAAATGCGGATATGATGCGTGCCTGATACGCCTTTCATTCAAAGGGAAACGATACCGGATTTATCACGATAAAAACGGTACGGCCCTTTCTTTCTCAATGGCCTTCCAGGCTCTTACTCAAATAAACAAAGAAATCAAAGACAGGATTTTTAACGTCAATGACTGGCTACAACCAGCCATCCAGGAAAATAAGTTCAAGAATAAATTCTCAACATGGATTAAAGAGAAAACTAAAGAGGCTGAGAAAGGACGATTCTCCTATGCTACCCTTGCGCTCTACAAGGGCTACTTTAAAAATTACTACGGCAACTTATATGAGAAGGATGTTAGAGAGGTTGAGCTTTCCTGTTTAACTGAGACAATGAACGGATGGAAAGTTTCCGAGAAGTACACAAAAACCCTAATGGACTGTCTCAAGACATTCTTCCGCTGGCTAAATGAATGGGAACGATGCAGAATCCCAATCTTCCCCAAAATAGAAATAACAACAGGAGAAAAGAAGCGAGCTATCCCCTATGAGGAACAGATTAGGATCTTGTCAGATTTTCCAGAGGAACACAGGGATATCTTCTTATTTCTCAGGGAAACCGCATTAAGGCAATCAGAAGGTTGTTCATTAAAGATCAGTGATATTGACTTTGCACAAGCGAGGGCTTTAATCCAGCGTACCTATTCAGCATCAAAGATCGTTGAGCGCACAAAGGGGAAAAACCGGAAGTGGATACCGTTGTCTAGGTTGGCTTTGGAGATAGCTAAGAGGCACTCTGAAGGACGTTTCGGGGCAGACTTCCTCTTTATTAACCCTATGACAGGAAAGGGATACAAACGAGGAACGCTGAATCGCCTATGGCTTAAATACGGCCAGGATGGATTGACGATGTACGAAGCGACACGGCATTCAACAATATCAGACTGGGCGAAGAACGCTAATGCCTTCCAAGTGAAAGACCTTGCTCGTCACGGAGACATTCGCACCTCTCAGAAGTATGTTCACAACGCCATGAATGATTTAAAAACTATCGTTGACAGGGATAATGTAATTCCTATCCGTGCCGATAAGGTGCCGATTGAAGGAAAACGCTAGAATGATTTCAGTCTGTTATGGGTAAATATCAAGGTTCGAATCCTTGTTCCCCAGCCAATTTTATTTCTTCTCTCCTGAAGCCATCTTTCCCCACGAATCCCGAAGCGGCACGACGCGGTTGACGACGACTCTGTCGACTGAAGAATCCTTCGCATCCACGCAAAAATACCCCAGCCTTTCAAACTGATACTGGCTCCCCGGTTTGGCATCTTTCAGGCTCGGCTCCGCATAGCAATTCGTCAGGATCTCCAGCGAATCCGGATTCAGAAATGGCAGAAACTCCTCCTCTTTCCCGGGGTCCTGAATGCTGAACAGCCGATCGTAAAGTCGTGCCTCAACGGGCACGCAATGCTCGGCCGAAACCCAGTGAATGACACCCTGTATCTTGCGTCCATCCGCCGGCTCGGCGTCGCGGGTCTGCGGGTCATAGGTGCAGTGCAACTCGATCACTTCGCCGGTTGTGTCGTCCTTTAACATGCTCTCGTATTTGATCACGTAGGCATTGCGCAGGCGCACCTCCCGTCCCGGTCCGAGGCGGTGATATTTCTTCGGGGGATCTTCCATGAAGTCGTCGTGCTCGATATAGAGGACCCGCGAGAACGGAACCTGTCGCGTTCCCATCTCGGGTTGTTTCGGATGGTTGGCGAATTCAAACTGCTCAACCTGTCCTTCCGGGTAATTATCGATGACGACGCGCAGGGGTTTCAGGACGCCCATTGCTCGGGGTGCCTTTTCATTGAGGTCCTCGCGGACGCAATGCTCGAGCAGGGCAACATCGATCAGGTTGTCGTTTTTGGCAACACCGATTTCCGCGCAGAACTTGCGGATGGCCTCGGGGGTGTAGCCCCGCCGCCGCATGCCCGTTACGGTGGGCATCCGCGGATCATCCCAGCCGTTCACGTATCCCTTTGTGACCAGCTCGATAAGCCGCCGTTTGCTGAGAACTGTATAGCTCAGATTGAGACGGGCGAACTCGATCTGGTTGGGGCGGATGCCGGTGATCAGGCGTTCCACGAACCAGTCGTACAGGGGGCGGTTGTTTTCGAACTCCAGGGTGCAGATGGAGTGCGTGATTCCCTCCAGGGCATCCGAAAGGCAATGTGCGAAGTCGTACATGGGATAGATCACCCAGTCTGATCCGGTTCGATAATGGGGTTCCCGCTTGATCCGGTAGATGACTGGATCGCGCATGACGATATTCGGAGAGGCCATGTCGATCTTGGCCCGCAGGGTGCGCGTGCCGTCTTCGAACTCCCCGGCCCGCATCCGTGTGAACAGATCTATGTTTTCCTCGACAGAGCGGTTTCGATAGGGGCTCTCCTGACCTGGCTCCGTAAAGTTTCCTCGCCGTTCCCGCACCTCGTCGGCGTTCAGATCACAGACATAGGCGTAGCCCGTGCGGATGAGTTCGACTGCAAATTGATAGATCCTTTCGAAATAATCGGAAGCATAAAAGAGGCGCTCTTGCCAGTCAAATCCGAGCCAGCGAACATCGGGAATGATCGACTCCACGAATTCCATCGACTCGCCTGCCGGATCCGTATCGTCCAGCCGGAGGTTGCAAGTCCCCTGGTACTGTTCGGCGATACCGAAATTGAGGCACACAGACTTTGCATGCCCGATATGGATATAGCCGTTCGGCTCCGGCGGAAAACGGGTGGCGACGCGCCCCCCGTGTTTATTGGTCTTGAGGTCGTCGTCAATGATATCACGGATAAAATCGTTTCGCGGAACGCTCGTCGGTTGCGCCATCGATAGAAACTCCTTAGTTCTGTTATATTCTGGAGGGCAGGGCTTCTAACTGGAGCCCCGCAATGTTTTCGAAATCCTTCTTGTTAATGGTCATGACGCAGTGGCCGTGCGATATGGCCGTTGCGGCGATGATCAGATCGTTGATCCCGACGGACACCCCTTTTTGCGCGGTGTCGCTCGAGATCTCCGCGAATACCTTCGCTGCCGCCATGTCATAATCAAATATCGTCATCTGTTTGCAAAGCTTTTCAACAAAGGCGACCCGCCTGGTCCTGCGCTCCTCCGTATCGGCACGGTGAGCGCCATGCAAAAGTTCTGCGATGCTCACAACACTGATACCGAAGGGGCCATCTCTTCTGCCGCTTAAGAGGCTCGTCAGTTCAATGTCGTTGCGTTCGACCTTTATCAAAACCGTCGTATCGTAGATGATTCCCACCAGCCCCGATCCTTATCCGTAGAACAAGTCTGCTCGTTCGGCATGCGCTGCAATCGTCAATACTATGCGAAGCAATATCTATAATAATCGTGGAAATAGTTCAAGGAGAAGGTACTCACCTTTTCCTGCTGCCGTAAGTTTTGAAAAAGCGGTGCGGTAGAAACATTATATTTCAATTCCCGATGATACCGCTCATCAGTATATCCCCATTTCGCAGCCGCCAGCCAGCGTGCCGCCTAATTCGCGGCACTGTTTCAGGATCTCTTCCGTGATCTCTCCCCTGGCGATGACCGGGGGGAAAACCCTTTTGAATTTATATCCTGCCGCGATTCGCTCGATGGATGATAGTGCGCCGGTGCCGTCGTTTCCTGCGCTGATGAATACGACGTATGGCTTGCGGAAGACCTTGTCCTGTGCTCCATAGAAGGTGCGGTCGAAGAAGTCCTTGATCATGCCGGACATATAACCAAAGTTTTCCGGTGTACCGATCGCCAGGCCGCTGCAGGACAGCAGATCGTCAAGGGTTGTTTCACCGGCTTTTTTCAGGACGACTTCCGTGTGCTCGATTGTTCTTGCGCCCTCGGCAACGGCTAGAGCCATCTTTTCCGTTTGACCGGTCTGTGAATGATAGATAATGAGTATTCGTGTCATATTTCAATAATGGGACAGCTGTAACCTGTTCGAAGACAGAAAAGGACGATGCTGAAAGAGAAGCAGTCGCCCGGATATTTGGTCGGATTTACGGGAACGCCACAGCGCTCTAACTCAGTTCATGAGTACAGCTTGCGAAAAGTAAACCCAAATACCTTTTATGGTCAAGGCAATTATGTCTAATTTTGTAGGCGAATATAGATCCTGATGATCAGGAGCCAGAGCAGGCGTAATCTAATATGAAACAGTTTAAGTCCTCTGACGGGCAAAGCGGCGGAGAGAACGGCGACAGTGATATATTTTTTATTTATCAGGTTCAATTTCCATATCCGTCTGCAACAGCTCGAAATAAAATGGGAAGTAAGGGAGCCCCCTGTTTTTTGTTCAGGCACATTTTCCCGATAAGATCTTGACACATTATTCGCGAGGTGGTAGTTTGCCTTTTTGTCGGGGCGTAGCGCAGCTTGGTAGCGTATCTGAATGGGGTTCAGAGGGTCGGAGGTTCAAATCCTCTCGCCCCGACCATTTAAAAATGAAATTTCGAGGGCTTTCGTGTTCATCGCGGAAGCCCTTTTTCTTTCAAACAGGCAGCGTGTCAGGTGTGGAAAAAGTAGATTGCAATATAACTGACAAAAGTATATGAATTTACTCTGAATAATTCCTGGCCCACCGATTCGGTCAGTTTGTTTTCAAATTATGAGGATGTCTTGTTTGTGCAGGGACGGAATCAATCGATTGGGGCCTGTCTTCAATCCTTGATATCCGATAAGGAAAAATCTGAAAAATGATGCAGCAACCTATTATCAAAGTTGGAATCATTGATGGTACTCCTGAAATCAGGATAAAGCTGCACGATCTGTTCATGCTGAAACAGACCAATTCTCTCATCCAGGGCAATTGCCTGATCAGAGCCGATATCGGAGGATTCGTCCTGTACGGAGAAGAGGACAACGGTTACATTGAATCTCGGGAAATCACATTAGCGCCAAGGGCAAAGGCGACCTTCTCCATCAAGGAGGTGAAGATCGGAATCAACTTTCACTGGGAGAGGAAGGAAGAGCAGACCTTTCATGGCGACCTTCGGGTGATAAAGCGCGATGACGGGCTGATGGCGGTTATCAATCAGATTCCCCTTGAAGAGTATCTGGTCAGCGTTATTTCTTCCGAGATGGGCGCGGGAGCGCCGCTTGAATTCCTGAAGGCGCATGCGATCGCATCCAGGAGTTGGTTGGCGGCTATGCTTGCGCGGCGGGACAGGGAATTGTCGCGGCAATCACGGCGTGAGATCGTGTCTGACGATTTGATCGTGCGCTGGTACGAGCGGGAAGATCATGAGCTGTTCGATGTCTGCGCGGACGACCATTGCCAGCGGTATCAGGGAATCTCGAAAGTGATTTCCGCCAATGCCGTTCGGGCGGTAAAGGAAACAAGGGGCGTATTCCTCGTCTACGATGAAGAAATCTGTGATGCGCGATTTTTTAAGGCATGCGGCGGATTATCCGACCGCTATGAAAATACATGGGAGGATCGGTACGTTCCTTATCTGACCGAGGTTTCAGATTCCCTGGTCCCGTATCGAATGATCGATTCGGAGGACGATGCAATCAAATGGATCAATTCCAGTCCGGACGTATTCTGTAATATAAATGATCATAGTTTGCTGAATACCATTCTTCCCGATTTTGACAGGGATACGAATTTCTTTCGCTGGGAGGTTGATTACGAGCGCACAGAACTGGAAAGGATTCTGAAGGAAAAATCGGGAATCGATTTCGGCACGCTGCACGCGATTGAACCTCTGGAAAGGGGACCTTCGGGAAGAATCATCAGGCTCAGAATTGTAGGCTCCGAAAGATCTGTCGAGGTTGGTAAGGAGCTAGAAATTCGCCGCTGGTTATCGCCCACGCATCTGTTGAGCAGTGCATTTTTCGTGTCCACCGAATCGGGTCCGGATGGTTTTCCTTCTCGCTTTATTATTAAAGGGGCAGGGTGGGGACACGGGGTCGGTATGTGCCAGATCGGCGCGGCCGCTATGGCTGCTGAAGGTATTAAGGTAGAACATATTCTGAAGCACTATTTCCCCGGTTCGCAATTGAGGAAGTTGTATTACTGAAAAATGGAGAAAGCGGCCATAGAGAATCGTTCAGCAGGGGCGGAGTGTAAACCGGGGAGACCATGGGCATGGGTCCCCTCTCTTTTTTTTACAGAGGGAATGCCGTATGCGCTGGTGATTACGGTATCGGTAATCATGTACAAGCGTCTGGGGATTTCTAATACCGATATCGGTTACTATACGAGCTGGCTCTATATCCCCTGGATCATCAAACCTCTCTGGAGTCCTTTTGTCGATATACTGAAGACCAAGCGGTTCTGGATTGTCGCCATGCAATTGCTGATCGGCGGTGCCCTGGCCTGCCTGGGTTTGGCGATTCCCGGTCCCGACTTCTTCCGATACTCGCTTGTTTTTTTCTGGCTTCTGGCCTTCAGTTCCGCCACTCACGATATCGCAATAGACGGTTTCTACATGCTCGGTCTGAAGGAGTATGAGCAATCAGCCTTTATCGGGATCAGGACCATTTTTTACCGGCTGGCGAGCATAACGGCCCAGGGAGGCCTGGTTGTATTCGCGGGATATCTGGAAAACCGTTTCGGGAATATCGCCCAGGGGTGGTCGGTTACTTTTTTTATGATGGCGGGATTGTTCCTGGCATTCTGCATTTATCATTGGATGGCGTTGCCTCATCCCATTGCAGATATTCCTGCCAAGCGCGTCAGAACGGATTTTACTTTTGATTTTCTGGACACCTTTCGTTCTTTTTTTAATAAGAACGACATATTGACGATTCTGGCTTTCCTTTTTTTTTACAGGTTCGCGGAAGCGCAATTGCTGAAGATGGTTGCGCCGTTTCTGCTCGATCCGCACACGAAAGGGGGGCTCGGTCTCAGTACCGGGGAGGTCGGAATCATATACGGGACGATCGGCGTTGCACTTTCTATGACCGGGGGCCTGATCGGTGGCTATGCCATTTACAGAAAAGGATTGAAGTTCTGGCTCTGGTTCATGGTCTGCATCATGCATATTCCCGATCTCGTTTTTGTGTATCTGTCGTGGACGATGCCTCAGAATATCTATCTGATATCGGCGTGCGTTGCTGTCGAGCAATTCGGATACGGCTTCGGTTTTACGGCGTACACGATGTTCATCATCATGATCTCGGAAGGCAAGTACAAGACGGCCCATTATGCCATTGCGACGGGAATCATGGCGCTCGGGATGATGCTTCCGGGGATGATGAGCGGATGGCTTCAGGATCGGTTAGGTTATCAGCATTTTTTTATCTGGATCGTTATATCGACGATCCCGGCATTTATTATTCCTGCGCTCGTTAAGATTGATCCCGCGTTCGGGATGAGAACCAGGTGATTATGAAGAAGATCAAGACAGCATTCATTCTCGCAGCGGGATTGGGACTCCGGCTGAGGCCTCTGACGGAGAAATGTCCCAAGCCCCTGCTGCCCATCGGGGGAAGGCCGATGATTACCCACGCCATGGATCATTTGATGGAGGCAGGTATCGAGCGATTCATCGTTAATACTCATCACTGCGCGGAAGCCTACGAAAGGACCTTTCCCGACCATCAATGGCGCGGAATGCCGATCCGCTTCCGGTTTGAGCCGGTCCTGCTCGATACGGCGGGGGGATTGAAAAATATCGAGGACCTCTGGGACAAAGACGAAGCCATTATCGTTTACAACGGGGATATCCTGACGGATATGCCTCTTTTGAAACTGATCGAAGCTCATGAAAATTACGGTGATGAGGTTACGCTGGCGCTACGCAGCGACGGACCTCTTTGCAATGTCGCGCTGGACGATACGGGAAGGATCTGCGATATGCGGAATCTCCTCGGGTGCCAAGGGGCGAAATATGCCCTTTTCACAGGAATCTACATTGTGAAGAGGCCTTTCCTGTTGCGTCTGAAAAAGGGAGCGATTGAGTCGGTCGTTCCGGTCTTCGTGGAGATGCTTCGGGAGCGGGCCGGGTCTGTCGGGCATGTTTTTATAGATGATGGTTACTGGCACGATATCGGATCGATATCAGAGTATCAGAAAATATCTGAAGAGCGGGGGAGGGCATCATGAATCCAATCGACGCTGCCGCTCTTCTATTCATCCGGGAAGCTATCGACGATGAAGCTATCTCGGCCGATCAGCTCACGCCCATCCTCAAAGGGGGGTCCGACCGAATTTATTATCGTGTTGGGTGCCAAAAGGGAAAATCGTACATCTTTATGCATTATGATCCCCTTCGGACCGAAAACGTTTATTACGCCCCGATCGCAACATTTCTTGAGGGAATCGGTATCCGGGTACCGCATATCATCCGGCATGATTCCAAGAGATGCTATCTCCTGATGGAAGACCTTGGGGAGACGGATTTATGGGCTTTTCGGGAGGCTTCGTGGGAGAACCGGCGGATGCTGTATCGGGACTCCCTTGCAGAGATTATGAAGCTTCATGAGTATGATATCCAGGAATTCCATAATCGCGAAGTCCCTTTGATGCCTGGATTCGATACAGCCCTGTATCGATGGGAGCATGATTATTTCATCGAGAATTTTGTGATAGGCGTATGCGGGATAGTGTTGGATTCTAAAGAGAATGATAAATTGAGGCAGGAACTGACGGGGTTGATCGAGCGGATTTCCAACTCCGGAAGATGTCTTATTCACCGCGATTTTCAGTCCCAGAATATTCTGATCCGGGATGCGCTCCCGAGCCTCATTGATTTTCAGGGAGTGCGTTACGGCAGCCGTTTTTACGATCTTGGTTCTCTTCTGTATGATCCCTATGTGGATTTGGCTGAGGGGGAGCGAATGGAGCTGCTATCGTTTTACTTTGAGCAGTCCCGTACAGCCGGGGATTCTTTTGCTGAATTTGAGAAAGCCTTCCGTGAAGCCGCCTCTCAAAGGTTGATGCAGGCGCTCGGTGCC
The DNA here is from genome assembly GCA_002403175.1 of Syntrophaceae bacterium UBA4778. The sequence continues at coordinate 1,863 of DHHG01000191.1, read as the reverse complement.
TATGGATTTCTGGGGATCAGAAAAGGAAAGGCCGCATTTCTCGGACATATTCCATCTGCGCTCGATAATTTACTGGATGCCTGCGGGCGTGCAGATTGTATTCCTGCGTTGAAATCTTTGCTGATGACCTGCAGGGATGCTTATTACTCAAAGAGGCCCGCGTAATGAAAGGATCCCATATGATTCATCTGGTGGTGTATCATCCCGCTCCGGATATCTCCGTATGGATTTCCGAATGGATGAAGCATGACGTGATCGAAAAGGCAACAATCGTTGTGGATCATTATTCGGGGATTATCCCTGACAAAGCGGAAATAAGAAATGGAAAGATCGGCAGGGGGCGATTCCTGAATGAGCTGATCCAAGACATAAAGGCCGATTATATTCTGTTCGCTGATGGCAGCAGAAGAATTCAGATCGATTCCAAAGGGCTCTCTCGGATTTTGGAAGTGGCAGACATCACGGGTGCAGGGATTGTTTATTCGGATTTCTACGAGCAGGATGGAGATTCGATCCACGGGCATCCCGTAATCGATTATCAGGTGGGGAGCATTCGCGACGATTTTGATTTCGGTTCGCTTATGCTGTTCTCAAATGCTGCGATCAGGCAAACTTTGAAAAAGTACGGTCCTGTTGTGGATGTCCCGTTAGCCGGATTCTATGATCTGCGCCTGAAGGTTTCAGCCGGATATCCGGTCTTTCATATTCCGGAATATCTTTATCTCTGTCATGCAAAAATAGAAACGCTATCGGGTGAGCGTCTGTTCGATTATGTAGATCCGACCAATCGTGCCGTTCAGAAAGAAATGGAACGGATCGCAACAATGCATCTGAAACGAATCGGGGCTTTTCTGGAGCCGGTATTCAGATCTGCAAATACATGCCCGAAGGAGTATCCTGTAGAGGCGAGCGTGATCATCCCGGTCAGAAATCGCGTGAATACGATCGGTGATGCCGTTGAGAGCGCGCTCAGTCAGAAAACCGATTTCCCCTTCAATGTTCTGGTTGTGGACAATCACTCCAGCGATGGGACCGGTACTGTTGTTTCTCAATGGGCTCAAAAAGATGACAGGGTACATCATATCATTCCGCAGAGGATCGATCTGGGTATCGGAGGATGCTGGAATGAGGCAATTTATTCCGAGTATTGCGGGAGATACACCGTTCAGCTTGATTCCGATGATCTGTACAGCAGCCCCAAGACCTTGCGTGCCATTGTCGATATGTTGCATACCGACGATTATGGAATGGTAATCGGTTCTTATACGCTGGTGAATACGGATATGCAGATCATTCCCCCCGGGCTGATTGATCATCGCGAATGGACAGAGGAAAACGGTCGCAACAATGCGCTGAGGATTAACGGACTGGGTGCACCGCGTGCGTTCGTGACCGATCTGATCAGAGAAATCGGTTTTTTGAATGTCAGCTATGGAGAAGATTATGCGGCCGCATTAGCCGTGTGCCGGGAATTCAGGATAGGGCGCATTTATGACAGTCTCTATCTGTGCAGGCGATGGGATGGGAATACGGATGCCAAATTATCCATTGATCAAAAAAATCGAAATGACTTCTTCAAGGATAGAATTCGCTCGCTGGAAATGATGGCGCGGCAGCCATATCAGAAAAATATAGAGTAATATATCAAAGGTAAAGATGGATCTGGAACATAAGATTTACGTTAGATATCTTCATGGTGGCGAGGCGCTTCTGCCCGATCTGATGCGGGATCTCTTGAGTAGCCAGCTCAGCAGCTGGAATGAATATTCAGAGAATTACGAGAACTTGAGCAGGGTCAAAACTCGAGCCGTCTACTATAAGGAATCGGAGGTCAAGGTGCAATGGAATCCCAAAAGGATCGCC
>DHHG01000199.1 GCA_002403175.1 Syntrophaceae bacterium UBA4778 | reverse complement strand
AAAAAGGATTTGCTGGGTATTAAGGATTTGAGTGTCGAAGAGATCAATCTGATTCTTGATACGGCCGAATCGTTTATGGAGGTTTCGAAGCGCGAGATCAAAAAGGTCCCCACCCTCAGAGGCAAAACAGTGGTGAACCTGTTCTTTGAGGCGAGTACGAGAACACGGACCTCTTTTGAAATAGCTGCCAAACGATTGAGCGCGGATGCGGTCAATATCTCGTCTTCGACCAGCAGCGTGGTGAAAGGGGAAAGCCTGATCGATACGGCAAAAAATCTCGAAGCGATGAGCCCAGACATTATCGTTATCCGTCATAGCGCTTCGGGAGCACCACACCTGTTATCCAGGATGATAGCGCAATCGGTAATCAACGCGGGCGATGGTGCTCATGAGCACCCGACCCAGGCCCTTCTTGATTTATTGACGATCAGACAAAAAAAGGGAAAATTCAAGGATCTCAAGGTGGCAATCATCGGCGACATTGCGCATAGCCGGGTTGCCAGGTCCAATATTTACGCTCTTAAGAAGATGGGAGCAACCGTTGCCGTTGGGGGGCCGTCGATCATGATGCCCCGGGATATTCAATTGTTGGGAGTGTCTGCCCATCATCGGATACAGGACGCCATTGAGGGAGCAGATATCATTATGATGCTCAGAATACAGATTGAGCGTAAGGCAGCCGGTTTGTTCCCTTCCATGAGAGAGTATGCGAAATATTACGGTCTGGATCGAGAGAAAATAAAATATGCCCGGGAAGATGTTATCGTTATGCATCCCGGACCGATCAACAGAGGAGTCGAAATCTCACCCGAAATTGCCGATGGGCCTTATTCGGTGATCCTGGATCAGGTCTCGAACGGTGTGGCAGTCCGGATGGCTCTTTTATATCTGCTGGCGGGAGGTCAATCATGAAACTCTTGATAAAAGGGGGCAGGATTTTAGATCCCACACAGCGAATAGATGAAATTTCCGATATTCTTATCGAGAATGGAAAAATTGCTCAAATAGGAAAGGATCCGGCAGGATCATCTGAAGACCTGCAGATTCTGGAAGTGCAGGGGCTCCTGATCGTACCCGGATTAATCGATATGCATACCCATTTGAGAGAACCCGGCTTTGAATACAAGGAAACCGTCCGGTCCGGCTCCCTGGCCGCGGTGGCGGGGGGATTCACTTCCATTGCCTGCATGCCCAATACCGATCCAGTCAATGATAATCGATCCACTACTGAATTCATCCTGCGTCAGGCAGCCCTCGCCGGTTTCGCCCGCGTTTTTCCGGTTGCCTGCATCAGCAAGGGATCGGAGGGAAAAGTTCTGGCAGAGTTCGGAGATTTAAAGGACGCCGGTGCCGTCGCATTTTCGGATGACGGGAAACCGGTCGAAAACAGCAGGCTTATGCGTAGCGCGCTGGAATATGCCGCCTCCTTCCAGATGCCCGTCATTTCCCATTGTGAAGACATCAGCCTCTCGAAAGACGGCGCAATGAACGAGAGTGTGATTTCCACCCAACTCGGCCTGAGAGGAATTCCGAATATAGCCGAGGACATAATGGTTGCGAGGGATATCGAGATTGCCGGTTATACGGGAACTTCCGTGCATATCGCCCATGTGAGCACGGCAGGAAGCGTTCGGCTGATTCGCGAAGCCAAGGAGCGGGGAATCTGCGTGACGGCGGAAACCGCGCCGCATTACTTTACGCTGACCGACGAGTCTCTTAGAGAGTACGATACGAATTTTAAAATGAATCCGCCTTTGAGGACCGTAGCGGATGTGACTGCAATCAGAGAAGGACTTCGGGATGGGACCATCGATGCGATTGCGAGCGATCATGCTCCCCAGTCCAGTATCGAAAAGGACGTCGAATTTGAATATGCCGCCAACGGTATTGTCGGTCTGGAAACGTCGCTGGCGCTTAGCCTGAAGCTGGTTGAAGAAGGAATCCTTTCCTTAGAACAATTGATTCTGAAAATGAGTGCAAATCCTGCCGGGATCTTAAAAATTGATAAGGGAACTCTGAAGCCGGGATCGGACGCGGATATCACAGTGATCGACCCCGCAAAGGAATGGACGGTTGATATCCGGAATTTCCGGTCGCAGAGCAGGAATTCCCCCTATCATGGCTGGGTGCTGAAAGGCAAAGCGGCCATGACGATCGTTGGTGGAGAGATCAAATACAGAGAATAAGTGGGGCCAGGATTCCAGCGCCCCTTGAACCCTCGGCCCCTCGGCCCTGTTTTCCTTTATGTCCAGACAGATTTTTAAAACGGATGCGGTCGTTCTTCGTTCACTCGCTTATGGCGAGTCGGACCTGATCATGACATTTTTCACAAGCGGATTCGGGAAGCTCAAAGGGATTGCCAAAGGCGCACGCCGCAGCAAAAAACGTTTCGTCAATTCACTCGATCTTTTTTCCCGGTCCGATGTTGTTTTTTCCCGCAAGGGTACCGATGGTCTCGCACTGATCGAATCATGCGATGTGAGAGAGCATTATCCTAGAATCCGGGAAGATCTGGAAAGAACCCTGGTTGCCTCCTATTTTATCGATCTGGTGGATCAATTCGCATCGGAAGCGAAAAGAGATATTGAATTATTCCATTCACTGAACGAATTTCTTGCCGTTTTAGGCTCCGGTTATCATTCTGAAACTCTGATCCGGGTTTTTGAGCTGCGCCTTTTGAGAAGTGCCGGGTATGAACCGGTCTTTGATCGATGCATTGGCTGCAAGACAGAAATCGGCTCCATTATGATGCCCGCTTTCAGTGTAAAAGAGGGAGGCATTTTTTGCGAGAGGTGTGCGCCCGGAAAGCCGGAAACCGTGCGTGCCTCCTGTGGTACGTTCCGGACGCTTCTTCTGGGGAGGGATATGGATCTCCCTAAAATCCGGAGGATTGTCCTGACCGGCCAATCGGAGGCAGAGAGCCGTACGATTCTGGTGCGTTTTATTCATCACCTGCTGGGAAAGGAACTGAAATCTTTTAAGGTATTGAACGATATCAAGAGAATGGGCTAGGCATGGTGATCCCCGATTCCTGTTCTCTTCCGCCTTTCACATTTGGGAGTTCCGGATTGTTTTTGCTTGACACCCTATTTTCATAAGTGTTATTCACGCCTTGCTGTTTTTCAATAAGGAAAGGAGCGCTCTCAGCTTAGAGAAGGCTTCTGTTTTTTAATAGATTTAAGTCTGGAACGAGGAGGTACATGTGACCTTTCAGGAATTGATTTTGGCATTGCAAAGTTACTGGGTGAAGCAGGGGTGCATTATTCAGCAGCCGTACGATATCGAAGTAGGAGCCGGTACATTCAATCCCGCCACCTTTCTGAGATCGCTGGGGCCGGAGCCCTGGAATGTGGCTTATGTAGAGCCTTCGAGGCGGCCGACAGACGGCAGGTACGGTGAAAACCCGAACCGACTTCAGCACTATTATCAGTATCAGGTCATCATGAAACCTTCGCCGCTCAACATACAGGACCTTTATCTGGACTCCCTGCGCAGCTTCGGGATTGATCCCCTGGAGCACGACATCCGGTTTGTAAAAGACGATTGGGAATCTCCTACGCTGGGAGCCTGGGGTCTCGGATGGGAAGTTTGGCTGGACGGCATGGAAATTACCCAGTTCACTTATTTTCAGCAGGTCGGCGGAATAGACCTCAATCCCGTTTGCGTCGAGATCACTTACGGAATTGAGCGAATCGCCATGTACCTCCAGCAGATCGATAACGTCTATCAGCTCGAGTGGGGTTCAGGAATCAAATATGGAGATGTCCATCACCGAAGCGAAGTGGAATTCTCCACTTATAATTTTGAATACGCCGATATTGACATGCTTCGGCAATTCTTCAATATGTACGAAGCGGAGGCTATCCGTATTGCCGAAAAGGATCTGGTCCTTCCCGCCTATGATTATTGTTTGAAATGCTCCCATTGTTTCAACCTTCTGGATGCCCGGGGAGCGATCAGCGTCGCGGAACGGACGAACTATATTGCGAGGGTCCGTAACCTGGCTAGGATTAGCGCGGAAGGCTACCTCCGACAGCGGGAGAAAATGGGATTTCCGCTCCTGGGCAAGTGGAGCAAATAAGATATCGATAAAGAACATCATGGTTACATATCAACGGAGATCGAATGGCTAAAGAACTTTTGCTTGAAATAGGAACGGAGGAGATTCCGGCTGAATTTTTCCCGAAAGCACTCACGGATATGGAAGCACTTATCGGGAAAGAATTTGCCGCCAATCGGATAGCTCACGGAGAAATCAGAACCATGGCAACGCCGCGGCGCCTTGTGCTGATTGTGGATGGAGTTGCAGAGAAGCAGGAAGATCAGATCATTGAAAAGATCGGGCCTGCCAAACGGGTCTCTTTTGACCAGGACGGAAACCCGACCAAAGCGGCACTCGGATTTGCCAAGGGGCAGGGGATTGATTTTTCTGAAATCGAGATCATCGCCACGGAAAAAGGGGAATACATCTGTTCGAAAAAGAAAATAGCGGGGGAACAGACCGCTGCCATTCTTCCCGATCTCCTTTCCAGGTTCATTCTAAGCATTCCGTTCAAAAAGTCCATGCGATGGATGGATCTGAATATGCGTTTTGCCAGACCGATCCACTGGCTTCTCGCTCTTTTCGGTGGAGAGGTACTGAATATCCGCCTTGAAAACATGGAAAGCGGGCGCAAATCATGGGGACATCGCTTCATGAGTCCCGACTTCTTCCTGATCAAGGATGTGAAAGATTATCTGCTGAAGATGCGGGAAAATTACGTCGTCATCAATCAGGATGAACGAAAAAAAATAATTATTGAATATGCGAAAAAAGCGGCCCTGACCGTTTCCGGAAAACCGCTCATCTTGGATGAATTGCTGGAAGAAGTTACCTATCTTGTGGAGTATCCGACGGCCGTTTGCGGGAGTTTCGATCGTGAATATCTGAATCTGCCGAAAGATATCCTGATCACCACGATGGTGGAGCATCAGAAATATTTTCCGGTTACGGATGAAAAAGGGAATCTGCTTCCGAATTTCGTAACCATTAACAATACACTTGCCCGGGACCCGGCGGTAGTTATGCGCGGCAACGAGAAAGTAATTCGTGCCAGACTGGCCGATGCGCGATTCTTCTTCCAGGAAGACCAGAAGGTCCCTCTGGACGAGCATTTCAAGAAGCTGAAAAAGGTTGTTTTCCATTCCCTGCTCGGCACCTCCGAAGATAAGGTCATGCGCTTTCAGCAACTCGCAGGCTGGATTGCGGATAGAGTAAATCCGGATTTGAAATCCGATGTAGCCAGGGCTGCGTTGCTTGCCAAGGCAGATCTGGAAACCCAGATGGTTTATGAATTTCCAAGCCTGCAGGGCATCATGGGCCGTGAATACGCCCTGATTGCCGGAGAGAAGCCGGATGTGGCCAGGGCCATTTACGAACACTATCTTCCGACATCTGCAGGAGGAAGTCTGCCGGAAACCGATATCGGGGCCATCGTCAGCATTGCCGACAAGATGGATACGATAGCCGGCTTCTTCGGAATCAATCAACCGCCGACGGGAACTGCCGACCCTTACGCCTTACGCAGGCAGGCCCTCGGGATCATCAACATACTGCTCGATAAGAACTACCCCATGGAGCTTTCCGAGTTGATCGATGAGAGCCTGGGTATTCTCGAAAGCAGACTGAGAAGGCCCCGCACCGAGGCGCTGGCCGATATCCTTGAATTTTTTAGGGGCAGATTCGAAAACAGACTCATTTCACAGGGGCATCCGTATGATGTAGTGGATGCGGTTCTTGCCCGCGGCATTTCGGAATTCGGTATTTGTCTGGCGAAAATAGCGGCCATGGAGGATTTCCGCAAGCATCCTGATTTTGAGCCCCTGACCATTGCTTTCAAACGGGTCTGCAACATCATCAAAAACTTCGAAGGTGGACAGGTTTCATCGGCGCTGTTCGAAACGGATGCAGAGAAGGAAATGTACGAGGCTTTTCTAGAGGTCAGGGATAAAGCTGTCGATCTAATCGGGAAAAGAGAGTTCAAACGCGCATTAGAAGAGATCGCCCGTCTCCGCAGGCCTGTCGACACCTTCTTCGAATCGGTTCTGGTCATGGCTGAGGATGAAAAGGTTCGCCAGAACCGATTGTCGATGCTGAAAGAGATATCGACTCTTTTCTACCGGATCGCTGATTTTTCGAAGCTGGTGACTGAAGCGTAATCGGGATTTGGGGCCGTACGGATCTAGCCTGATTGCTGTTAGCTCCTGATTTCCGTTTTTTCCCCGTCAGGCCTGATGCCTTAACGTCCGGTCACGGAATTTGAGCTTTTAATATCCAGTGGTGCTTATCCATAAAAAGTGAGATCGTGACGATGGCGAGAAAACCTTGAAGTGTAAGACTTCGGACGCCCTGAAGAAATTCGCTGGGAGGGAAGCCAACTCATATTTAAGGCTTTTTGATTTCACCTGAAGCCGGATTCGTATTCCGGAACATCAATTCTTCCTTTTTAATCCCGCCTTTACTCTTATTGGTCATATTTTCAATGTATTCCGATGTGAGTGCTGTTGCGCCCTTTTGATCTCGGATGACCTTGGGGGTTAAAAGGATAATTATTTCCGTTCTCGTTTTGTCCCTGTTTGTATCCCCGAACAGCCATCCGATAATCGGAATCTTGCTGAGGAAAGGGATTCCTGAATGGGAGTTGCTGTTGTCCTCACGGATTAATCCGCCAATGATGATGGTATGGCCGTCCTGCACGACAAAATTCGTGGTCGCTTCCGTTTTATTAAGAATGATCTGTCTTTCGTTATCGAAAAGCACTATCGTCGAAAATGTCGAAACCTCCTGGTTCATTTCAAGATTTACGAGCCCGCCTGCATTGACTCGGGGTTTGACTCTGAGAATGATTCCGATATCCCGGTATTGAATGATTCTTTGCGGAGCAACGCCCGGAGTCGCATAGGTTTCAGCTGTCATGAGCGGAACCTGCTGGCCGACCTGGATGCGAGCTTCACGGTTATCGGATACCAGGATGTGTGGGGTTGCCAGAAGCTTCGCTTTCGATTCCGTCGCAAGCGCGGTTATCAAAGCTCGAACGGAACCGGACGAGTCAACTCCGAGGATTGTAAGTCCCGATCCGGTCGGAATGGACGGGTCCGCATTCAAGGATGAGGGGTTCAAACGAATCTTGGTGTCGAGATTGAAAACATTCGCCCTTAAAGACCAGGCAATTCCAAGGCTCAAATTGTCTGTCAGAGAGACCTGGGCGATTACAGCTTCAATTACAACCTGACGCGGAATCATATCAATTTTCTGAATGGTATCTTTCACGATGGCGTAATCCTCAGGGGTGGCCAGGACAATAATAGTATTGGCCACCTCATCGGGAAAAATCTTGGTTCCCTCAGCAAGCAGAGAATCCGAGGAACCCTGAGTAGCGGTTGGAATTACTGTAGAAACGGCAGATGTGGATGTGGACGGAGATGCTGTTGTCGGTGTAATGGTAGATGCGGGAGTGGGTAAAGATGCAGATGATTGTTTTGATAGCTGTGGAGTTGTGATGGGTGGTGAAGGGTAGGTCACCACCGGAGGCTTTGCTCCCAAGAATATCTGCTGCAGCAGCACGGCAACATCTCTGGCATTTCCGTTCTGGATGGGAAAAACAAAGACCTCCGCTCTCTTCCTGAGCTTTTCACTGTCGAAGATTTCAACCAACTGGACAATGCGCTTAACGCTTGCATCCGTATCAACAAGGATGATCTGGTTTCCCTTCGGAACATCGACTACGACGGCATTGGCCGAGAAGAAAGGGGACAGCATTTTAATGAGGTCTGATGATTGCAGGTGCTGAATCGGGATGACCTGGCAGATCGCTTTGCCTGCAACGGGAATTGTTTCCGCCTTCCTGCCGAAATGGACGGGCGAAGGCTCTTTAGATAGATCGCCGATAGGAACGATACGATACAATCCGCCGTCCTCGACAATGCCGATCCCGTTCAATCTTAAAATTACTTCCATGATGGGGAGGATATGCTCTCCCGCAACGGGTGCGACAGATCGGAAGTTAACGCGCCCTTTCACGCGGGGATCGATAATGTAGTTTACCTTAAGGATATCTCCAAAGATGGACTGTATGACAGAGAACACGTCTGCATCATCGAAATTGAGAGTGACTTGTCCGACTTTCGCGGGGATAGCTGGGCAGGCTGCAACTTCGGCTCGGAGTCCTGTTGCGGGTAACTCATTTTGGAGTAGGGGGGACGGTTCCGCTGCATGTATCTCAGCGAATATCAGTATACCCAAAATAAGAATGAAACAGCCTATCCGGAAATGGAATCGATTCAACAAAGGGTTCTCCGTGAGATCTTGAGATAAAAACCCAAAAAAGAGAAGGGGGCTTTTTGTTCAGGCCGAAGTTCATTCCCAACTCACGATATCTTTGTCTTCGGAATCCCCGCCGGGAGATCCATCTCTTCCGTAGCAGATAAGATCGTATTCACCGTGAACACCAGGGCATTGATAAATATAAGGTCTTGCCCAGGGGTCGTTGGGAACATTCTTCTTAAGGTAGGGACCCTCCCAACTTTCCAGTCCCGGGTTGGTCATCAGAACCTGCAGGCCCTCCTGAGTTAATGGGTATCTCCCCACGTCCATTCTGAAGTGATCAAGAGCCTGGCCGATCAGTTCTATTTGGGTTCTGGCTGCAGCCTGTTTCCCTTTACCCAGTTTCGGAAACAATCTCGGGCCGACCAGGGCTGCAAGGAGCGCAATAATCGAAATTACGATGAGAAGTTCTATTAATGTGAAGCCGCGGTCCGATTTCATCGGCTTAGAACGCATTTCACCCTCCTATTTTTCGCCGAGCTGCAAGCTTTTTACTTGTAGTATAGATCAATTAATGCTGCCATCCGGTTATCCCTGATTTCATGTGTATAAATACCTGATCGGGATTAAGGGATAGGATGATATTTAGGACTCAATCAAGAATCAGATTGGATGTGGTCATTATGTAAACCGCACAGGCATAATAGCCAAGAGAGGCGGTAAGAGATGCAGTTGTCATTTTTTTCTGGATCGAAGGAATGATCGCAGCCAGACTTGTTTTCTTTTTGAATGGTGACAAGATTCCAACTCCGATGCCCGCAATTCCGCCGGTAAGAATGGCTGAATACAGGAAATAGCCGGAATAGAAATAGTCCTTCTGTAAAATGCAAAAAGGGCAATGATGGGTCGGTAATTCATACATGTAAATAGACAGGATAAAAATGAGAACAAATATCGACAAAAGAAAATAAACGATGTTCGCAAAGGTGAACAGGCAGGCTCCTTTGTTATTCCTGAGAAAGAAAACTCCCGATCCGATGGAAACAGCCAGTGCCGTGGAAAAGCACACGAACAGGGGAGAAACCGTGGGAATCGTTATACCATGTTCAACCGGACTCAGGTTGGAACCAAAGATACTGCCGCAGCAGGATGTAATGATTTCCGGTTTTAAATGAGAAAAGAATGCTGACTGGAGGGCCCCCTCCAACAAGATGAACGGAGCGATAGAGAGGAGAAAAGCATACTTGATCCGAGTCAGGGGATAATCATAGGCACGGTTATCGGCGTAATTGAGAATGAGCCAGATAGCGGCTAGAAAAGAGGTTGTGAATTTCAGTATCAGAGTGGGATATCCGAAGGCATTTGCATTCAGGGTTCCCGCTGCGCACATCGCTCCGACAAAGAATGGATGGAGATGATCCGCCGTGCAGATATAGGAAAAAAGGGAGGCGAGCTGAAATACCAGAATCAATGCAATCAGGGAGGAAATTAAATATGTCCTCCGCTCAAGTTTGAGCTGGAGTTCGCTTCCGCTGGAGATATCCCATTTTCTGATAATTGTGAGTGCTTGAAAGGAACAGAATAGAACCATCCCTGTGATCAAAAAAGACACAATTTGCAAGGAGACGATAGATGGATGAAAGGTCATGCGATCGGTCCAGATTTATATTGGATCACAAAGAAATCTCCTGAAGCGCGCTCACATCCTCGATTTTGTTCAATAGCTTGCAGCCCATCAAAGAAATTTCCTTACGAAATTTGAAAAAGGGGAATTCTATCTGGATTATCATCTTCGATCAGTCTTCCATCCCTGAGTTGGACGATTCGGTCCACTGCTCCCGAATCAAAAACGACTGGATCATGGCTGGATATCAGAATGGTCTTCCCTTCCGATTTTAGCCGCAAGGTCATTTCCATGAATTCACAGGATAGTTTGGAATCCAGGTGAGCTGTAGGTTCATCTGCGATAATGATTTTGGGCTGGTTGATCAGTGCGCGCGCAATGCAAACCCGCTGAGCCTCTCCTCCGGACAGCCATTCGGTTTTGAAGTTAGCTTTAGAGGATAGGTCGAGAAACGAAAGCAGATCCTGTGCCCGTCTCCTGAGTTCCCGATATTTTGTGCCTGCCGGATACGCGGCAACCAGAATATTTTCCAGAGCTGTGATCTCTCGGATCAGGTTGAGTTTCTGAAATATGAAGCCGAATGTATTCCGTCTGATTTCGGTGAGAAAGCGTTCCGGAAGGCTGGTGATTTCTTTTCCATCCAACCGAATCCTTCCTGCTGTGGGTCTGGACATGCAGCCGATTATGCTCAAGAGCGTTGTTTTCCCGGAACCGCTCGGACCTTTTAAAACCGTAATCTTGCCGGTCTCTATGTTCAGATGGACACGGTCGATAGCTACGAATTCGTTTGGCCTGCCCTCATTGAATACTTTTCTGATTCCTTCGAGCTCGATCATTATATTCCTCTGTTCATCTCATAATCGAATCGGGATCAACCGTAGCTGCGCGCCAGGACGGAATGATCGTTGCGACCGTATAGGGAATGACCGTCAAAAAAAGAAGCCCCACTATTTGAGCGGGTTCCAACGTAGGCGATATTCGGAACTCCGGATAGAGAACTGCCCACCCTTTCAGGACCGGTTGAAAGAGAGATGCGGAGAAGAACCGGACATGGACATAGGCGAGAACGAGGCCACTCGTAAAAGAGAGAAATGAAACGGCAAAACCCTCCCAGAATTTCAGCGCGAGTATATCCGAGATTTCCCAACCTACCGCCTTTAGAATCCCGATTTCTTTCCGCTCTTCGGAACTGAGTCCTGAAGCCTTATCCCAGGCTAAAATAGTAAACGCAAGAACCGCACCGATGCAGATAACGAGCACGATGCCGCTACGCCAACTGTAAACGGCATCATAGGTCCGCAGAACTTCATTACGAAGAATCTGACGGGTATCGGGAAGCGCGCGCGCTATTTTTACCGCAACGGTCTGATGCTCTTTTGAATTTCTGACTTTCAGGGCCAGATCGGTAAAAAATCCCACGGGCATTCCGAAGAGTCGGCGGAAATCGGTTTCGGATACGAGAATCAGATCGGAAGATATCAGTTCTGAATCGGAGGAAATTGTCTTGTGTATGTTCAGGTGAAGAACTTCGCCGCGATAGCTCTGAAATTCGAGATCATCTCCCGCACGGACCAGACGCGTTCTGGCCACTCCCTCTCCGATGACGATAGATCCTTCCTCTGATTCCGGATCCGTAGCCGCTATCACCGTATAATTGGCTCCGACAATCGGGTCGTAGTAATATCCCCAGAGGCGTCCCTCAACTTGACTAACGCCTCGGATATTCCTGATTCGCTCGATATACCCGGCCGGTATGAGATCATGCCTGCCCGCTGTTATCTTTTGAACAATCATTTCAGGTGATTTCTGCAATACAATGGATGCTTCCGAATGGATCGCCTGGACATAAAGAATAACGGAAGCGGGGAGAAAGACAATCAACGTATAGACTGCGATCAAGGCCGCATTCTTCCTTCTTCTCCTCAGAAGTGAAGAGATCATGAAGTCGACCAGGTATTTCTGATGCTCAATCCATCGAGGCATGTTCTCCCTTATTCTTTCAATTGCACCATGAACTTTGAATCCTGCATTGAGCACATACTTTTCAGCTTAAAATTTTCCACGGGCGGTATGACGAGCGAACCGGAAGGGAAGTGGTCCATCGAAAAGGGGTTATCCTGAAAAGGGGTATGAAGATCCGCCTGCGACAAGTGTCTTGTATAGCTTGCTTCCGACAGAAGGCACAGGTCCGTGAGAGAGAGCTGATGTACCATTTTTGACATTTGCTCACGGGTTTGCCTCCTGAGTTCCCCTTCTAGCTTGGAATGAAGAAAGGTCGATATCAGGAGAATCACCTGGGCAGAAAGAGTTATAAAATAAAGATTCGATTTTCTCAATCCAGACTCCTGATGATTTGCAGGGTAATGTTCCCGAATCTCAGAACGGATAATCCCTTATGGTCCTTCAGAAATTCTCTTGCATCTGCCTCTTTTTCAAACGGGATCAGCTCGCGCCCCATCGGCCCATAGACATCACTGCCGAGAACATAAAAAGCAATGTGTCCATCGATCTGTTTCAGGGAGTAATAATCAGTCACATACAAAGAGTTTATCTTTGCCTTCCTATGCCCGTACTTTTTTGGTTCCAGAAGGTATCTGGAGAGGTCTTTCACTCCGTCGAAAAAAGCAGATGAACCATCCTGAAAATCGACCCGTGCCATGAAATCGGGATATTTGGATACAAACATTCCGCACACCGGGCATTTGTCTTTGGGACCAGGTAATGGTCGTTTCCAATCGGCCCCCCAGGCCGATTGGAAATTCATCAGGAACATGGAAATCAGCAGGACAAATAGAGATAATCTTGGAATCCGGTGATCAGAAAACATGATTTTCACATTGTATGTTGTTCCTGAAGTTAGTATTACTGCGCGACGTTTTGCTCTTCAAACCCGGTCCATTCCCTCGTATGTGGCTTTTGTAAAATACAAAAATCAGTTTCATTGTTTGGGGAAACCATGCTCAATGCTGAGGATGAGGACCGGATTGCATCTGCATTTTGATCCGTTTCAGTTTTCTTTTTTCCCGGATCATCTTGGTGTCGGCATGCATATCTTCATACGCGCAACGGAATACCTGATCGGGATTTACTAATGTTCCGCCGTTCATTTTTACAAAGCTTTCTGCCGATTTCGCTTCGGCAAAGGCCCATTTCGCCCGTCCCGTCATCACGCCGGGCTTGTTTCCACCCATAATCCAGAAGGCTTTATCGAAATCGATCAGTTCTTTTGAGTTGTAATCGGCGATCAGGAGCTGTTTTGGAGTCTTGTCGATATTAATCGCAAGATCGACTGCTGCGCAATGAAGGCTGCATGTCCCTACCGTAGTGCCGTCATCATAAGCAATCACGACACGACTGCTTGCAAATCGCTGGCGATCCATCCCGCAATATTTACAGGTTGGAAATTCCTTCACATCATCATTTGCAAAAACCTGAAGCGAATAAAAGCAGCACACCGCGATAAATAAAAAGATGTATTTTTTCATCGTACTCTCCCTGTTCTTTTTTGCTTTTTTATCTTATGAGAGGATCTGAAACAGAACGAACCGCCTCATGATAAATGTGTATATTTCTTTCAAATTCGAAGCTAGCGTCCTTAACCGGCATCAGGGATATTTTTGGCCGTTTATTTTATCAATTCTTATATGGTCTGCCCCCATCGTCAGCCGACCTTCAATCTGTACATTCGCGTCGCGCTTTTTCAATTCATCCAATTTCTTTGAATCCGGATTCACAATAAAAAGCTGAGATGGAGGGTTTTCTCCACGAATATAATATCCTCCGTAACGTTCATCATAATCAATTTTACCTTTCACAATGGTTTTCTGTGCCTTTGGGGGTGCCGATCCTGTTTCGGCCAGACCGTTGTGGGCGGTAAAACAAATGATCGAAAACGCCGCGATCAGATACATCAGGATTCTCTTTTTCATATTTACCTCCTTTTTTTTAATTTTTTATCCTTCCGCATACGCCGGATACTCGGGCGTGAGCGCCGAGTTTTTTCTCCTTTCGAGGTACTCTCTCAAACTCTGATAAATTACAGGATAGATCAACAGTTCCAGAAAAAATGAAGTTGCAATGCCGCCGATCATGGGTGCGGCAATGTGCTTCATGATATCGGAGCCGGCGCCATTCGACCACATGATCGGGACCAGGCCGAAAAACATTGCGGCGACGGTCATGACTTTCGGACGCAATCGCTGGGCGGCTCCGTACTTGACGGCAGTCCTAATATCTTCGATGTTTCTCAGATGACCATGTCGTCTGGCCTTTTCACAGGCAAGATCCAGATACAGAAGCATGAATATGCCCGTTTCGGCATCGACACCAAGGAGGGCGATGAGACCGATCCATACACCGGTGCTCATGTTGTAACCGAGTAAGTACAGAAACCAGAAGGCGCCTATCGCGGAAAAAGGTACAGACAGCAGGACAATTGCCGTTCTGATCAGGGATCGGGTATTTGCGTAGAGCAAAATAGTTATCATCAGGATGGTCATTGGAATGACCGTTTTCAGGCGATTCTGCATGCGATTTACAGCCTCATACTGTCCGCTCCAGGACAGTGCGCACCCGGCTGGAAGGCTTAATTTTTCCTTCAGAATTCGACCGGCCTCGGTGATGAAACCGTTCTCGTCCCGGCCAGCGACATCGATGTATACGTATCCGGTCAGTAATCCGTCTTCATTGCGTATCATCGAAGGGCCCGTCTTTGTGCTGATCAGAGCCAGTTGAGATAAAGGTATCTGAATTTTTCCTCCTGCAGCAGGAACGAGTACGCGTCCAATGATATCCGGGTCGGAGCGGAAATCGCGCATAAAGCGAACATTGACGGAATAGCGCTCCCGCCCCTCGACGGTGGTTGTTACATTCTCTCCGCCGATAGAGCGAGCTACAGTTTCCTGTACCTCATCGATACTCAAACCGTATCGGGAAAGAGCTTCTCGATCCCAATCGAGATCGAGGAAATAGCCTCTGGCAGTTTTCTCTGAAAATACGCCACGAGTTCCCCTGATGCCTTTCAGGACAGATTCTGCCTGAGTCCCTATTTTTTCGATTGTTTCTAAATCGGGACCGGTTACTTTCAGTCCAACCGGCGTTTTCAGGCCGGTGCTTAACATCTCGATTCTTCCCTTGATCGGCATGGTCCAGGCATTCGCTACACCCGGAAATTGCAGGGCCTCATTCATCCGGTGAATGAGTTCATCCTGAGACAAGTGATCGGGGGTAAAAAGGCGAAAAAAACTCTTCAGCCAATTTGGAGACCATCCTGAATACCATGTTTCAATATGCGGCCACTGCTCCTTCGGTTTTAAAATAATAAGCGTTTCCAGCATGGATAATGGCGCCGGATCGGTAGCCGACTCAGCCCTACCTGCTTTCCCCAGTACCCTTTCGACCTCAGGGAAACCTCTGATAATTTGGTCGGAGGCTTCCAGCAGTTTTTTTGCTTCTGCAATCGATATTCCGGGCGGTGTTGTAGGCATGTAGAGAAGAGAACCTTCCTCAAAAGGGGGCATGTATTCCGAACCCAATTTTAGAAAAACGGGAACGGTTGCCATCATCATGATAAGCGCCCCCGTGATCACAAGCCATTTGTGCTGCAGAGTCCAATTTACGACCGGCTCATAAACACGGACAAGGGAGCTGCTGATTCGGTTATTCTCTTCAGCCTGGATCGAAGGATTGAAAATTGCCGACCAGATTCTGTTCAAGCACCGCGGTCGGACGGTGACCGGATTCATCCTTGTTAAAGAAATGCGCAGGGCAGGATCAAGTGTGATGGCCAGAAAGGCGGCGATTACAATTGCGAACGTTTTGGTATAGGCTAGGGGCTTGAAGAGGCGTCCTTCCTGGGCTTCCAGGGTGAGCACCGGGAGAAAGGACACACCGATCAGCAGAAGAGCGAGAAAACTCGGACCGGCAACCTGTCTCACGGCTGCTATAACCACTTCGCGGGGCTCTTTTCGCCGTCCCCCTTTTTCCCAATCCTCCAGGCCCTTGTGCGTTTGTTCGACTACCACGATGGCGGCATCCACCAGGGCACCGATTGCTATGGCGATACCCGCCAGAGACATGACATTTGCTGTGATTCCCAACATTCGAAAAGGAATAAACGACAACAGCACCGCAACCGGAATCGTAATCACCGGAATCAGCGCGCTCGGGATGTGCCGTAAAAAAAGAATGATAATAAATACCACGATAAGAATGATTTCAGTAATCGTGGATTTCAGATTATCAATAGAACGCCGGATCAGATCGGATCGATCATAGACCGGCAGGATACTCACACCTTTGGGAAGCCCCGGCTCAATTTCCCGGATCTTTTTTTTCACGCGATCGATAACTTCCAATGCGTTCTGGCCATGGCGCATAACGATAATTCCGGAAACGACCTCACCCGCACCATCCAGATCGGCGACGCCGCGCCGCAGCTCTGGTCCCAGAGCAACCTGGCCGATATCACGGATGCGAACCGGAGTGCCGTTGTCTGTCGCCGTCAAGACAATGTTTTCGAAATCCTGAAGGGATCGTGAGTAACCGTGACCGCGAATCATATATTCAGATCCGCCGAAATCGATCAGGCGTCCTCCTGTTTCCCTATTTCCCCCCCTGACGGCCTCTACAACCCGATTGATCGATATACCGTAAGCCTGAAGACGGTTCGGATCGACATTTACCTGGTACTGTTTACTGAATCCCCCGATCGGAGCGACTTCGGCAACACCGGGCACGCTCTTCAGGTGAAAGCGCAGATACCAGTCCTGCCAGGCGCGCAAATCCGCCAGGGAGTATTTCCCTGAATGATCTACGAGTGCGTACTGGAACACCCAACCGAGAGAGGAGGCATCCGGGCCCAGTTCGGTTCGGACCCCTTCCGGAAGACGCGGAAGAACGGATGCGAGATATTCTTGTGTTCGGGAGCGAGCCCAGTAGATATCGGTATCATCTTCGAATATTACATAGACAAAGGAATACCCGAAATCAGAAAATCCCCGGACCGACCTGACGTTTGGTGCCCCTGTCATGGTTGTTACAATCGGATATGTGACCTGGTCCTCTATGATTTCCGGACTGCGGTCCCAGCGTGAATAAATAATTACCTGGGTATCGCTGATATCGGGAATGGAGTCGAGCGCCATATTCCGCATCGACCACCATCCTGCAAGGCAGGCTGCCGCCGTCAGAGCAAAGATAATGATCCTGTTCCGGACAGAAAAATCGATAATCTTATTAATCATTTTACCCCGATCGGCAAAGCCCGAAAAACTGAAATTAGGACGTGTTGGTGGCACGGATATATGTCAATTCAGAGGAGGACAATACGACTCTTATCTTCTCAGCCTATATGATAGTAAAATTATTTGGTACAGTTCCGCTCGCCAGGCATTCCGGTGAGATCCAGATCCATTTTGCTTTCTGCATCGATGAGAAAATTACCGGAGACGACAATCCGCTCACCGGGAGCGAGTCCGCGAACTATCTCGACACGGTTGCCGTATCTGCGACCAGTCTCTATCTCCCGAGGCTGAAGGAAATCCCTGCCGCTTTCGATAAAAACGGTTTTCCGCAATCCCGAATCGATAACGGCCTCTGCCGGAATTGTCAGTGCTTCGGATGTTTCCAGCGGAAAAACCAGATCCACAAACATATCAGGCCTGAGGGCGAATTCAGGATTTTCAGCCTCAAGGCGAACTTTCATGGTTCGCGTTGTTGCATCAAATTGCGGAAGAACCCCGGAAACTCTGGCCGGAATTATTTTCTGCTGCTGTTTCAGGAATACTTTCACGCCGGTTCCGGGCCGGATACCCCCGATGTCATTTTCATAAACATCCGCCAGAATCCAGACCCGTGCCAGATCTACGATCCTGAATAGTTCAGTCCCTTTCTCAAATCGCAGCCCTTTGGTTATATTGCGGAAGGTCACGAATCCGCCCGCAGGCGCGCGGATCTCGATCGATTCAGTGTATTGACGGGTTTTTCCTATTTGCTCAATCTGGATATCCGACATCCCTAAATTTCGCAGAGTGTCTTTGTATTGCTGAAGATTGAGACGCGTCAGTGCAATCTGGGCAGTCGGTTCCTTCCCGCTTGCCTGAAACCGGTCCATGGATGAAAGGGCATAGATGTATGCCTGTTGAGCGCTCAGAAATTCGGGACTGTAAAACCAGGCGAGGACCCGATCCCTCCCGACACGACTTCCGGTTGTGACTTCCGTAACATCCCGAATCCAACCTTCCACGGCGGCGTTGATCCGGTAAATCCTGGTCTCGTCGGCAGTGACCCGTCCCAGCAGCCTGATACTTTGTTTGTGCGATTTTCTTTCAACCGTTTCCAGACGGACTCCCATTCTTTTTCGATTGGCTTCGCTTATTTCGACGGTTCCGGGGACAAGAGACGAGTCTTCATCGGAATCGGGAGAAACGGATTTGCTCATAGAACCGATTGGTTCTGCTTTTAGAGAGACCGTTTCAGGATAACTCGTCCGAAGCCAAAAGCCTGCTCCGAACGAAATCCCGATAATAACAAATGCAAGGCTTATTAAGATTATCCTTTTCATGGCGATTCATCGATTGGGAATAGAATCCAAAGGCCCTGCGTATTGCAGGGCCTCAATTTGTGAGCTAGCTGTTTCCTACTTGTTCCTTAAGAAACGACCAAAGGCCGCATCATATCGTGTTCCTCGTGCTCAAGGATGTGGCAATGCCAGACATACTCATTGCCACCCGTCCGCGGGCTCGGTGGTGTGGGGACCACGGTCGTTCCGTCTGCCTTCAGAATAGGTGGGACATCGAATTTCATAATGACCCGGATTACTTCTCCCGGATGCATTTTGACCGTCTCCTTCCACCCGAGTTCGTAAGCCTCCGGGGGGCGGGGCGGCCCTGTCAGCGTGAATGCGCCCCCGGTGTACGTTGCTGCATTGAAAGGAGTTCGGTCCAGGATCTGGACATTAACAAGATGGAAATGGATAGGATGCGTATCGCCGGTAAGATTGCCGATCTCCCAGACTTCTACATCTCCCGCAGTGGGTGTTTCCGTAGCCGGATCGGAATAGGTTCTGCCAAGCTTCCCGGAGGGACCCACGGTGTCGGTCCCCAGGAACTGTGTCAGGCGCCCGTACGCGTCGAACTGTTCGTTGAGAGTCAACCTCCGGACAGTCGCCCCGGCAGGTACGGTCCAGGTTCCATTCACGATATTGCTCACAGGAATCAGGAAGGGATCAATCCCCGGATTCCAATTGCCGGGCTGCGTGAGGGTTACGGGGGGTACGTTTCCCTGCGCCGGAACAATATTAAATTTCATCATGATTCGTGTGTCCGGTCCGAATCCCGGCTGGGTAGGTCCGACAGGATTGGTCAAATTCCCGAAGTAATAGTCATTGCGTGGGTCGGGACCGGGGAAGGGGGCCGGGGCATCATTATAAAGAATATAGGAATTTCCGGAAAGTCCGGTAAAGTCGACAATCACATCCCAGCGCTCCGCGTTCCCGGTTACGAGGCTGCCCAGAAGGGTTGTGGGATCGAAGGGTGCCTTCGACGGAACGGTAACCGGGTTCGAAAGGAAACCACCTTCGGTTCCAAGGACAAGCCAGTTGGGGCCTGGATCGTTGATCGCCTGTCCATTAACGATGGTGACACCGTCGGCTGTGTCGGTGTTCGCTTTCAGCAGCTGAAGGTTGAGGAATCGTGCATTGCAGGCATTCAGCAGACGGAAACGGTATGGTCTGGCTTCAATGTTGATCTGCGGATAGACTGTGCCGTTAACCAGCATGGTGTCGCCGAACATTTCAGCTATTACTGAAGGATTGGGCAATCTACTTGCGGAGCCCAGAAGCCGCCAGCGGTTTTTCTCGTAGATATGAGGATACCAGAGGCTCCCCGGTGTTGTCGGAAGACCCTTCGCAACCCAGGTAGGATCCAGGCTTCCGATATTCGAGCTTACAAAGATTTTATCTTGAATGACTATCGGCAGCTCGTATCCGCCATTTTCGATAAAATCGGGCAATCCGAAATTGCGCATCGCCGCTTCGGCCGCATCCCGGATGATATATCCCGATGCTACTCCTGCATAAGCATTTATGCGGGTTATACCCCACGCATGGTCGTGATACCAGACAAACCGGGCGCTCTGATTATTTCCATAATAATATTCCGCTTCATTCGCGGCAGCTGATGGATGGAGTACCTGATTATTCAGGAAACTGAGTCCGTGTGTACCGTTCGGAGCCCACCAGTCGAATGGGCCTCCATCACTGATCCAGGGAACGAGTCCGCCATGAAGGTGGACAGCTATCCTGTTCTGGGCTTGATTGGCGCCCGGGATCGTTCTATCAACCGGAATGATAGCTGTCGAAGGAAGATTATTACGGAATGTGATCTGGATCGGCGTGCCTTTTTGGGCAACAATGATTCCTCCCAAATGGGCCGGAGTCGGTATCCCGTTCACCCCCAGTGCATTGTAAGGATTAAACCCCCACAGTTTTGTCGAATTCGGGCCGAAGGTCGGATGAAGTTGGTCCGTGAATTGCTGGATTGCCATCTTGTAATGAGCCACTCCCGTAACAGGAGCGGATGTTCCATCCGGAATGGCAACCGGAATCTGGCCGGGACCGACGCTGCGGAGTATCGTAGCATATTTCGAAAGTCCGGGACTCTGGTAGAAAGCATGGGCGCTCCGCACTCCAAATTTGAGCGGTAGGGCCATTCCTGCCCCCAAGACCGCCGCTCCCTTAATAAATTGTCTTCTGGTAAATTTCATATCCATAGCGCCTCCCCTCCAAAATTGATTTAATTTATCCTTTTCTGAATCGTACCAGGCCGATGATGCCGCTACCGATCAACAGTATGGTTGCCGGTTCCGGTACCGGCTCTGGAGCCGGAACGGTTCCCAATGCCGTAACGCTGGCCTGGCTTTCGAAATCGTAGGTAATTCCGGGTACCAGATTCCAAGCGAGATTCAAGGTGCCGTCCTGTATGAAATTGGAGGGAGAGCCCAACCCGGTGAGCAGTTGAGAGAAGAGAAGTTCATCAGAGGTAAAGGGGGAATCATTATCCGCATTGGCCAATCTCAAACCGACTGCAGAGGAAACGGACGCCGAGCCATTTATATCGAGGTCATTGGCCAGAAATTGTTCCACATGGTATGCCGCGGAGATATTCAATGAGGTTGCGGCAGGGACTGTGAATTGCCCGCTGAGGACAGCCTGTGCTATATCGATACTGGCAAATCCCGGTTGGGTAAGCAGGAGGCTTGCAGAGGCATACTGTTGTGTCAAAGTCGGCAAGGCCGGGACACTGGTGTAAGCCGACCCGCTGGCATTTCCTGTGGCATCTGCAAACGACTGGGTGGCCGTTGTGTTACCCCAGGGCGCTCCATCGATATAGTCGACCCCGGAATAAGGATCTGCGGGGGTGTTCAATCCCACAGCAGCGGCGGAGAAGCTGCCGCGGGTATCTGCTCCGGTAGGATCGAGCCAGTTAACGGTGGATGAAAAACTGATGCTGTCCCATAGTATGCTCGCCTGACTCGATGCGGACAGCGAAACCGCCATGCCGGAAGCAGGCATGACTATAAGGATTAAAACTACGATGCAAAAATAAAGAACCAATTTTCTCATTGCTCTTCCCATAATAGTTTTCATGATAGCTCCTTTTTCAAAATATAGTGAATCGGGACTAGATGTAGGTGCCCGGAGACCGGTGCGTTTTCATAAAAACAAATTTGATATTAAGAGAGTAAAGAAAGGTTAACATAGACCGAATTGCGTACATATCGGTAAGAAGAATGATTAAAGTATTATTTTTAAAATCACTGTAAGTTTTAACGATCAGGGAACCAGGACAACACCTGGGATTATACATTGCGGAAAACAAAAAGGAGAGCACGCAACGTTATATTGCACGACGCCGGAAATTTTAGTAAATATTCAAATATGTTCTATCTAACCGCCCTCTCCAGAAGAAAGATGCTTCCGATTGCGCCGAGAGCCGTGACCATGGCGGGGTTGATCCTTCTTATATCTATCTTATCGGTTCCCTCCCTGGCGGGTGAATTCGAAAGGGTAAAGAGGGCAGGTGAATACGAAATAGGTATCTGGCTGGATCGCAGTCCTGTGGTCGGGGATAATTTTTTATCCATTCGTCTCAGAAATGGAGAGGGTAAAACGGTTGATGATGCTTCCATCATGGTGAATTACTATATGCCCCCTATGCCGAGAATGGCGCCCATGAATTACCGAACGAATGCAGTCCAAAGAGGGGGGATCTACGGCACGCGAATGCATTTCATTATGGAAGGGCCTTGGGTTATTGCGATTAAGATCAATCGGTCCGGCCGGATGATTACAGCCAAATTCAATTTGGATGTCCACTGATTTAACGATCTTTGTGGCCTGTTAGATGGACGGTGATGCGATCCTCACCTTTCGTCAGAATAATCCGATCCGAAAGGATTTCGCTCAGAACATAACCTCCGATTACTTCTCCTTTCTTCATCACGCGCTGTCTTTTCCCCCTGCCTGGTGATGCAAGGGGGGAATTTTTATCTTCCATATAAATAAACGAACCATTCTTTGTAATCATCGTTCCATATAAAACTATGTCCGGTCGGGCCTCTATTTTCTCATCTTTCTTGAATATGATCCTCCTGGTGGAATGGAAGGGATTTTGATCCGCAATCAGGATGGCATCTTCCAGTGAGGGATCTGAATCCGGGGTTTGTTCTGCAACCGGTCTGCTCCGTTCCGGTTTCGGTTTCGGTAATTGAATATCAGGATTGGCCGTTAATTCGGGAATGGAAAGGGTCAAGATACAGGTGCAGGTGATTCCTGCCAGAATCAGATTCAGAAGATTGAAGCTACTCAATATCCGCTCCGGGTCTTTTATGAAATTCATATCTGTTTTCCCGAGTTCAGCGCTGTTATCTTCAATTTGACGGTGAGTTCCCGCGGTGAACGATAATCCCTGACGCGAATATCCAATTCCCGGATGACCAGCCAGGGAGTTTGTGTTTCAATTGCATAAAGGACATCGCTGAGTGCTTTTGAATCGGGCAGGACGGCATCCATTATGACACAAACGGCTTTGAATTTTCCGTGCTCTTCCGGATTTTCGACTCGCTGACTGGAAATAGTTCCACCGAAGGAGGTCAAAATCCCTTTGATTGTGTTTTGTAAGGCTGCAGCGGCAAGTGCAGGGGTTCGCCCCTCAAGGAGTTTGAGATCTTCAGCCTTCCTCTGTTCCCTGAGCGAACGGAGATCGGATTCTATTTGTGTTCTTTGGGCCAGGAGGGATATTTGCTTTTCCAGAAGCCGGGTTTTGGAAGCAACATTTCGTTGGACGGAAGCGAATTGCTCCTGCATATCCAGATAAACATAATTGTAAAAAATCAATCCGGAGCAAATGACCAAAATGGGGATGGCGAATAGCAAGTTATTTTTTTGAAATATCATATAACCGCCTTACCTTTCCATTCCATTTTCAGAACAAACCGTTCCGAGTTGTTTTTGGGGTCTCTGAATGTAGGTGAGACGAATTCGGCCTTCTTGAAATGATCCGATCCCTCCAGTTTGGTAATGAGCTCTGCTGCTGAGCCCGTTGTATAGCCTTCGATTTCAATGGAAAGGTCATTCGTCTTGATCCTGGAGAGCCATGCATTTTTGGGGAGGATTGCTGTGATTTCTTTCAGAATCTGAACCGCTGCCGGGCGACTCTTCTTGAATTGGCGGATCGTGGTAATCTCGCTTCTGAGCAGTTCCGATTCTCTCTTCAATGCTTCTGTGTTCTTAACCGTTTCTTTTCGCAGGTTGATCTGATTCTCAATCTTTTGCAGGCGCTCCTCCTGAAAGTGAAGAGGGACGAATAGGTGAAGTATAGATACGGCAAGCAAAATCAGTAAAAGGACAGTGGTCAATGTGTGTGGAATACGAACCTTATCGCGTTTTCCTTTACGAAGCAGATTGAATCTTTCCTGGCCCGGCGTTAAAGAATCCAGTACGCCTCCGATAGCCGGATAAGGGATTTCTATTTCCCCCTCCGGTAATCTGATGGGGACAACCCCCGCAGGATGTGGGAACAGTTTCTTCTTTTCTTTATGGCTGAGCTGTTTCTTTTTATTAGAATTCTCAAGGGCTATATTTCGGCAATACAGCTCCGGTGTTAAGCGGGAGATTTTAATGCCTTTTTTACGAAAGGATTCCAGATAGGGATCAATTCGCTCAATTTTGCAGGTACTGATCATCACACGGATTTTATCAGGTGAATCGGAGTGTGGGACTGTTTGTGTTTCCGGCAAAATCATATAATCATAAAATACCTGATCGGCATGGAAAGGAGTCAGTCTGTCCAACTCACAAGAAACCACAGTAGGCAGATTTTCTGTAACAGAGAGGGGAAAATCGGCTGTTCGCGTCAAAACCCATGTCTGCGGAATGCATAAGACCACCTCGGCCTTTCTTTTAAATCCATGGATTACCGAGGCTGCATTTGAACTTACCGACTCGGGAGACATGCCCTCCATCTCTTTTAGAAACTGCCATTTCCAACCATTTACCATGATGCGTCCCATAAATCGCGATCCATAAGCTATGGAAATCCGTCGTTCGCCGATGCCAATGCAAATGCTTTTTTGGGGCATGAATCCGATATCGGCGAGGCTAAATGCGAGAATTCTCAACAAAACCTGAACAGATCTTTTTGAGCCATGTTTCAGGCTGTTCAGATCCGGCGTGAATCGCCTTATTTTCGCTTTGGCAGCCGCTGCGTCCATGTATTTATCCTGACGGATTTTTGTAATACAGGTAGATATATTGACCGTCACCCAGCATTTTTACAATCGCTCGGATGGTGTATTTTTTCTTTTCATTTTTCTGATTCCCAACCGCCTCAATCGTAAAAACATCCGACTCCCCGATATATATGTCGCTAACGGCTTCTGGATAGTTGTCGCCCAGGATTGCCCGAATATCGGTTTCCGTCATGTCCTCCGCTCCATTTCTCAATTCGAGGATGCGATCCGCCATTGGTAAGGAAATGCCGGGTATGGCTGCAATCAGGTTTCGCGGTGCCGAAAGGAGATTGATCTTATTTCCCGGGGCATGGACCGAGAGGGTATCGATCAAACTAAAATCACCTTCACCAAAGAGCATTTCACCGGATATCCCTCTGACCTGAAGGAGTTCTTCCAGAGTTTCAAAATCGGCGTTTTTGGCTTTATAGGGGGTCGGCAGTAACTGGTAATAGTCGCTCTCGGCCCCGTTAAGGCGATGCAATTCATCTTCATCTTTCCAATCCAGAATGGAATCTACTACCGTTTCGGCCATCTCGGAGGAGACCCCCTTTTTTAATAGAAAATTGATCAGAATGATTCCGGACCGATCCGTTAACTTATTGATATTGAGCTTTCCTGATTCATCTATGATTCGAAATCGGTAGCATCCTCTTCCCAATGTACCTTCATACCAAGTACCGTCTGTTTTCAGATAATCGCGGGCATCAATGGGTATCCGCTTTTCTCTTTGAGCGAAACGATAGACGATTTCAGCCAATGCCCTTTCCAGTCCGGCTTCTGCCAGTAGCTGGTTTTCTAAGGTTGTACCGAAATTAATGCTGGCATTGAGTTCCGTCCGAACCAATTGAGCAAAGGAGAGGCCGATTACCATCAGAATGGTTACGGTCCACAACACAATCAGAAGAGCGATCCCATTTTGCGTTTTACTTTCAGCCATGTCTTTATCAACGGTTTTCGTTCTGCAAACCATTCATGACCTCTGTATCTCCCTGCATTAGAGTTGCTCCGGCAGAATGCCGGACCCTCAAAGGAAAAATGAGCGAAAACTGTTTCCCCTTGAATAGTATCTGAATCCGGATCTTGTCGGGAACCGTTTCCGGCTCCAGCCATACAGGAGTCCAGATTTCCTCCTCCCGGATCACATCTCTGCGGCAGTAAGCGAATGAGATCTCATCGAGACCGCCGATCAACAGGGTTTCTCTTCGGTCGACTGTGTGGATCCCGCTCTCTTCCGCATATAGGGACTGTTTCCCGTCACCTGCAGATTCTATTCGGTAGGCAGCAATGACATACCCTTTCTTCCCGCTCCAGATGGAGTGATTGGTTGTAAAGCGCAGATACCTTGCATCTCCGCTGAAAGAAGAAGCTGCTGCTTCGGAATCGGTTTTTCGGAGAGGCGGAAAATGGGATTCAACTTGCGAGTTCATCATGTAAATGGTCATCCTGAATCGTTCCAGATGGTCCGCCTTACCGCTCCCGGCATCAACAGCACGTACTCCCAACCGCATGGCTTCGGCGATCAGGAGCGCAATCATGAGAAGCATGGATACAGCGAGTATCAGTTCAAGAAGGGTAAATCCCTGCTGGTGTGAGTAATATTGCTCTGCTTGCCGAACCGCGTTTCGGTTTCTGTAGAGCCGGTGTCTGTTTCCGATGAAAATGGTTTTTATGAGGTATCTGCGTAAAGGTCCGATTTCCAAGTTTAACTGTTCAAATGGAATTTGCTTTGCCGGATTTTCCGTTTGAGGTGAATCGTCCTTTCCGGGAATCAGGCCAGGTCTCGTCATGAAGGACAACCCCTCTTTATGAGCTTCAGTGAGCTGACCTCATGAGAATAAGTTTTGTTACCTTTGCCCCATCGAATCAGAACCCGGATTTCCATGAGCTTGACAGGAAGTTCCGCCATTCTTTCCGCGAAATGCTCGCCTACGGTTATGTTCAAAAGGTAACCGTCATTGGTCGCTTCCGTCCATGATCGATCAGTGAGATTTTCATCCTGCAGAATCTCTTTCATTTTGGCGAAGGCTTTGATATCGGCATAGACGTGATCCTCCGATGTCGTAATATTCCGCATCCCGGAGGCAAAAAGCTGGAATCCGACCGACAGGGCGAGAGCACAGATAGACAAGGCCACTAGGATCTCCAGAAGCGTAAAGCCTCCATTCTGGAGCTGTGGTTTTCGCCTGAGATTGCCTGTCATAATTAAATACCATTCCCTTTTAGGATAACGGAACCCAGGATAGGATCGATTCGAATCTCGATTTTCTTTCTCTTTGTGCCCAGCAGGATTGTGTCTCCCTCGATACTGCCGACTCCCCATGCAGTTATGGCGTATTGCCCCTGATGGATTTCCCCGCCGAAGCGGTCGCGAATCGAAATGGTAATATCCGATGGTATTTTTTTTTCAGGAAGCCCTTCAACCCCGAAACTCCTTCGGTCAAGATCGATCATAAAATAACGACGGTCCCCTTCGGATATGGCCAGCGATTTTGCGTGTCTAATGCCGGCCGAAATATCCCTTCCCAGGGCGTCGAGCCTGGCAGCCGGAAGCCGATCGGCAAAAAAGAAGGTAGAAAACCCGAAAATGATCGCCATCAGCGACAACACGATCAGGATCTCCAGCAGCGAAAACCCTTCCCGGCCGGTAGTGAATTCTGTTCTTTCATTCCACATTGAATTTTGATTGAACGCTTTCTTCCAATACGGATCTGATATTCATAATGGCAAGTCGATAATACTGAACACTGCGGAGAGCATCGAGACGACAATGAATCCGATCATCAGTCCCATGATCAGAATAAGAGCGGGCTCCAGAATTCCGATAAATCGTTTGACTGTCTCTTTCATGCCTTTTTCATAGGTCTCTGCTGTCTTGATCAGCATCTTATCTAATTGTCCGATTTCCTCTCCAACCTTGATCATGGATATGGCAAGCGCCGGGAACCTCTCCGTAGCAGCAAGAGGGGATGACAGGCCCATGCCCTGCTTTACCCCTTTCACTACTTCATCCAGAGAGGTCGCAATAACCCGATTGCGGACGATTTCCCTGGCATTATGTAGCGCTTGGATCAGAGGTACGCCGCTTTTCAGAAGGGTGCCCAACGTTCTGCAAAACACGGCTGTTTCCATTTTACCGATCAGGTCACCCCATAGCCTGAGTTTCAGAGCATCCCACCGGTAGCGGCCCGGTCCGGTTCGAATATAGCGCCTGGCGAACAGCCATCCTCCCACTGCAACCGAGACAACAAGCCACCCGTATAATTGGAGAAAATTACTGATGGAGAGTAGCAGTTGGGTGGTAACCGGAATGGAACCTCCAAGTTCCGAGAAGATGACGGCAAATCGGGGAAGGACGAAGGTAAGTAAGATGATGATCGATAATATGCCGGTTATAACCAGGATGAGGGGGTAGACCATGGCTGATAAAATATGAGATTTCATTTCCCTGGCTGCTTCGAGAAACTCTGTAAGACGGGCTAATACTGAATCCAGCACTCCTCCAGCCTCACCGGCCCGGACCATATTTATATAAAGATTCGAGAATACATCGGGATGCCGTTGCAGGGCTTCCGAAAGGGAATTCCCCTCCCGGACTGATTTCAAAATTGATTGAATCACCGCTGCCATCTCTTTGTTCTCGGCTATGCTGAACAGGATTTGCAAACTACTGTCCAGAGGGAGCCCGGCACCGAGTAACGATGACAGTTCTGACGTGAATATAAACAGGTCCTTTTTCGATCGGAATGAAAATTTACCGAAGGTATCTTTACGTGCTGTGATTTTCAAAGGAATGAGGCCGGAATGCTTCAGCCTTTCCAGGGCCGTCCTTTCATCCAGTGCCTCAATCGTTCCTTCCGATATGATTCCATCCAGATCTGTTGAACGATAGGAAAATACAGCCACTCATGCCTCCTGTGTTACACGCAGTACCTCGCTCAATGTAGTTATTCCCGCTGCAATTTTTTCAACCCCGCTTTCAAAAAGACTTTTCATCCCTTGCCGTCGTGCCGCGTTTTCGAGAGTGCTAGAGTCGGTGTTCTTGAGGATCAGTTTGCGAATTTCATCATTGATTTCCAGCAGTTCGTATATTCCTGTTCGCCCGTAATAACCCGTGAAAGCGCAATTTTCACATCCCGTTCCCTTGAAACGGGGTATATCGCTGTTCATCCGATAGCGACCGAGTTCGTAGTTTGGAATTGTTTCATCTGCAATCCGGCAGGACGTACAAATGATTCGGACAAGTCTCTGGGCCAAAATCCCCCGAATCGTCGAGGAAAGCAGAAAATTTTCAACTCCCAGATCGAGTAGCCTTGTGACCGCACTTGCGGCATCATTGGTGTGAAGTGTGGCGAAAACGAGATGTCCTGTTAAAGCGGATTGGATGGCTATTTCCGCCGTTTCAAGATCCCGGATCTCTCCAATCATGATGATGTCGGGATCGTGCCGTACAATGGCCCTCAATGTATTTGCGAAATTCAGACCTATGACGGGCTTGATCTGGATTTGATTGATGCCCTTGAGCTGATACTCGATCGGGTCTTCGACAGTGATTATTTTTTTATCGGGTGAGTTGATTTTATCCAGCGCTCCATACAGTGTGGTCGTTTTTCCGCTTCCAGTTGGACCGGTGACGAGAATGATTCCATTCGGAATGGATATCAGGCGCTGAAAGGAGAATAGTGTTTGCTCGGGGAAGCCCAGCCTGTGGAGATCGATAACGATATCCTCCCGGTCGAGAATTCTCATAACCACGCTCTCGCCATGAAGAACGGGAACATTGGATACCCTGAGATCAATTTCTTTGGCACCGATTTTCAGGCGGATCCGCCCGTCCTGAGGGAGACGCCTTTCCGCTATATCGAGTTTCGCCATGATCTTTATCCGGGAAATGAGGGCTGCCTGAAGTTTTTTCGGAGCAGAATCAATGTCATGCAGCACCCCATCAATTCGATAACGAATTTTAAGCTCGTCCGCAAAAGGTTCCAGGTGGATGTCACTGGCCCTGCTTTCCACGGCCCTGGATATGATCAGATTAACTAGCCTGATAATCGGAGCTTCTGATGCCAACCCTTTCAGATGCCCGATATCCTCGTCCGCCTCTGCCGCCGAATCAGGAGTATCGATCGTATCGATGATTGTATTCATGTCCTGTGAGTCGGGGTTGTAAAACCGGGTGATGTAATCGTCAATCATGTCCGGGTCCCCGGCAACTACATCAATCTCAGTATCAGCTGCCATTCGCAGGGCATCAATCACCCAGGCATCTGATGGATTCGCCATAAGTACCTTCAAAATATTATTTTTTATTTCGAGGGGCACAACCCTGTTGTCGCGCATAAACCTGGAAGACAGGCCATTGAGAACCAAAGGGGTTTTGGGAAGTTCGGCGGCGGTTACATAAGGGACTGCCGTGGACATGACGCCTCCTGAATTGGGTTCACCTGGATTCCGGTTGATTTGGCGGCATTGATGTAGTCGGATATGCACCCGGAATCGGGCAGATGCACTCGCTGAAAAACCATAGCATGAAGGCAGTTCCCGAAAAATACGAAGG
This sequence comes from Syntrophaceae bacterium UBA4778, assembly GCA_002403175.1. The sequence continues at coordinate 15,838 of DHHG01000199.1, read as the reverse complement.
AAGTCTGATTCAGCTGTGTTTTGCGCACAGGTACAGTCATTTTCCCTGAAAGAATATTCTTGAAGCGATTCAAGTTTTTATTGATTCTGAGCGATAAATTCCCTATGAATAAGTGTGCCTATTCTCATGCGGGAGATCTTTTGTTCAATGATCAATAATACCAAGCAGCAGCAGATAAGCGAATTGGCAGAGCAGCTTGCTTTGCGCAGTGCCCTCCAGAATATAACAAATCGCATCCACGCGGCTCAGAATCTCAAGCAGATTCTGGTCGATCTTAAAGACGGTATCCTCAGTCTCTTCAATGCATATTCCGTGACCATTTATGTGGCCGATCCGGTCCGGAATGAAATCTATTCCATGCTTCTGGCAGGTACGAAAATAAATGAGATCAGGCTACCGATCAATAAGAGAAGTATCGCAGGGTACGTTGCTTCGACCCAACAATGTATCAATGTTGCTGATGCTTACGATCGCCATGAAATAAAGACCATCGATCAGGATCTTGTTTTTGATGAAAGTTGGGATCGAAAAACGGGCTTCAGAACAGCTCAGGTACTTGCAGTTCCCATTATGCATGAAGGCAGCCTGAAGGGGGTCGTCCAGATCCTCAATCGCAAGGGGGGAGGACGTTTCAGCCCGGAAGAAAGGATTTTTCTCGAGGAAATTGCCGATGTCCTGGGGATTGCCTTCTATAATCAGCAACGAATCGGACGCAGGCGAAAAACAAGGTTTGACTATCTGATTGCGCGAGGCTTTTTAAAGGAAACCGAACTTGACAGTTCCTGGGAGGAATCCAGAAAATCCGATGAACAGATGGAAACATACCTGGTCCGAAAATTCAAAATACCAAAGGAGGACGTTTGCCAGTCCCTGGAAGACTTCTATAAATGCAAATATATCCTCTTCAGCGATAAAATTGCCGCTCCGGAAGAGCTTTGCAGAAATCTGAGGCCGGAATATTTACGGCGGGAATTGTGGGTTCCTTTTGAAAAGTCAGGAGATCTCATCAGGGTTATTGTTGATGATCCCAACAATATCCTCAAACGGGATATGATCGAGAATATCCTGAAAACCAAGAAAATCGAATATAATGTCTCTTCGAAAGATGAAATTTTAAAATTTATCAACAGCTTCTATAGGATAGAAGGAAGTCAGATCTCCATCAGCGATATTCTTGGAAAGCTGGAAATAACGGAACACACTGATGAGGAAGAAGAGGAGAATGTTTCCGACTCGGACAGCGCTGTGATGCAGCTTGTCAACAAGATCATCAATGATGGCCACCTCAGGCGCGCATCGGATATTCATATCGAACCGAGTCCCAAGAAGAAGTCCGTTGATGTCCGTTTCAGAATCGACGGCGATTGTATCCGGTATCAAACCTTTCCATACAATTACAGGGCCGCCGTCGTATCGAGAATCAAAATTATGGCCAATCTCGACATCACGGAAAGAAGATTGCCCCAGGATGGAAAGATCAGATTCAAGAGAGGGGGCGGGGACGAGATTGAGCTTCGAATCGCCACCATTCCAACACAGGGGAATGTGGAAGACGTGGTCATGAGAATCCTGGCCAAGGGGGAGACGATGGGGCTTGAAGACATGGCGATGTCTCCTGAAAATTACAAGGCCCTGGTTTCCATGCTGGAAAAACCCTACGGGATCATCCTATGCGTGGGGCCGACGGGTTCCGGTAAAACGACGACCCTGCATGCGGCGTTGCACCACATCAATACACCCGACACAAAAATATGGACGGCGGAAGATCCGGTTGAAATCACCCAGGAAGGATTGCGACAGGTGCAGGTCAACCCCAAGATCGGATTCGATTTCAGCCACGCCATGCGCGCATTCCTTCGGGCAGATCCCGATGTTATCATGGTGGGTGAAATGCGGGATTTCGAAACCGCCAAAATCGGTGTGGAAGCTTCTTTGACGGGGCATCTAGTATTCAGTACCCTGCACACAAACAATGCCCCTGAAACCGTGGTGCGTCTCCTCGATATGGGAATCGACCCCTTTAATTTTGCCGATTCCTTACTTGGTGTATTGGCCCAAAGACTCATCAGAACGCTTTGTAAGAAGTGCAAGGAAGCATATCATCCAACGCAGGAGGAATACGATCACCTGGCCGATTTCTATGGTTCCGACCTTTTTCCTGAAATCAACGTGCCGTATAATGAGAAATTTACCCTCTATAGACCGAAAGGGTGCATGGAATGCAATAACACCGGCTATAAGGGAAGAATGGGGCTTCACGAACTGGTTGTGAATTCGGATGAGATCAAACGACTTATTGCGAAACGTGAACCGGTGGAAGCTATTCGTCAGGTTGCCGCTCAACAAGGAATGAGAACGCTGCTTCAGGACGGGATTCAGAAGGTCATAAAGGGACTGACTGATTTTAAACAGGTACTGGCAGTCTGTATAAAATAGTGACCGGATAAAACCAATCCATAAGGATTTGAAAAAGATGAATATAGCCATCGGATACAGAAAAGATGCCGTTTCGGATGATATCCTTAAACTCGCAACCGAACACGCCAGGGCTTTCAACGGCAGGGTTTATATTCTCATGTCGTTGAAAGGTAAAGGGGATAAATCAGCCGAATTCGAATCAGCAGAATCGCAAATGCGTAGCGTAAAGGAGTATTTCGAACAGCACGGTGTAGAATGCGTGGAAATGCTGCTCGATAGGGGACTTTTGCCTGGAGAAGATATTGTCCGGTTTTCAGAAGAAAACAAGATAGACGAAATCATCATTGGTGTGGTAAAGATCTCGAAAGTCGGCAAATTGCTGATGGGGTCCACGGCTCAATATGTCATTTTACATGCCCCCTGTCCGGTAATTGCAGTCAAATAAGGTTCTGATCGGCAGGCCCTGATCACAAGGTTTCGATTTTCAGAGGGATGCGTGAGTAAAATCCACGGGCAAAGGCTTGAGCAACTTTATCCTGATTCTCGATCCGGAGGACGTATCGCTATTATAACTGCCCTCGCCGGGTTTTTCTATATTACCCTTCTTGCGTTCCTTATTTTTTTGTCATTCCGGACGGACCGAGCTTTGCATCTTCCAACTCTCCCGGAATATCCCGTTAATTTCCTTATTTCCGCTCCCTTGTTTTTACTGGGATTGGTTTTTTGGTTATGGTCTGTTCTTGCTTTCACGAAATTGAAAGAAAATCCTGTATCTTTCCAAGCCCCTCCGAAGCTGATTACGAACGGCCCCTATGCATTCAGCAGAAACCCTATGCTGGCCGGCGTTTTTTTTATGCTGTTCGGGATCGGTTTTGCCTTTCAGTCTCTTTCTCTCGTTTTCTTTTATACACCTCTTTTCATCTTCCTGAACTATCTGGAATTGAGATACTTTGAGGAATACGAACTGGAGAAACGATTCGGTACAAAGTACATGGAATATAAAAAAAGAACCCCGATGTTTTATGGGAAAAGGAGAATTAGATAAGACTGAAGAATATTAATTCGGTCTCTTCATAAGAAGCTTATTTACATTCCATCTTCCCACCCTGTGTCGACCTCAAAAAAGTTTTCCGAGGGAGTTGAAGGCGGGATTTGATCAACTGGGGATCCCCTGCCGGATCTTATTCTGAGTGAATCGGCAATAGACTTTTGCTCTCGCGTCTGAGACTGCGCTTTTATACATTACCTCCCGAAGCAGTTATCAGCCTGCCGGCCATAAGGTCAGGCCCGTTTTCTCATCGTATTGCCTCTCCAATACCAAGCCGTTCAGAATCTCGATTTTCAATTCACAAGCGAAAACAATCGTACCGGGGGCGAGATGGCCTCCATAGGATTTGCCGCTAGCGTCCGCCAGTGTTATATGGGCATGCACCATGGGACTGTTATCCCGGATCGAGATATTTCCGGTGAGATTTGTTATTTCCAGCGGCTGATCGATTGCGAAGTATTGATATTCACGGCTTTCCTGATTGTAATATCCTATGTGCGCCTTCTGCACCGCACCCAATCCTGTCAACCAACCGGACCTGATATTTTCCTTTTTACATAGCCCCGTTACTTCCTCCAGCAGATCGACTCCGTATCGAAGTCTGCCGATCCATAATCCTTTACATTCCTCTTGAGTTGAGAACATAGAGCGACTCCTATCGTTAAACAAGACGGCAAAATTGGAAACGACTACCACGAATTAAATGTAGTCCGGATAAACATTTTGTGTAAAAATATTAGTCAAATTGATGGAAATAAAGCAATACCGCATTTCCGGAGTTCGATTCAATAAATCCAAAAGGAGGTGAGATCATGTCCATAGGCGAAATCTGCAACCGTGATGTGGTCATTGTGGGAAGGAAAACCAGTATCCAGGAGGCTGCAAAACTGATGCGGCAGTATCATGTTGGGGACGTCGTCATTGCAGATAAAAGAGATGGAGAAGTCATCCCGGCGGGTATTCTCACAGATCGAGATATCATCGTAGAGATCATCGCCAAGGATTTGCCTCTCGACAGTGTATATGCAGACGACATAATGAGTGATGAACCGGTTACCGTCAGAGAGGGCCAGGGTGTCTGGGAGACCATCCAGTGCATGAGAACCAAAGGTATCAGGAGAATCATTGTTGTCAATGACAGAGGAGGACTCGTTGGGATTCTCTCGATGGACGATCTTCTGGAATTATTATCCGAAGAGATGTCCGAATTCGCCAAGCTCTTCTCCAGGGAGCAGACCAGGGAAAGGGAGCTGAGGGCATAATCGGCGAAAACTTTCTACATGATTTTTGCCGGATCCGGAAAGATTCGTGGCAACTCTGCTCAGGGAGTTCGAATAGGTTGTTCATAGCGGCTTTAAATTGAATAGATGATTGATTCCTTTAAAGGAGGCCACATTTATGCCGGAGAAAAAGACGATCAGACGCGCACGCCGTGATGCCGCCGAGGGGAAAGCCCCGACAACACAGGCAGGTGAATTTGTACGCGAAGAAATGGAGCACGTTCGTGAGGGAAAACACGGAGCCAAGTCAAAAAAGCAGGCGATCGCCATTGGTCTCTCCAAGGCTCGCCGTGCCGGCGTGCAGGTTCCTCCTCCTCAGAAAAGTGCAAGCTCCGAAAAAACGAGCAGGAGCGCAGAGCGGGATCTCGAAAGAGGTCAGCATCATAGGCCGGTCAGTTCAGCTGCAAAACAAAAGACTTCCCGGGGACGATCCACTACTAAATCAGCCACAACAAAAAAGACCACCGGGCGCTCCGGTAATTAAGCTTCGAAGGCAATGCCTTAAGAAAAGCGATTCGGGTCCCATACTCTTTTCAGATTCTGTTTGTGAATTCGACGAAGTTATAAATTTTGATCGAAATGCATCCTTGAGATTGGAAATCATTCTCAGACGAGTGTATTTCTAGGTTCTTTTCTCGACCGGGAACGAAGATAACAGTGTCCCCCTTTTCCTTTCCGCCTTCGACAGGAGGGTTGTCCTTCCGATCAAACATCCTTTCAGCGCAAAAAATAAAATATGTTCAACCATTTTATCTTCTGATATATTTCCCTGCATCGAAAGGTGTTCCGTAGCGCAGTATATAAGGGCTGCAGCATATTATGGGACATCATCAAATCGAACATGGGAATTTATATTCTTATCTTTGAAGGAAACAATGCCGGTCACAAAAGTTTTCAAATCAGGGTTTAATGGAATCCGCAGATTTCTTTCCGAAACGTTCGGGTTGGGACCGGGTGCAGCCATCAGCGCCACTGTCTTCACAATCGTTCTTTTTGTTGCAGCTTTGTTCTGGTTTTCCCATTCAGCCCCACCCCGCACGATTGTCATCACGAGCGGGGATACGGACAGCCGCTTTCAAAAAACGGCTGAACGGTATGCGAAGATCCTGACCAAGAACGGAATTAAGCTCAAAATCATCCCCTCCGAAGGCTCCCTGGAAAATTTGGAACGGCTCGCCAACCCGGACTTCCGCGTGGATGTCGGTTTTGTGCAAAGCGGAATTTCCAAAGGGGAAAAGACCGATAATCTGGTTTCACTGGGCAGCATTGCTTACCAACCCCTTTTTCTATTTTATCGGAGCAGCCGGCCTGTTGATCTTTTATCCCGGTTTTCCGGGAAGCGGCTGGCCATCGGCGAAGACGGGACGGGAACTCAGGTCCTTGCCCTGGAATTGCTTGCATTGAACGGGATTAAACCGGGTGGAAAAACGACTCTCCTAGAAATGGATGATGACGAAGCGGAAAATGCTCTTAAATCAGGGGAAATAGACGGTGCGTTCATGATGGGGGATTCCGCATCCAGCAAGAACATGCGCGATCTGTTTCGCACACCGGGCATACGCATTTTCGATTTTACCCAGGCAGATGCCTACACCCGCCGCATCGGTTATCTGAATAAACTTGTGCTCCTCAAAGGAACCATCGATTTCGGCAAAAATATTCCCGACCGGGACATCAGCCTGATCAGTCCTACCGTCGAATTGGTTGCCAGGGAAGATCTGCATCCGGCCCTTTCAGACCTGCTGATCGAAACGGCTACGGAAGTGCATGGCCGTTCCGGTATGTTTCAGAAACGTGGCGAGTTTCCCAGGCCGCTCGAGCAAGAGTATCGTATCAGCGACGATGCACAACGCTACTACAAGTCGGGAAAGACTTTCTTTTATCGATATCTGCCCTTCTGGATGGCGAGTTTCATCAACCGCATTATCATGGTATTCGTTCCACTCGTGCTGATTTTGATCCCGGGACTGAAGGCTATCCCTTCCTTATATCGTTGGAAAATAAAACTGAAAATCCTGCGCTGGTATCGCGCCTTGCTCGCGCTTGAAACCGATCTGAACAGAACCGCGAAGGCCGGTAGAAAACCGGCTTCTGATAGTGACCTGATTTCCCAGCTCGCCGACATAGAACAATCCGTGAATAGAATGAAGATGCCGGCCTCCTTTGCCGATCAATTCTACTCCCTTCGACTTCATATTGATTATGTACGGGAACGGCTCGAAAGCAAATCTCAGGGTCCGATGGGGGCTCAAGGGTCCAAGGGTCCAAGGGGATGAGGCATATAGCCTGCCCCCTATAACCCAGTACGCTTGGTCTTCTTTTTATTTCAGTTTAAACTCCACCCTGCTGTTCTTTACATTGTCCTTTCTCGACGGGGTTACAGAGCGAGATTCAACGACAAAGATGCGGCTGGAATCAACTCCTCCTGAATTCAGGAGTTGCTCTTTCACCTTTTCTGATCTGGTAGCGGCCAGCCTGCGCAGATCATTGTCTGTTACTTCAATGTGGCTCTTGATCAGCTTTTCCATTTCCGTTGCAGGGAGTTTTTTGAGCAGGCCCCATGCAGTCCTCGGCTTGGGAAAATTCCCGTTTTCGTAAGCCAAGGTAAGATACTTTTCATATTCCTGCGGCTCAATTACGACCCGTTCCAATGCATGCGCCCGATTGTCTGCCACGTCTTGGTTCATTAACTTCTTAACTTTTTGTGCTCTTATCTGAGCTTGTAATCCGTTCGATTTCAGCCCTTCGACATCCTTTTCGGAGTCCGTGAAGCCGGCAATCTCCAGCTTGAGATTTGGCCTCTCTGCCAGAGCATTGGCCAGTAATTGAATTTTTTTCTGATTGGCTTGCCCGACGAGCTTGCTGCCGGCATCAAATTCCACATAACTCAGCTCTTCTCCATTTCCTCCTGTAAGAGAGGCAAGCAAAGAGAAGGGGGCCATTACGGCTTTATCAATCAGGTTACCGATTACTTTCCAGATGATCGGCCATACTTTGAATTTGGGGTCATTGAGACTTCCGGATACAGGCACGTCGAGACTGATCCGGCCGTTTCTGTCCGTAAGCAGGGCTAGAGCAAGCGGAATTGGTGCCTTGATTGCATCGGGACTGTTGACGCGCTCTCCAAGAGTCAACTGATCGATGGTAAAATTGTTTCGGGCATTCAGTTGTTGCTTGCTGATGAGATAGGCGACATCAAACGTCAGTTTTCCCTTTACAACAGGGTATCCGATATACTTGTTCGAGTAAGGTGTCACCGGACTCAACTCAATATTTTTAAAACGCATCTTAATATCGGTATAAAGCTCCTTCGCGAGCGGATTGATATTCCCCGTAATTTCTACAGGTGTTCCAACCCCGAGATTCCCTCTCAGATCAACGGATGCCCTGGTAAATTTTTGTGAAGACAGTCCGGTAATGCTTCCCCCGATATTCAGCATTCTTGCCGAATAGTTCGGTTTGATGAATTGGTCCATGAAGTCTACGGTGCCCCCCTGGAGGGTAATCCTGCCGATTTTGATATCTTTCACCTCCTCCTTCTGTTTCACTGAGGGAATAGAGCCAGCTGTCGCATTGGCATGAACGGCGTTATCTTTTGCTTTCTCGGTAGCACTGAATATCTTTTGCAGATTCGATACACCATCAGGATGGATGATAATTCTGGTGTAGAAATCCGCCAGGGAAATTCCTTTTATATTCACATGGGAAGGATTGAATCCTACGGAAACTCCCTCCAAATAAAGCTGTTTCCAATAAGCAAAAGATCTGGAATAAGCCTGATCAACGGAGGCAAGATCGGAAATGGCTATTTTCCCTGTATAGTTACCCCTGATCTTGCCCTTTTCGTTCTGATCCAGTGTTAAACGTCCTCCAGTCCTAATGATCCCGCGGAGCACGTTCACTTTTGCCTGGTCGGTAATGTACGGCTGGAATGGTCGAATCTCCAGATCTTTCACATCCATGGCAAGATCCAGATAGAAAGGATCCAGAGCCAACGGCCCCTTTGCAGTGACCAGGCCCTTATTGTTGATGGAGACAGAAAGATCCATACTGCCCTTTTCCTGAGACTTTTTCCCCATGGCTATTTTCTTGATGGTAAGGTCCAGCGGGTTCATCCTCACCGTTACGGGCTTTTTCGTCTGCATATCCAAATAGGTAATATTAGCCCCTTGCATCGTGAATTCATCAACCATGGCAAGTAGAGATGATTTCTTTTTTTCGCGTGGCTGCTCTTTACTCTCTATTGGAGCTTGTTTGGGTTTTTCTGAGTAAACGAGAGTTGTAAGATTGATTTTGCCTGCCTGGTCTCTTCGGATCAAAATTTCAGGCGTCTGAACAGCAACTTTGGACAGGTGAATGTTCGAAACCAGAGGTTCAAAAGAAGCGAGGGCAACTGTTATCACAGGAATCTTCAGAATAGGACGAGCTTGCAGGTCGTCAAGTTCGATCTGCTTCAATCCTATATTCCCGGATACCTGAATCGAAGGCGATTTACCTTGGGCCATAATGAAATGGATTGCCAGTTTAGTATCCAGGTAGGCCGATTTCACCTTGCAATTCAACTCAAGAGGGACATAGTTCAGATAATAGGGAACATTGACATCCCGCATGTCCAGATCGAAACTGGTTACCCTGGAGCTCAGAAAGGGCTTGGTTTTACCGAATAACATGTATGGATTGCCGTTGATTGTTGCCGAAAAGCGCGGCTCCACATAGGAATTGATTTCCTGTCCGATGTCGGAGATAAACGGGACAGCCAATTGGATGTTGCGAATGGTGTGCCGGACCCCGACCGGCCGGTCTTCGAAATCGATACTTCCGTTTATAATTTGTATATTGTTCAAAGAAAACGGGAACGTTTTCTGGCTGGTTGGTTCATTCTTGGGCTCTTTAGGGATCAGGTCCGAAAAATTATAACTGCCGTCTCTGTTGCGTTCTATATAGATGTAAGGACGGACCAGGCGAATTTCTTTCAGGACCACGGCTCGTCTGAATAGAGATGAAATACCCTGTATGTTGACACAGAGTTGATCGAATGATGCGAAAGTCCGTGACGAATTCACATCTTTGACAATGACACCTTCCGCACTTGCTGTAAGATTGAAGGGGTTAGTGGTTATCTTTGTTATTACAACTTCCCGGTTGAGTGTCCTGCTGAGTTTCTCCATCAGTATTGGTTTGAGAAGAGGAGGCAAGGCAAAGAATAGTACACCGAGAAAGAGAATGAGCACGAGTATTGCGATGAGAATCCTTTTCCAGAAAGACATCATTTACCTCATGAAGATCTTTGATTTTGTGCTTTGAAGGTACCATAGGTAAGTAGGATGAGAAAATCAAGGGATATCGGAGGGCGGAATCGGCTTGCTGAAGGTCCGAGATACCGAACAGATCAGAAATGGACTCTCTCGGAAAATAAAAAGAATCTGGTACTCAAATGAAAGCGATATGAAAACCAACCGGATTCAGGACTATTTCTTCAGTTTATTCTTCCACTCGCCGATCCGGTTCAGCGCTTCAAGAGGTGTAATGTTCAGAAGGTCGAGATCCTGCAATTCGCGCAAAATGAGATCCTCCGGTGCTGCAAAAAGACTGAGCTGTCCGGGATTTTGAGGTAAAGCGCTCTTTTGATTCGATGCGAGTTTCGGCATACCCACATCATCGAATTCAAATTTTTCCAGATTGGCGAGAATTTCCTTGGCGCGGCGTATTACGTCTTCGGGGACTCCGGCCAGTTTCGCAACCTGAATGCCATAGCTGCGGTTGGTACCCCCCTCCACAATCTTGCGAAGGAAAATGATCCGGTCTCCCCATTCTTTTACGGCCACATGGTAATTTTTGATTCCTTCGTTGGTCAGGGCCATCTCCATCAATTGATGATAATGGGTGGCAAATAGAGTCCGGGCGCCCAGGCGCGCCGCATCATGGATGTACTCCGCAATCGCCCAGGCAATGCTGAGTCCGTCGAAGGTACTTGTGCCGCGCCCGACTTCGTCGAGCAGGATCAGGCTTTTCCGCGTGGCCTGATTGAGAATATCTGCGACTTCGGTCATCTCGACCATAAATGTGCTCTGTCCCCGTGCCAGATTATCAGCCGCACCGACTCGGGTGAAAACTCGGTCGGCGACGCCTATCCTTGCTTCCGATGCGGGAACGAAACTCCCCATCTGGGCCATGATAACCAGTAGAGCTACCTGACGGATATAGGTGGATTTGCCCGCCATATTCGGTCCCGTAATGATAATGCACCGATTGACCGAGCAATCCAGGCATGTGTCGTTCGGCACGAAACCTTCGGCAAGGGGCATCCGCTCGACAACAGGATGGCGTCCGTCACGGATTTCAATCCGGTCCTCATTGTCCACAAAGGGGCGGCAGTAGTTATACTTTTCCGCAACTTCGGCGAGTGAGGCGAGGGCATCGAGATCCGCAACGCGGGCTGCCGTATTTTGAATACGGTCGATCTGTTTGGAGATGTTTTCCCGGATTTCCGTAAAGAGCTTGAATTCGAGGTCTTTGCGTTTATCTTCGGCATTCAGAACGGTGTCTTCGAGTTCTTTCAAATCCTGCGTAATGTATCTTTCGGCATTAACTAAGGTTTGTTTTCTGACGAAATCAGGGGGGACGAGATGAGAGTTGCTACGGGTTACTTCAAGGTAATAGCCGAAAACGCTGTTGAATCCCACCTTGAGGGAGTTGATTCCAGTCCGCTTCCTCTCCTTTTCCTCCAGCGAAACGATCCATTTCTTTCCGTCTTTCATGATTGCAATAAGCTGATCGAGATCCGGATGAAAGCCTTCCCGGATGATTCCGCCGTCGTGCAGGGCAGGGGAACATTCTTCGCGAATGGAGGCCTCTATCAGATCGGCGATATCGTGCATTTCATCGATTCCGGTGGCCAGGGACAGCATAAGCGGGCTCTGTATGTTGTACAGAAGTTCCTTAACAGGCGGAAGACGTTTCAGGGAGTTTTTCAGTGCGATCAGATCGATACCATTGGCGACCTTCATAGCGATGCGGCTTCCAAGCCGCTGCAAATCGTAAACGCCTGCGAGCTGCTTCCGCAATTCTTCCCGCAGCAGATGATGGTCCTTTATTTCGCCGACCGCAGTCAGGCGCTCCTCAATTTTTTGCGGGTCGATCAGGGGATAGTGAAGCCACCAGCGGAGTCTGCGTCCTCCCATAGCGGTGACCGTTTGATCGAGGATATGGAACAGAGATCCTCTTTTTTTCAGATCCTGAATGGTGAAGAAGAGTTCGAGATTGCGTTTTGCGGTTTCATCGAGAAAGAGATAATTCCCGGTACGATGCCATTCAATGGATCGGATATGGCTCCGGCTTTGCTGTGTCTCGCTTATATAGCCGAGCACTGCGCCAACTGCGGAGAAAACGGCAGTATGCGATTCGAAGTCGATTCCGGCAGGATGCGCACTGTGAAAGGTTTCACAAATCAATTGTTCTGCACTCTGCCGTTCAAAATAGCCGGAAGATAGATAATTGATCAGACGGTCATGCTTTGATACGGAAATCCGTTTGAGGAACTGGCTCCCTTTCAGGTCCTCCCGGACCAGGATTTCCCGGATATCGAGTGACGCCAGTTCGTTCCAGAAAAAATCACGGTCGGATGATTCGATTACGCGAAAATCTCCGGTCGAAATATCGGTGAAAGCGAGGCCTATCATTCCGTTATCGACGGCGATACCGGCCAGGAAATTGTTTTCCTTGGCTGCAAGCTGGTCATCATCGATTACCAGTCCCGGCGTGACAATGCGAACGACTTCCCGCTTGACAATCCCTTTAGCCTCTTTCGGATCCTCTACCTGCTCGCAAATTGCAACCTTGAACCCGTTCTCGATCAGTTTCGTGATGTATCCGGAAGCCGCATGATAGGGGAATCCACAGAGGGGGACACTATCCTCTTTCCCCTTGTTTCTTGAGGTGAGGGTTATCTCCAGAATTTTGGATGCGGTAACGGCATCTTCGAAAAACATCTCATAGAAGTCGCCCATGCGATAGAACAGAATACAATCCTTATACTTCTCCTTGATTTCGACATACTGCCTCATGGCCGGAGTCAGAGCCGCTATTCCCATCGATCTCCGTCCTTCCTGTTCAGTTCAATCACATCGACATGTCTTTTTGCCTTCTTTTTCCGGCCGTCGCTGATCAATGTATTCAGAAGCCAGCTTACGATACTGATTACCAGCGATCCAAAGACAGCGGGCCAGAATCCCACCACATCAAATCCCGGAATGACTCCGGCGGCCATTTTCAGCATCAGCGCGTTGATAAGAAATGTGAGAAATCCCAGCGTAAGGATATTTAATGGGAGGGTGAGGATGAACAGCACAGGACGCAAAACGGCGTTCAGAATACCCAGGGCTGCCGCTGCAAAGAAGGCGGAAAGAAAGCCGCTGACCCGAATCCCATCAATCATGTAGGCGGCTGCGATAATGGAGACCATCATGAAAAACCAACGGATTAGTAAAAACTGCATAATGCCTCCCGAAAGGCTGCTGAAAAAAACGTCCACTGCAGTGCTGAGTTCTAGATTCGATCGGATAAAACCGTCACTTCTGTAACAACATAGTGGTCGGACATGCTTCTATCCCGCGAAATAGATTTTAGCAAGCGATATTCGACCAGACAATCTATTATGATTATATAATTATTTAGTCGGATCTTTCCAAAATAAATTGGGGCCTGTCCCATTCAATGTGATCTGTTAAACTGATAAGGTCTCTACAAGTTGTCTAAACCTTCGGAAAATTTAGCGATGCACACTAATTAATTGCAAAAATCGATCGGTTCAGTTAAAACTATCGATTCTTCATTTCAGAATAAGCGAGGTAACAGGCCGATGTCGGGCGGAAAATCAATTACTCAGAAAATAATCGAAAGTCATTTGGTAGAAGGAAACTATGTGCCGGGAAAGGAGATCGGAATCAGAATCGATCAGACGCTCACCCAGGATGCCACGGGTACGATGGCTTACCTGCAGTTCGAGTCGATGGGGATTCCCAGGGTCCGGACGGAACTCTCGGTGAGCTACATCGATCACAATACGATCCAGATCGGATTCGAGAATGCGGATGATCATCGTTATCTTCTGAGCGTTGCCCGTAAATACGGTTTGTATCTCTCCCGTGCAGGAAACGGTATTTGCCACCAGGTCCATCTCGAACGTTTCGGAAAACCCGGCAAGACTCTCCTTGGGTCCGACAGCCACACCCCGACCGGGGGCGGTATCGGCATGATTGCGATCGGTGCCGGAGGACTCGATGTCGCGCGGGCCATGGGAGGCATGCCCTTCTTTCTGAATTGCCCAAAAGTGATCCGGATCAATCTCCTAGGGAGGCTTTCTCCGTGGGTTGCCGCCAAGGATGTCATTCTGAAGGTCCTCCAGATCTTCACGACCAAAGGGAACGTCGATTGCGTTTTTGAATACGGCGGTGATGGAGTGAAAACCCTGTCGGTTCCGGAACGTGCCACCATCACGAATATGGGGGCGGAATGCGGAATGACCACATCGGTTTTCCCGAGCGATGAGGTTACCAGGAAATTTCTGAAATCTCAGGGTAGAGAGGAAGACTGGACCGAGATCGTGGCGGATGAGGATGCGGTTTACGAAAAGGTGGTCGAGATCGATCTCTCAGCGCTTGTACCGCTGACAGCAAAACCGCACAGTCCAGATAATATTGCAACGATAAAAGAGCTGGAAGGAACACCTGTCGATCAGGTCTGTATCGGAAGCTGCACGAATGCTTCCTATAAAGATATGGCAACGGTTGCGGAAATCTTGCGGGGTCGTATTGTGCACCCCGATGTGAGTCTGATTGTGGCACCCGGGTCGAAGCAGGTGATGGAAAATCTCGACCGGGACGGCTACCTGGGACTCCTCCTTGCCTCCGGAGCGCGTCTGATGGAGAATGCCTGCGGGTTCTGCATCGGCAACAGCCAGAGCCCGGAAACGAAAGGGGTATCGCTCCGGACATCCAACCGCAATTTCCTGGGGCGCTCAGGGACGGTCGATGCCGATGTGTTCCTGGTGAGCCCGGAATCGGCGGCAGCAGCCGTCATCACGGGGAAGATAACCGATCCGCGAGGGCTCGGTATGGCTTATCCCGAAATCAAAATACCGGAAACATTTCTGATCGACGATCGCATGATCGTTAAACCGCAGGATACGCCGAATCCGGAATATGTTGAGATCGCGCGGGGACCCAATATCGGAGCTCCGCCGGTGAATTCTCCCATGCCGGACCGGATCGACGGAATCGCGACTATCAAAGTAGGAGACAAGATCACGACAGATCATATTATGCCGGCGGGAGCCCGTATGAAATACCGTTCCAATATCCCGACCTATGCGAATTATGTCTTCGAAGTAGTCGATCCCGATTTTTCCAAGAGGGCAGCGCGGTTGAGGGATGAGGGTCGACATAATATCATTGTCGCCTCGGAATCTTACGGACAGGGATCATCGCGGGAGCACGCGGCTATTTGCCCGATGTATCTTGGCGTAAAGGCGGTTATAGCCAAATCGTTCGAACGGATTCATGCGACGAACCTGGTCAATTTCGGGATCATGCCCCTCGTTTTCAAAAATCCTGCGGATTATGACAGCCTGGAAACCGGCGATCTTTTAGAAATCGAAAATGTGAGAGAACATCTCCAGAAGGGAGAGAATTTGAGTATCCGGAATACGACCAGGGACAAGACGTTTGAGGTAGGCTATTCCGTTACTTCCCGCCAGAGGGCGATTCTTCTGGCTGGAGGGGCACTGAAGATATAAGAGTAAATAGTGAATAGTGAATAGTGAATAGCGGCTGGGCTGTGGTGACGAGTGACAAGTGATGCCCTCGTAAAAAGTCATATTTTGCTGAATTCAGCTTTGTAACTTGTTGTATTTACTGGGTGCCATTTTTCAAAAATGGCTCTTTTCGGACTTTTTACGAGACCATCACAAGTAACAAGTGACAGGCAGGAAAGAGCCGGCGGTAGCCAAGATGCGGGAATTCTGCGATTTGGGTTAAACTAAGTTGGAAGTTAGTCAGAAGTAAAAAAGTGAATAGTAAATAGAAACTGATGGAGT
>DHHG01000092.1 GCA_002403175.1 Syntrophaceae bacterium UBA4778 | reverse complement strand
CCTTTCTGAATGCTTCCGATCTCTGCGGTCATAACCGGAACGCCAATCATGTAAACAAACGTGAATGCTACGATAGCGAAGAGGAAATTAAAGAGAGGCCCCGCAGCAACAATGCACATGCGCTTTGATGCCGACTGCTTCAAAAAAGATCTCGATTCATCTTCCACCGAAATCTCATCGTTTTCAGATTCACCGAGAAGTTTGACATATCCTCCCAAAGGAATGGCGGAAATAATATATTCTGTTTCACCGTATTTTCGACCAATCAATTTTGGTCCGAAACCGAGCGAGAATTTCAAAACACCGACACCGGAAATTTTGGCGACCAAAAAATGTCCAAGTTCATGCACAAAGATCAGAACTACCAACAGCAAGATAAAGCCCGAAAGAGTATAGAATAAATTAGTGTCGAACATGGCCGATCCCCTGTCCTATTTTATTTGCTATGTCCCTGGCTGATCGATCCGATTCAAGAATCTCATCGATCGTCAGGGGCTCTCTATTTCTCATTGCCTTCATTGTTTGATCTACCAGCAGAGAAATATCAGTGAACGCAATTTCTCCTTTAATAAACTTGTCCACGGCAACTTCATTTGCGGCATTTAAAACAGCCGGCATAATACCACCTTTTCTGCCGGCTTCGTAAGCCAAGCGGATGTTGGGGAATTTATCAAAATCCGGTTTCACAAATTGCAGATCACTACACTCAGTCAATTCTAACCGGCAGGCAGGCATACGACCTCGCTCAGGATAATACAATGCATAGGCAATCGGTACCCTCATATCTGGAATGCCCATTTGTGCAATGATCGAGCCGTCAATATATTCCACCATTGAATGGATGATACTTTGGGGGTGAACAATGATTTCAATTTGTTCGAGATCCACTCCGAAAAGCCATTTTGCCTCGATTACTTCAAGGCCCTTGTTCATCATGGATGCAGAATCGATTGTTATTTTCTTTCCCATCTTCCAGTTGGGATGGTTAAGCGCATCGTTCACTTGTATATTTCTGAAATCCTCTTTAGGAAGATGTAGAAAGGGTCCGCCTGAAGCAGTCAAGATGATTCGTTTCAGAAATTCAATGCGATGCCCTTCCAGACATTGAAAAATCGCGCTGTGTTCGCTGTCTATCGGCAGGATCTTAGAACCGCACTCCCTGGCTTTTTCCTTTATGAGTTTTCCGGCTGTAACAAGGGTTTCCTTATTCGCCAGAGCAATATCCTTTCCCGATCGTATGGCCTCCCAAGTTGGAAGAAGACCGGCAGCCCCAACCATTGCCGAGATAACCATCTGGGTGGATGAATGCTTCGCTATTTCAAGATATCCATCCAATCCCCACAAAACGGAAATATTTTTGCACTTTCCTCGTATGTCTTTAAGGCGCAGTGCATCATCCTCCTCCAACACGGATACGACATGAGGATGGAACCTGTCGATTTGATCATTTAACAAATCGATATTCTTCCCGGCTGCCAAACATGTGACTTCGAAATCAGATGGATTTCTGGATATGACGTCAAGCGAACTAATCCCGATTGATCCGGTAGATCCTAGTATAGATACGCGTTTCTTCATCCAATCACGAACGATTTATAGTAAAAAACAAAAGGAGTAGAAAATAGAAAGAAATCCATTCTGTCCAATACTCCTCCATGACCCGGAAACAGAATTCCTGAATCCTTCATTCCGCCGGATCTCTTAATCATCGATTCACTCAGATCGCCCAATTGCCCCAGTATATTGGTAAGAGAACCCAAAATAATTATATGAAAAAAAGATATATCTGTCATGAGAAACATCTTATAAATAATTGCTCCCAAAAGGCTTCCAATGATGGAGGCAATAGCACCTTCACGGGTTTTGCCAGGACTGATTGCGGGCATCAGCTTTCTTCTCCCGAAATTCCTTCCGATATAAAAGGCAGCTACATCACCTGAAACGGCTATAATAAACAGGAGGAAAATCCAATGATAGCCGGAAATACTCCTTATCATGATGATATGGGTCAATAGGAGAGGAACGGCAACAAAACCCAAAATTAACTTTGCAAGGGGTGATATATCGATCGTACTGTTACTGTTTCTGAAAAGAGAGTAAATCATGCAGATAATAAGAGATGCGCTTACTGCCCCTGTTAAGTGCTGAAATCCCCCTGAAAAGGAACTCCACACGATCAACTGCGAAATGAGAATACCTACCGCAATGTCCCATTTAGCCTCTACCCCCAAGGACATAATACCATATTCTATAGCTGATGCGGCAATGAGAAGAGCAATAAACAATGCAAAATAAAATTCGGATCCGAATGCAATCAATAAAATTACGAGTGGTCCCGCTATGAGCGCTGTTATCCACCTCTTGGCATGTAATTGCATCAGCTCTCCTTTTTATTATGCCAACTGATTACTGATTAAACCAAAACGTCTTTCCCTCCTTTGGTAATCCGCAATCGCTTCTAGAAAATTATTTTTGCGGAAATCCGGCCATAGTACGTCAGTAAAATAGAATTCCGTATACGCCGTCTGCCAGATAAGAAAGTTGCTTAACCTGCATTCCCCACTAGTCCTTATCAAAAGGTCCGGATCAGGCAAATCGGACTCATAGAGATAATCGGAAAATTTCTGGGTCGTAAGTTCATCGATATTCAGTTTCCCTCGTTCACAATCAGTTAAGATCGAGCGGACCGCCCTGAGAATTTCATTTCTGCCGCTATAACTCAACGCCAGATTGAGCACCATGCCATTGTGCGAGGCGGTAGTTTGGATAGTTTCAATCAGCGTGTTACGCACTGCTTCGGGCAGTGAATTGATTTCGCCGATCGTTCTTAGCTTTATATTGTTTTCGATCATACTGTTGAGTTCTTTTTTTAGAAACTCTCCTAGTATTCTCATGAGCGAATCAACTTCTGCAACCGGCCGAAGCCAGTTTTCCACTGATAAAGCATACAAGGTCAGATACTTAATTCCAATTTCACTAGCTGTCTTTACAATTTCAATGACAGAGTCCACCCCCGCCCTGTGTCCGGCTATTCTTTGCAGGGATTTTTTTTGTGCCCACCGTCCATTGCCATCCATAATGATAGCAACATGAACAGGAAGTCGGGATTTATCTATAACTTGCATACTCTTTCCACGTGATTAATTATCCTACTATATTTTAAATTTCACAATGTAAGGCTTTTACAAATTAAAATAAGGGAGTCTTTATTTGACTCCCTTACCGATCATAGACCCGAACTATTTTTACGAAAATTGATAATTACTTGCATAATGTTAGCAGGCAATAAAGAAATCTCTCCTAATCAGAGTCATATTAATAACAAATACAGTCAGCAAACAACAGAATACCATTAGATTTCCATGATTTCCTTTTCCTTCAGAGCTAAAACCTCGTCAGCCTTTTTTATGTACTCATCCGTAATCTTCTGGACATCTGCCTGCCCCTTAAACATATCGTCTTCCGATATTTTATTGTCCTTCTTCATCGCCTTTAGCTCTTCATTTGCATCTCTTCGATCATTCCTTATTTTGACCTTGCATTCTTCGGACATTTTTTTAACTACTTTAACCAGCTCCTTACGCCTCGTTTCTGTCAGTGGTGGAATAGAAATCCTAACCAATTTCCCATCACTCGACGGCATTAACCCAAGTTCCGATTTCTGAATAGCCTTCTCAATAAGCGGAATGATACTGACGTCCCAGGGGGATATCTGTAATAGCCTGCTTTCAGGAACAGAAAGAGAAGCCACCTGATTCAGAGGTGTTGGCGTCCCGTAGTAATCAATTTTAATTCCGTCCAGGAGTGATAATGATGCACGACCTGTTCTCACTTTATTAAGAGATTTCTCGAAGGATTGGATATCCTTTTCCATTGTATCTTTAAGATTTATAAGAATCTTCTCCATCACATTCCTCCCCAACGCGCGTCCCTATGGTATATCCTGAAATGACTTTCTTGATATTGCCTTTCTTTTCCAAATTAAAAACGATAATCGGCAAACTATTATCTCTGCAAAGCGAAATAGCCGTTGAATCCATTACTTTAAGATTCTTCGATAAGACATCGATATAACTAATCTTATCAAACATTATAGCATTTTTATGAACAACAGGATCCTTATCGTAAACACCATCTACCTTGGTCGCTTTCAGAATAACATCTGCCTGAATTTCAACCGCCCTAAGCGCGGCTGCCGTATCGGTAGTAAAATAAGGATTTCCTGTACCTGCTGCGAAAATGACGATTCTTCCTTTTTCAAAATGCCTGATTGCTCTGCGATGTATATACGGCTCTGCTATCTCCTTCATTTCAATAGCGGATAAAATGCGGGTCTGCATCCCAAAGCTTTCTAAGACGTTTTGAAGAGCAATGCTGTTGATCACAGTCGCAAGCATCCCCATATAATCGGCCGATGTGCGATCCATATTGGCGGCATAGGCAGCTTGCCCTCTGAAAATATTACCGCCACCCACAACAATTCCAGTCTGAATTCCCATCTTCACGACCTCTTTGAGCTCTCCTGCAATGAGCTTTAAGACATCGAGATCGATATGATGCTCACTCTTCCCTGACAGAGCTTCTCCACTTAATTTAAGGAGAACTCTTTTATAAACCGGTTTTTTCATTTCGAAGCCTGATTAAGTTACTTCCATATCTGCCTGAAAAGAATCAATATGGATTTATATTACTTCTTCAATTCCTCACCGAGTTGATATCTGGAAAATCGCCTGATAATGATATTTTCACCCGTTTTTGCGATCAAATTATTCAGAAGAGTTCCGATTGTGATATTCGTATCCTTGATAAATTTTTGATCCAAAAGACATACGTCTTCATAATATTTCTTCAGCTTACCTTCAACGATCTTATCTACAACTTTCTCAGGTTTCCCTTCAGCGAGGATCTGGCTTCGATAGATATCCCTTTCTCTTGCTAGAATGTCTTCAGGTATTTCATCAGATTTAACATAGGTCGGATTCGAGGCCGCGATATGCATTGCGAGATCTTTTGCCAAATTTTTAAAATCATCTGTTTTGGCGACAAAATCAGTCTCGCAATTAACTTCCACCAGTACCCCTATCCTCCCCTGCATATGAATATAAGATGCAATCACACCCTCTTTGGCAGCCTTTGATGAACGCTTCGTTGCTGCAGACATACCCTTTTTTCTAAGATATTCTATAGCCTTATCAAAATCTCCATCGGATGACTGCAAAGCTTCTTTGCAATCCATCATGCCGGCGCCCGTTTTTTCACGCAGATCTTTTACCATTTTTGCGGTTATTTCCAATTTCTGTCCTCCTTTACAAGCTCGAAGAGCCGCACTGCGATCAACTGGATTTGCAATTGCTACCACTTCAGAGCCCAATATTTGTTCTGATCTTTGGAATGAGAATAATAACGAAATGTTTACTCAGAAACAGCCTCAGAGTCTTTTTCTTCAATGCTTGCCGGAACGTCGGCTTCTGGAGAATTTCCTGCCTTGACTGATTCAGCCTCGGATGTAATAGATTTGTCCGATTCCGATTGAATGTTCTCTTCTAATTTCTTCTTGCCCTCTAAGACAGCATCTGCAATTTTTAAAGCAAATAGCTTAATAGCCCGAATCGCATCATCATTTCCTGGAATAATATAATCAATATCATCGGGGTTGCAGTTTGTATCGACAATTCCGACAATAGGTATGCCGAGCTTCCTTGCTTCACGAACAGCTATGGACTCCTTTTTCGGATCCACCACAAAAATCGCTCCGGGCAATCCTTTCATATACCGGATTCCACCCAAAACCTTCTCAAGCTTTTCTTTCTCCTTTTTGAGCCCCATGATTTCTTTTTTGGGAAAAGCATTAATCGATTCATCTTCAAACATCTTGTCCAGAGTGTTTAAGCGGTCAATGCTTCTTTTAATGGTATTGAAATTCGTGAGCATGCCCCCAAGCCACCTGTGATTGACATAGGGCATCTCAGCTCTTTCGGCTTCAGTCTTAATGGATTCCTGTGCCTGCTTCTTCGTACCAAGGAAGAGAATTTCATTGCCTTCCGAAATACTCTTCACAACGTAATTATACGCGGTATTGAATAGTTCTACCGTTTGCTGAAGATCAATAATGTAAATACCGTTTCTGGCCCCAAAAATGTACTGTTTCATTTTGGGATTCCATTTATTGGTCTGATGACCAAAATGAACTCCCGATTCCAGCAACAGCTTCATCGAAATATTTGACATATTTTTTCTCCTTTGGTTTTTTCCACCACCTCTCTCATATTGAACCAGAACTTTTTCAAGCACCGCCGGATCAATCAAAAGGTGTGCGTATTGAGGTTGGGACTTAACATAAGCCCATGCATTTAGCAAGGCTAAAATGCTTATAAATCAGGATATTCCTAACTATTTGGTTTGGAATGCCTCTCCACAATGCAGATTAGCAAGGCCTTCAGAAATGGCATCAGGTATGATAATCGGCATTAATGTGAACATATTCGTGAGACAGATCACTGGCAAACATTTTGAAAGATTCTTTACCCATCCCAAGATTGACAGTAACCCTGATATTATTTTGCTCCATAATATCCAGAAGTCTGCTCTCGGCGCCTTTGCATCCATGCCCATTGAAGAAGACGGGGACATCATCCAATAAAACTTCCATTTGGTCATTGGAAATGCCAAGACCGACAGACCCGGCAGCTGAGATAATCCTGCCCCAATTCGGGTCCTTTCCAAAAAAAGCCGTCTTCACGAGATTCGATCTGGCTATAGCATAGGCCACTTTTTTCGCATTGTCCTTCGTATTCGCTCCCGCGACAACGATTTCCAATACCTTTGTAGCTCCTTCACCATCGCGGACTATTGATTTAGCCAATTCATCCATTACGCTAAAGAGCAATTCCGAAAAGATATGATAATCTCCAGTTCCTGAGTTCAAGGTTCTATTGCGTGCAAAACCGTTTGCCATAATAACTGCCATATCGTTTGTGCTCATGCATCCATCCACCGATATGGCATTGAAACTCCTATCCAAAGATTCTCGGAAGACTTTATCCAGTTCTTTATGCTCTATTTGCGCATCTGTCATGACATAGGCCAGCATGGTTGCCATATTTGGTTCTATCATCCCTGCGCCCTTAGCAATGCCACAAATCGTAACTTCCTGTGACCCGATCCTCCCTGTACGCCTCTCTATTTTCGGGAATTTGTCAGTAGTCATGATGGCTTCTTCCGCCAAGTCTATCTTTTCAGCAGAAAGACCACGAATCAGAGAGGGAATTCCAGCCTCTATTTTCTTTATGGGTAGGAATTCACCTATTTTACCGGTCGATGCAACGAGAACTCTGCTCGGATCAACCCCGATTTCAATAGCTGTTACATGGGACATAGTAACTGCATCTCTATATCCCTGTTCTCCTGTGGCTGCATTGGCATTTCCGCTATTCGTGATTATTGTCTGGACAACACCCTCCCGGATCCTTTCCATCGATAGCAGAACCGGTGCTGCTTTAAAATCATTGGTTGTGAAAACAGCCGAAGCTACTGCAGGTATTTGCGAATGAATCAAAGACAGATCTTTTTTTTGTCCTTCTTTAATTCCAACATGGAGGCCATTAAACACAAATCCCTGGACACCAAGCCTTATATTTTTGTCCATCTGGTCATTCCTGATTCTTTGGGTAAATAATTGGAAAATATTATCTGAGGACTTTTATTTTCCACAACATTTTTTGTATTTTCTTCCGCTGCCGCAGGGGCAAAGGTCATTCCTCCCTACCTTTTTCCCGTCCCGTTTAACTATCCCATCGGATTCAGATTGACCCCGATTTAATAAATAATCATCAGCTGGGCTATACACATTTGTAAACTCTTCACCTTTTTCGACTCTCACCATACAAAGCTTCTCAATGGTATCCGACTTGATCCGATAAATCATATCAGCAAAGGTTTCATAACCCTCTTTTTGATATTCTCGAATCGGATCTTTCTGGCCATATCCACGTAATCCGATGCCTTCTTTAAGATGATCCATTGCCAACAAATGATCTTTCCACTGCGTATCGATGGACTGAAGCATAATATATTTCATCAGGTAATCCATTAACGGCTTACCAAATTCAGTTTCTTTTGCATGGAGGTGATGTTTTACCTGATCTATAATTTTTTCGCGAATTGCTTCTATTCCCAATCCGTCGGACGATCCACTGAAATTGAATCTGATAGAGAATTGCTTATATAAGATTTCATCCAGTCCTTTAAGATTCCAATCCTCCGGATGTGCTTTCTCATCGATATGTTCAGCTAAAATACTATCTATGAGTTCATCATTCATGTCCTCAATCATTTCCCAGAGGTCTTCCCCTTTAAGCACATTCCGCCTTTGCTCGTATACGACCTGACGCTGCTTATTCATAACATCGTCGTATTCAAGCAAATGCTTTCGGATATCGAAATTCTGCCCCTCCACTCTCTTTTGCGCGCTCTCGATCGCTTTAGAGATCATACCGTGCTCAATCGGTTGCCCCTCATCGAATCCTATTTTGTCCATAACCGATGAAATTCTTTCAGCACCGAAAATTCTCAGTAGATCATCTTCCAGGCAAAGATAAAATCGCGACGAACCCATGTCGCCTTGCCGTCCGGATCGTCCACGCAACTGATTGTCTATTCGCCTGCTTTCATGTCTTTCGGTTCCGAGAACATGAAGACCACCCAGTTCCGCAACTCCATCCCCAAGCTTGATATCCGTTCCACGCCCGGCCATATTGGTGGATATTGTTACCGTTCCCTTTTGACCCGCGGCCGCTATGATTTGCGCTTCCCGTTCATGATTCTTTGCATTGAGAACATCATGCTTGATCCCTTCCCGAAGAAGCAATTTACTGAGCATTTCCGACTTTTCGATAGAAATGCTACCTACCAGAACCGGCCTCCCCTCTTTATAAAGCGATTTGATCTCTTCGATTGCGGCTTTGAATTTTTCCTTTTCCGTCTTATAGATCACATCGGAGTGGTCTTTCCGGATCATTGGCATGTTGGTCGGAATTACCACAACATCAAGCTTATAAATCTCCTTAAATTCCGTTGCCTCCGTATCGGCAGTTCCTGTCATCCCGGCCAGTTTTTCATACATGCGGAAGTAATTCTGAAAAGTAATAGAAGCAAGGGTCTGATTTTCACGTTCTACCTTGACCTTCTCTTTCGCTTCGAGAGCCTGATGAAGCCCGTCGCTATATCTGCGACCCGGCATAATTCGACCGGTAAACTCATCCACGATGATTACTTGTCCATCTTTAACTACGTAGTCTACATCTCTTTTAAACAGCGCATGCGCCTTCAAGGCCTGATTCACATGATGAAGAGTTTCTATATTCCTTGGATCGTAGAGATTATGGACTTTGAGAAGCTTCTCCACTTTCTGAACGCCTGTTTCCGTCAACACAACGGTTCGGGTCTTCTCCTCCACAGTATATTCCTGATCCTTATTCAGCCTAGGAAGAATCTGATCGATTACCTGGTATTTATCTGTGGATTCCTCTGACGGCCCGGATATGATCAATGGTGTTCGGGCTTCGTCAATAAGGATACTATCGACCTCATCCACGATTGCATAATTGAATTCTCGCTGAACATAATCGTCCAGGCTGAATTTCATGTTATCGCGCAGATAATCAAACCCGAATTCATTATTCGTTCCATAGGTGATATCCGATTCATAAGCCAACCGCCTCTCGTTATCATCCAAGCCGTGGACAATAACACCGACAGATAGACCGAGAAACTGATAGATCGGGGCCATCCATTCGGCATCTCGCTTTGCGAGATAGTCGTTGACGGTTACTACATGAACGCCCTTTCCAGTCAATGCATTGAGGTAGACAGGCATGGTCGCAGCTAATGTTTTCCCTTCGCCGGTTTTCATCTCTGCAATTTTACCCTCATGGAGAACAATCCCGCCAATGACCTGCGCATCAAAGGGACGCATCTTTAAAGTTCTTCTTGAAGTCTCCCTGGCCACGGCAAACGCCTCGGGCAGAATATCATCCAGCTCATCACCATCGGCCAATCTGCGCTTAAAGTAAGCGGTCTTCTCTTTAAGATCAGAATCGCTCAATTTGAGCAACTTAGGCTCATATTGATTAACTTCCTGCAGAATGGCAGATAGGCGTTTTATCTCCCGGTCATTTTTGGTTCCAATTATTTTGGTTAAGAAACTTAGCATTTTTCCTTTTTTGAATCGAGTAGTTGCGACATTAGATTTCCAAGGGATGGAAATCACATTTAAAAAAATAGCCGGTATATTTTACCGGCATCCATAATGAATTACAAATAAAAAAATTTTTTTAATTGAGATATTTTCTGGGATTCACTGGTATTCCGTTCAGATAAACACAATAGTGCAAATGAGAACCGGTACTACGTCCTGAGTTGCCAACGTACCCTATGATATCGCCTCTTTTTATACTTTTACCCGGAACCACGGCTGCTCTGAGCAAATGAGCATACCCCGTTGATATACCTTTCAAATGATCGATAACAACGTAATTACCCATATCCGGCCTGTTCACTACTTCAGCTACTATACCATCAGCTGGAGATCGGACTTCGTTACCCAGTCTGCTTGCGATATCCATTCCCCTATGCAATTCTCTATCCTTATCATATGGAGACGATCTATATCCAAATTCCGATGTAACCCAGCCATGTACCGGCCATATGGAGGGAGTTACTGCCAAAATCGATTCTCTTTTTTTCAATATTGCCAATAACTCCGTAAAGCTTCTTTCCTTATCGGCAGCATTTTGAATCAAACGATCTAAATTCTTTTCTATACGCGAAACAGCAGTGTTGTCCGAGTCCTTATTATCGAAGCCTCCAATCCCAAGTAACTGCCCCTGCGAACTGAACTGTTTTCTTTCCGTCTTCGTCATGGATCTTATTTTTTGATCCAATTGCTCCAGATTTTCCATTTTCTTTTCGAAAGAACTAACCTTTGTAGCCAAATTCTTGATCTGTTCCTTTTGGTTGACTGTTAATTGTTTCAGTCTATAGAGCTCGTAGTCCTGTTTTTTTGTAACAGCATAATCAAAAAGAAAGAACCCGATACATAGAATAAAAATAACCAAGCCACCGGACACACTTTTAACCAAAGTGCTTGATGCCGTTATTTTTTTGACCGAACTTTTCTTTTTGGGAACAATCAGGAATGTGTAATGGTTTTTAGCCATTCTTTTATCCGAGTTGACGATTTGAAAAAATAACATCTCTTTTTGGCGCTGATATCACATTAATTCAGGATCTGTCAAGTCAAAGGAAAGGGAAAACTACTTGCCTTCCATTACGAATTGTCATTAAGTCAGGATTTGGCTTGAAACATATCCTTTCCAGCCCCGCAAATAGGACAGATCCAACTATCCGGAATATCAGAAAATGGTGTTCCAGGCGTTACTCCGTTTTCCGGATCACCCTTTTCAGGATCATAAACATAACCGCATATTGTGCATTCGTACATTTCCTGTCTCCTCTTTAATTTTTTTTTCAGGATTTTGCGTGCAGTTATCAAAAACCTACTTTTGACAACATGAACAAACAAATGTGCTGCGGCCGTTTTGCTTCATTCTTTTAATAATATTTCCACACCGAATGCAGTTTTTTCCTTCCTGTTTATAGACCTTCAGGAAATTTTGATAATCTCCTTTTTCTCCAAACAAATCCCGCCAGTCTGAAACGGATGTGCCTCTTGAGGAAACGGCTTTTTTGAGAATGGTTTTCATTGATTTTAGGAGAGCAGACCACTCGTGTAATGAAAGACTGGATACAGATCTCGAGGGATTAATGCCAGCGGAATAGAGAATTTCACATGCATAAATATTCCCTATACCGGAAAGTTTACTTTGATCGAGCAAAAAATTCTTAATGGACACCGATCTTTTTCGTGCAGCCTTAAAAAGGAAATCTGCGGAAGAACAGGATAATGCATCCTTTCCGGTATTCGGATTACAACTAAATTTCTTCAGCGTGACTGTGGCGAAACGCCTCGGATCAACTAACAGTATGCGGTAACCCTTAAAATTCAGAATTAATCGCGTATGTTCGGGCAAATTACTTTGTAAGCTGTAGAACAAACGTCCTGTCATTCTCAGATGAAAAAGTAAGCTTTCACCATTCTCTAGATCAATCGTGAACCATTTTCCGATCCGGCTGATTCCCGAAATTCGAGCTTTCTCCGGAAAATCAATTTTCCCAATTCTGGAATCCAGAACCTCTATCGAGATAATTTCTTCACCTGAAATGCATTCGGCTAATTGTCTACATAATGTCTCAACTTCAGGTAATTCAGGCATGTTTCCTGATTAAATCCATATTGACGAGAAGATAGTTCCTTCTTCAGCCTTCTAATTCTATCATCATGAGCTTATCGCCAACCTCGACAGAAGATCCCGGAGAAACAAAGATTTCTGAAATTTTTCCATCAATTTCAGAAGTTACATTGGTCAACATCTTCATCGCCTCCAATACAACCAGAATATCTCCTTCAGCAACTTCATCGTCCACCGCAACGGGAATCTGATTGACAATTCCTTTCATGCCGGCCCGTATATCTCCCGCCCTGGCAAGGGCCTCTATTTCCTTAGCGGATAAAGTAATCTTCGCTTCCCGCTTGGCGCCACCTTCATCTTCCATGATCGTCAGGAACGGCTCAGGATGATGGTCTACCCCAAGGTGCGTGATAAAATCGCCTTCTTTTGTCCTGCGTTGAAGTCCGATTTCAATGGTGTGCAGCTTCCCGTACGCATCAGGGAATTCAAACTTTTCACCCAACTTGAAACCACCGCGACGCAGCCAAATCTTCGGAGGCAAAACCCATGTCTTTCCGAACTTTTCCTCGAATTTGAAAAAACTTACTGCATCATTAGGATGCTGCAAATATAAAACCAGCTCATCTTTTGTAGCCGGTCTTCCGAGGCGATGCTCCAATACCCTGTTTTCAATTTCGAGATCTATATTTTCAATTTTCTGGTATCCGCCTTCATTATCCAGTATCTTTTTCCAGTCTTTTCCGAATACGGCCTCATAAATATGATTAGCCGGCCTATAGAACGGAAATTTACCATAGCGCTCAAGCATGAGATTCTTCAGATCATCTGTAGCGTCTTTGTATCTTGCTTTCTTCAGAACATTGTTTACAGTTGTGGTCCACAAAATCTGCGATCCCGGAGTAACGCTCCACCAATTACCCAGTTCGGTCTGCACTTTCGGCAATTCACTCTGAAGCATTTCCGGCATCAGATGCAGAAATCCACCCTTGAGTGCCTGTTCGAAGCTGGAGCCTGTAGCTCCGCCCGGCAATTTGTGAATTTGTACTGTGGGATCGAATCCGAAAAACTGTGATTCGAAATCCCTGTAGTATTCCCGTTCCGACCGAAGCTTATTCGATGCATCTATTACAGCCTGTTTATTTAACCCGGTTGCAT
>DHHG01000158.1 GCA_002403175.1 Syntrophaceae bacterium UBA4778 | reverse complement strand
ACCCTGCTTTACCGTAAATAATCGCTTTTTCCTGCATCACGAAGCCTCCTTCTCAAATTGTATATGCTTTAATCCTTTTTATAGGAAATTCGATAAATGACCCCTGCTTTGTCGTCCGAAACCAGAAGCGAACCGTCCGGCATTATTTCGACATCAACCGGACGCCCCCAGGCGCTTCGGCCCTGAAGCCACCCTTCAGCAAATACTTCATAGCTTTTGGCACGCTTCCCTTCGAGCTTCACCAAGGTGATGCGATACCCGATCGGAACGGAACGATTCCAGGAACCATGCTCTGCGATAAAAATCTGATTCCTATATTCTTCCGGAAACATTTTGCCAGTGTAAAATCGCATCCCGAGCGCAGCCGCATGGGGAGCTAACTTCATGGCAGGGGATGTGAATTTCCGGCAGTCCTTCCCTTTTCCGTATTTAGGATCTGGTGTATCCCCGTTGCAGAGAGGAAATCCAAAATGCATACCTTTCACCTGCGCTCGATTCAATTCATCGGGAGGTTGATTGTCTCCCAGCCAGTCCCGGCCGTTATCGGTAAACCAGAGTTCCCCCGTTTTAGGATGCCAGTCGAAACCGACCGTATTGCGAATGCCTCGCGCATATATTTCAAAATCGGATCCGTCCGGTTTCATCCTGGTAATACTTGAGTATACCGGATTTCTTTGCTCACAGATATTGCATGGCGCTCCCACCGGAACATAGAGGCGCCCATCGGGACCGAAGCGAATGAATTTCCAGCCATGCTCCTTGTTTTTGGGAAATACATCCGTTACCAAAACGGGTTCGGGCGGGCTTGTTAAATTTCTTTCGATCCGGTCATAGCGCAGGATCCGATTGACTTCCGATACATAGAGTGCGCCCTCTCGAAAAGCAACCCCATTCGGCATGTTCAGATTTTGGGCAATTGTGATCACCCTGGGTTTCGTTCCGTCTTTGCCGTCGACAACAGCATAAACCTTTCCGGCTGTTCGGGAGCCGACAAACAGAGTCCCTCCGGGGCTCAGTACCATTTCACGCACATTCGGGATATCACTGACGTATATTTCTATCCCGAATCCCTTCGGCAGTTTGATTTTCTCTATTGGTAAACCTTTTTGCGCCATTGCCGCAGGGCAACAGAAATAAACCAGCGCAAGCACAAACCACAATAACGGATTCCGGCAATACGGAATCGAATGCCTCCTGTTCGGCATGGGTGAACCTCTTCCGCATTTCACCGAGCTCTAGATTTCTTCTAAAAGCGAAGTGAACGTGTCATGATGTTCTTCTTCGGCTACTTCGATTTCTCTGAATATCTGGGCCGTCGCCACATCGCCTTCCTTATTCGCCAGTTCTATAATATCTTTATATAGTTGGATTGCCCCTTCTTCCGCTTCCTTATCTTTCTCGATCATATCTTTCAGCTTCTCACCGACATAGATTGCATTCGGCTGTGTCGTCGGGACGGCACCCAGATAGAAAAGCCGCTCGGCAATGTCTTCCGCATGTTTCATTTCCTGGATTGCGATTTTCTTCAGCTCATCCTTTACGGCAAAACCTTTCACCCCGCGCCACAAAACGTAATGCCACATGTACTGAATGGATACCTGCAACTCCCTGGCAACTGCTTCATTCATCATGTTCAGCAATTCTTTGGATGCCATTTTCCCAACCTCCTTAGATATTTTTTATGAGAGGTCTAAATTTTGAATCAGAGATTTTGAAAAAGAAATGAATGTGCTTTAAACTGGACAAGCGATGATGCTGTATTGTTGGCCAAGTAAAAAGGTTCGAATTAAGAGTTTAAAATGTTAGCAGAGAATTTTTCAGTGTGAAAGAAATTTTCCTAATGCGCTTAAATCAAGTGAGGGAGAGAGATCCGGCTCGCTGCGCGTTCCTCTTGTTTTTCTATTTTTTCGGGGGCAGATTGCAAAAAAATGCAGTCTGCCCCCGGTTCTGGCCATAAAGTCCTGAGATCATCCGAGGGAAATCAATCGGGATCTCTAAGAATCGCTCCGGTACTTGCAGATGTAACCAGGCTTGCATATCTGCGAAGATACCCCGTCCGGACGACAGGGGGGCGAGGTTTGAGAGCTTTTTTTCTCTTGGCCAGTTCCGCATCGCCTACCTTCAGATTCATCTGCTTCTTTGGGATATCGATAGAAATGAGGTCGCCTTCATGAATCAGGGCAATCGGACCGCCATCCGCCGCTTCTGGAGAAATGTGACCAATTGCGGCGCCACGCGTACCGCCGCTAAAACGTCCATCCGTCAAGAGTGCCACCGACTTATCCAGTCCCATACCGACAATGGCCGAGGTGGGAGCCAACATCTCACGCATGCCCGGACCACCCCTCGGTCCTTCATAACGGATGACCACAATATCACCGGGTTTGATTTTACCCCCGAGAATCGCCGTGATCGCGGTATCCTCGGAATCAAAGACACGGGCTTTTCCTTCATTGGTCTGCATATCGGGGGCAACTGCGGATTGCTTCACAACCGCGCCGTCAGGAGCAATATTCCCTCGAAGAACGGCGATTCCGCCCTCCTTGTTGTAAGGACTCTCGATGGAACGAATCACTTCCCGGTTGAGCACTTTGGCATTTTTGATATTGTCACCTACGGTTTTGCCGCTCACCGTCAGGGCTTTGGGGCGGATCGTGCCCGTTTTGCTGATTTCTTTCATAACGGCCTGTATTCCGCCTGCTGCATGCAATTCCTCGATATGATGGGGACCGGCAGGACTGAGATAGCAGATATTGGGAGTCTTCTTGCTGATTTCATTAAACAGATCGAGCTCGAGTTTGATGCCTGCTTCGTGAGCAACTGCCGGGATGTGCAATACGGTATTCGTCGAGCAACCAAGCGCCATGTCGACGGCAATAGCATTTCTGAAGGCATCGAGGGTTGCGATGTCCCTCGGCTTGATTCCTTTTTTGAACAGGTTCATGATCTGCATACCGGTTTTTTTCGCCAACCGCCGACGGGCCGCATGGACCGCCGGAATCGTTCCATTACCGGGAAGTCCCAGACCGAGTGCTTCGGTTACGCAGTTCATCGAATTCGCCGTATACATTCCCGAGCAGGAACCGCATCCAGGGCAGGCGCAATCTTCCAGTTCCTTGAGCGATTTTTGGGATAACGTTCCGGCCTTAACCTTTCCGACACCTTCGAAAACACTGATCAGATCAACGGCTTTACCATTCAGGGAACCCGCCAGCATCGGACCGCCGCTTACGAAGACAGCCGGGATATTCAGACGCAGAGCCGCCATCAGCATGCCGGGAATGATCTTGTCGCAGTTGGGTATCAGGACGAGACCGTCAAAAGGATGGGCTGTCGCCATGATCTCGATGGAATCGGCAATCAACTCACGGCTGGCCAGAGAGAATTTCATTCCCTCATGCCCCATTGCAATTCCGTCACAAACTCCGATCGCGGGAAATTCCACCGGCGTTCCCCCT
>DHHG01000128.1 GCA_002403175.1 Syntrophaceae bacterium UBA4778 | reverse complement strand
AACGGGCCGGGTTATGGCAGTTTTGCTAAAAAAAAGGAAGTTATTTAGGTTCTATAATTTCGCTGTATGTGTCCGGTATGGGGGCAATTCCCCGAAATGTCCGATCACAGGGCAAAAATAGAAAGCGAGGAGTAGAAAATGGACTTTTGTTTTACAGAAGAGCAATTAATGTTTCGCGATGCGATCTACAGGGGAGCGTTGAAAAGCATCGTCCCGTTATGTGAAAAGGCCGATCTCGCCGGGGAATTCAGTCATGAAGTCTGGAGTAAGTTCAGTGAAATGGGACTGCTGGGATTGTCACTTCCGGAAGAATACGGCGGGTCGGGAGCGGATCTTGTAACCTGCGTTCTGGCCGGAGAGGCACTGGCACATGCAGGCGTTGATCAAGGTCACTTATTGGCTTTGGGCGCCCATTCCTATCTGGCAAGTCGCACCCTTTTCGATAACGCCAACGAAGCACAAAAACAGAAATACATGCCCAAGCTGGCGACAGGCGAATGGATTGGCTGTATGTGCTTGACGGAACCCAATGCCGGCTCCGATGCAGGAGCTGTAGCGACAACTGCGGTCAAAAAAGGAGACCGCTGGATTCTGAATGGCACGAAAACATTTATCACCAACGCGCCGGTGGCCGATGTAGCGGTCGTCTATGCGACAGTGGATAAGAAACTAAAGCATAAGGGAGTTACAGCTTTTATCGTAGAAAAAGACTTCAAAGGCTTCTCCGTAGGTAAACCCTTCCACAAACTCGGCGTCAAGGCATCATCTACCTCGGAGGTCTTTCTGGAAGATTGCGAAGTACCGGAAGAAAATCTGTTAGGCGAGGTCGGTAAAGGTTTCGTGTATGCCCTAGGATCTGTTGAATGGGACCGTAGCACCCTGCTGGGGCCCTTTCTGGGAAGTTACATGTATGCCCTGGAAAACGCTGCCCGCTATGCAAGTCAGCGAGTTCAGTTCGGGATGCCCATTTCAAAATTCCAGGCAATTCGTCACAAGCTGGCTGATATAAAAATAACAATGGAAGCGACCAAAATGGCGATCTATCGCGTTGCCGCCCTGAAGGATTCGGGTCGATCTCTCAATGCGATGGAGGCATCCGTTGCAAAGCTCTTTACAGGCGACTGGGGAATGACTCTTGCCTCGGAGGCGATCCAGATATTCGGCGGCTACGGCTATATGCATGAGTATCCAGTAGAGCACATGATCCGGGACGTAAAACTCGGGCAGATCGGCGGTGGAACTTCGGAGGTCCAGAAGTTGGTTATATCGGGATTAATGTTCGCATAAAGAAAGAGACGGGGCGACAATGAATTACGAACTGAATGAATCACAGAAAAATCTGAAGAAGCAAATGAGTGAATTCTGCAAAGCGGAGATCGCACCAAATGCGAGCATTCTGGACGATAACCGCTCGGAAGCGGCAGGATTGCTGAAATCCAATATGGAAAAACTCGGTTCCGTGGGTTATCTGGGTTTGGTATGCGGTTTGATAAAGCCACAGAACGGGAAAGACGGAATCAGCCAGGTGATCGCCACAGAAGAGCTGGCAGGATGCTGTGCATCAACCTATGCAACTGCAGAGGTCAGTGCCGGATTATGCGGAACAGCTATCGATGTATTCGGAACGGCTGCCCAGAAAGAGAAATATTTGGGAGATTTACTGAGCGGGAAAAAAATCGGAAGCTGCAAAGCCATCTATACAGCGGATGACACATCCGTCATTACCGCCACCAAGCAGGGCGACGGTTGGGTGCTGAATGGAACAGCTACTATGATGGGCAACGGACCTATTTCTGATCTCGTAATCATCCTTGCCCAAACAGGTGAAGATGCCGGACAGCAGACCGCCTTCATCGTTGAAAAGAATGCTTCCGGCATTGCCGTGGGTGAACCGGCTGCAGAGCTCGGTGTCAAGAGTTTTCAGGTTTCAAGCCTGACGTTCGATTCCTGCTCGCTTTCCGCTGAAAACCTACTGGGCAGTGAGGGGAAAGGGGCCGAAATCCTCTCTCTTCTGAAAGAACAGCAGGACTGGGGCAATACCCTGGCACTTTCGGGAATCGGCCTTGCCAGCATGAGAGAGGGCGTGAATTATTATAAGGACGGACGCAAGAAACTGCTCACCCAAGTGAAATCCTTTAAATTTGCCGATTTGTGGACGATTACGGATGTCGGTCGGCTGCTGATTTATCAGGCCGTTTGGGCGAAGGAATCTGGTCTTAGAGATGCCAGTGTCCTGGCATCCTGCGCAGGGACTTTTGTCCAGGATGCAGCTTCGCGAGTAGCAATGGCCGTTCTGGAAATGATGGGAAGCGACGGTTACAAGAGCGGCTGTGCTGCCGAACGATTCTATCGCGATGTCAAATTCTTCGGATTTGCAGGTAAATCGGCAGAAAAGCACCGTGATGATATCGCCAAGGATGTACTCGACCAGATTGCAGGGTAGTATAACGCAATCAAATCTGTCGGGATGAGAAAATATTCTGACGTGATTGAAATACATTACCAGAATGGGCGCTCTTGTCCTGAAGATATAATTTCAAATTCTTTAATTACGGAGCGGAATCAAACCCCCTTGTCATTCCCTGACCATGGCGGATGAAGGCGGTCTGGATAACGAGGGAGTTTGATTCTGAACCGGCCACCCCGGATGGTGGAGTTCTATTCGATTCTGAAATTCAGGAAATAGAGCTGATCATTTTATTTTTTAGGGTTCACAGATAAGCCGCTGAAAAGCAAACCCAAAATAATTTCAAGCAGCTTCTATTTTGATCATCGAAGTTTATATATAGAAAGGAATACTATGGAAAAGCTCTACCTTGAAGACTATCAGGTTGGAGAGAAGCTGATTAGTCCGGGGAGGACGATGACCGAAGCCGATATTATCAACTTTGCCGGCCTTACCGGCGATTGGCATCCGCTCCATACGAATGTGGAATACGCCAAAACGACGCCCTTCGGAGAACGGATCTCTCACGGGATGCTTAATCTCTGCATGGGAAGCGCCCTGCTCTTTCGGATAGGGCAGTACGCGGCATTGCCGAAATCCTTTATCGCTTTTTACGGAATGGATTCGGTTCGTTTTGTCGGGCCCTGTAAAATCGGCGATACGCTCTGTTGCGAAATGGAAGTCATGAATCTGGAGATGAAAGACGAAAGGCGCGGCGTAATAGTTTGTAAAAACTCGATCAAAAATCAGCGCGGCGAAGACGTGGTTGTTTATACAACCCGTGCTTTATGTGGACGCAAGCCGATGTAGCTGTTGAATAGAAAGGTAAACAAGAATGTCGGCAATAAAAATCGGTTTAATCTCTTCAGCTAAATCCATGAGATATAAAGAAGATTATAAAACCAACATCTGGTTTAATTCGATAGAATCCTTTGCTCAAATTCTCAGCACAAGAAACACGGAGCTTTTAAAACTTATAAAGGAGAAGCAGCCGGAAACAATGACGCAACTTGCTTTCGCTTCCGGGAGGGAGTTGGGCAATCTGTCAAGGACTTTAAAAAAAATGGAAAAATACGGGATTGTTGAATTAATCAGAGAAAAAAGATCAATTAAACCAATTGTTAAATGGACATCTTTTAACGCGGAAATCAGCCTTTAAAAATAAAGCCGATGGACCTTTAGGAGATGAAATTTTTATAATTTCAACAATCACTAGCAGGAATCCTGTTCCAACGGAAAAATATAGGACCAAAGTGAATTGTAATCCATCAATAATCTCCAAAGGTATTCGGTAGGCGAGAGAAATGGCAACCTCTTCGCCTTTTTCGCATTTCCTTAGCCGAGATTTCTGCAAATCTTTGAAAACCAGATGAATCCGCTTGCGTTTCTTTCCGATTTCTGATTCACTCTGAAACAAATGTGTTCCTGTTCGGAGCACTTTGTTTGGGAATGGAGCTCTTCGTTCCATAATGTTGCTGGTTATATATAGTATTAACCAGAGCATGGGCCGAAAGCAAATCGGAGGAAATCATGAAGGCCAAAGAGGATTCATACAAATTTATCACCCCTTATGAACAGGAATACCTCAAATCGGACCCTCATATGAAATACGAACAGAACCGGGGTGAGTGGATAAAATTCATTAACGGGGAGGCCCTCACCGACTCATCAATTATACCTCCGGAAATTCTGGAATCCTGGAATCGATGCAAAGGAATGAACGTCGATCCTTATGGAACAGTAATTGACAAGGTCCTATCGGGTAAAAAATTAACGGCACTGCTCGAAAAAAACAGAGAGTTCATTGAGATCAGCCGGCCTTTCATGAAGAATCTTTACAGTTTCGTCGCGGGCTCGGGATCTCTGGTCACACTCTTTGATCATGAAGCTTACCTGCTGGAAACCATGGGCGACGATAATCTGTTAGTTCAGCATGCCCAAAAAGCCAATTTTGTAGTCGGCGCCTGTCTGAGCGAAAAAACAGCGGGAACAAACGGGGCGGGAATTATCCTGGAACGGAGAAGCCCCATCCAGATATACGGGGCCCAGCATTACCGCCGATTTTACCACAAGACAAGCGACTCCAGCGCACCGATCTATGATCCGACAGGGGCCTTTATTGGCGTCATCGTTATCAGCGGACCTTATTTCATCGCCAACCCGCATACACTGGGAATGGCGGTCGCCGCCGCCCAGGCAATCGGTAACATACTCGCCTCGAAGAGGGCTTACGAAGAAATTCAGATTTCCAACAGCTATCTGAAAGCCGTTTTGTCGTCCATCTCGGAAGCGCTTATCGCTGTGGACAAAAGAGGCTGCATTTCACTGATCAATGATAAGGCAAAGGGAATGTTCCCCCAATTAGGCGAAGCCCCGGTCGGAAAAGATAGCAAATCGATTTTCGGAGACCACAATGAAGACCTGCGCCGCCTGATCGAGCTTAAGAACAACCTGACCGATGCGGAAGTAAAAATCTGGTCTGAAGGCAAATACAGCGATTATATTCTAACCTGTACTCCAATCAACCCCGATCGCGGAAAAGAGATCGGAAAGGTTCTGGCGGTAAGTGAGATAAAAAGAGCCAACAACCTGGTCAACAGGATAATCGGGGCCAAGGCCAACTTTGAATTTGGGGATATCTGCGGTAAAAATAAAAGATTTCTGGATCTTGTCAGACAGGCAAAAATGGTCGCCAGAAATAATTCCAATATTCTGCTTTTGGGGAAAAGCGGTACTGGGAAGGACGTCTTTGCCCAGGCAATTCATAATGAAAGCCAACGCAAAAAAGCGCCTTTCATGGCCATTAACTGCGCCGCAATTCCACGAGACCTAATTTCCAGCGAATTATTCGGTTATACGGAAGGCGCCTTTACCGGATCAAGGAGGGGCGGAAGCCGGGGAAAATTCGAACTGGCCGATGGGGGAACCATTTTTCTCGATGAGATAGCGGAGATTCCGCTTGAACTGCAGGCGGTACTGCTGCGAGTCATCGAGGACAGATCGGTTACACGCCTGGGTGGAGCCGAAGCAAGGCCTATAGATGTTCGCATTATCGCGGCAACGAACAAAAATCTGGAAGAAGAAGTCCGAAAAGGAAACTTCCGGGAAGACCTCTATTATCGTCTCAATGTCTTTACCATGAATATGGTCCCCCTGAAGGAACGGCTGGACGATATTTCCCTGCTGGTGACCTTTTTTGTCAATAAATATGGACCAAACTTCGGGAAAAAGATCAAAACCATCGATCCCAGGATTTTTGAGTATTTCAGTAAATATTCGTGGCCGGGAAATATCAGGGAATTGCAGAACGTGATCGAACGTATGCTGAACCTTGCGGTTTCCGATCATCTGAGCGCCGATCTGATTCCCACGAATATTTTCAGGACCGATATGTTCAGCGAACTGCAACAGATCGATGCATCCAGAGATGCGGAATCTCAGCTGATATCGAAGATGCTCCAGATGAACCTACCCAAAAAGGAAATCGCCCGAAAATTGAAAATAGGCAGAACCACCTTGTACCGCAGACTGGATCGGTACAACCTTTCATAAGGAAAATCGCCCGGAAATTTTCTGCAGGACCGCATTCGACAAAATAACCTTGATACGCTCTTAGATCTAAATTACAGCATCAAAAGAGGGGAGCCCAATGTCTGCCGCGATAAGAATTTCGATTGGCCGGTTGAATCTGGAAGCAGAATTGTTTGATTCAGAGTGCGCAAAAATGATTTTCAAAACCCTCCCGATAGAGGCGGTTCCCAATGCATGGGGAGATGAATTCTACTTTAGTATTCCGGTCACTGCAGGTCTTGACAATACGGCAACAGACAGGGTCAACATCGGTGATATCGGGTACTGGCCGCCGGGCAAGGCACTGGCAATCTTCTTCGGTCCTACGCCCATGAGCACAGGGGCGGATCCGGTCCCGGCAAGCGCGGTGAATCTGGTCGGAAGGATTAAGGATGATGCCACTCTGTTGAAAAAAGAGATTGGTGAGAAAAAGATCCGCATACTAGCGGCCGAGTAGCTTGAGCGCAGGTTTTGAACCATCATGATATTTATCCAGACAGAATAAATTTATTCATCACAGGCGGATATGTCTATCAACAATAGCGCAGCGGAGAGAGTTCCTACCAGAGAGGAATGCCATGCTCTCATGGACCGATATTCCATGCTGCCGAATATCTTATCGCATTCCAAACAGGTAATGAGGGTTTCCCTGGCGATAACGGACAATCTTACAAGTGGTGCGGCGGTCAACAGGAACATGGTGATCGCCGCCGCACTTCTGCACGATATTACCAAGACAAGATCACTCCAAACAAAAGAACCGCACGATTCTTCCGGAGGATTGCTTTTACGGGAACTGGGTTATCCCTGCATCGCAGAAATCATAGAACAGCATGTTTTTTTCGAGGGACTGAATCCGCACGGAAACATCGAGGAGCGGGAAATCATCTACTACGCTGATAAACGGGTGATGCACGATAAGATTGTCAGTGTCGATGAGCGATTGCGAGATCTGGTGAAGCGATACGGGTCCACCGAAATGATAAGAAACAGGATACTTCGGAATAGAGAACTGATCCTCGCGATCGAACACAAGATAGCCCGATTCATGAAAGTCGATTTACACACGGCAATCGAAGGTCTGCAAAAAACTTCCGGTTAGAAAAGATATCCCCTCCCCTAGCCTCTATGTGGTAACAGCCAAAAATCTTCGCTGCAGCAGATGAGCGCTTTTCAACAGCCTTTCTAATAGATCTTCGGGAGAATCAACAGCCCAACAGTTACGACCATAAAAACCCAGATCAGAATAATAAATGTGAATCGTAGGATATCCTGAAACCTTATTCGAAACGCAGCAAGAATCGGCAATGCCCAGAATGGCTGGATCAGATTGATCCAAAGGGTCCCTGCGGTATACGCATCGATCGTCAAAGGAAGATTGGCCCCAAGCTTTTGCGCGGCAGGCAATATATAGGGCGCTTCAATAATAAACTTTGATCCGCCGGAAGGGACAAAGAAATCGAGCAGACCGGAGTAAAGGAATACGACCCATGGAAAGTTGTCCGTGGTGGAAATAGCCATGAACCAATGCGTAAAAATTTCTGTTAAACCGGAATTACTGATGATTCCAAAAATTCCGGCATATAATGGAAACTGGATAATTACGCCATACACATTTGCGGTGCCTCTCTGCACCGAAGAGACAAAACTTTTTGGAGTCCCATGCAGCAGCAGAGCCAGGACGAGAAATGTGAAATTCAGGGTATTGAGATCGTATGCACCTGCAAAACCTTTGGTATAAAAATTTTTGATCACCCAGAACAATCCGGCGAATCCTACAAGCAACGGAAGGATAGTTGAATTATCCCATCTTTCAGCCGGAGTCGACGGAATCACCTTATCTTTTTTTTCACTTTCCGAAAGAAATGCGGCGGTTTCCCGATCAATCTCCACAGCATCTTCTTTTCTGGGCATAATACATATCAACAAAAAAGGAATGGTGAAAAAGAGGGTCGCCACGATTGCCAATAAATGCGGTTCGAAAACAGTCACGCTCGGGGGCATGACGCCTACCGCCTTTTCCATAAAGTGACCGGGCGTAGATAGCATAAGAGGGGCCGCCTGAGATGGGCCATTGCTGCACGCGCACATTGCATAGACAATAGCCGCTATGAAAGGATAATGAATACCCAATCCTTTTTTCTTTAAGGCAATCTCTCTTCCCATAACGATACCGGCCATCATACCGATTCCCCAGTGAACGTAACCAACGACTCCGATTGTAAAAGCAAAAAACAATACTGTCTGCACTCTTGTTTTTGGAATACTGATGATTTTAACCAGCCCTCTTTTGACGTACTTTGATTCGGCAATCGCAAAGCCGGTAACAATAAGGATGGACATCTGCATGGCAAACGTCAGGAGTTTCCAGAATCCCTTAACCCAATCGTCGATCAGTTGAGCAGGACCATGAGGGGTCAGCCCCCAGCCCATAAAGAATACCAATACCGTTAAGAGCAGCACAAAAACCATGGAGTCCGGAACCCAACGCACGCTCCAGTCGGCGAAAGCGTTTTTGGTACGGTAAAAGAAACCTGAATTTGTTTTGGTAATGGTGCTCATTCTTAATCCCTCTTAAATGACATACAACCCCATACTGAGCGACACTTACTGCGCAATTCACCGCGCAATCAGCGGAGTAGTTTTATAAAAAGCTTCCCGACGGCATACTTTGCCAAAACCGTTACAAAATGCGGAGCGCCGATCAGCCAGACTGAAATGAAAAATACCAAATGGGAAAATCCATAAATAGCAGGACATCCAATGACCGCAATCAGCGGCTCTCGGACCCAAACTGCCAGCATACTCAATCCAGCAACGGCCGGCCAACCAATGATATAGCTGAAGCCCATCAGTACCAAACCGGCAATCTGCCTCGGGCTGGGGCGGTCCCAGAGCTCTGAGAGATCTACCGGATTTTCCAATGCTTCCTTTATGAATTTGTTTTTAGCGATATACGTGGCAATTTTCCGGATCATAAAGTGAACGGTAAATAGTAAATAGTGAATAGCGGCTAACGCTGCAGTGACGAGTGACAAGTAACAAGTGACAGGCGCAATGTCGCAGCGATTTAACCGAGACTAACTTGAAGTTAGTCAGAAGTGACAG
>DHHG01000051.1 GCA_002403175.1 Syntrophaceae bacterium UBA4778 | reverse complement strand
CAAATGAATACATCTCCTTTTCGACTATATCGGTTGCCTCACCGATCCCCCGGATAAATAGATCAGTCTTTTCCAGAATGGGAACTTTCAATTCGCGAACACCGAAATCCGCGAAAATTTCCCTGGCCATATTTTCAATATACTGCCATTTTTCCGTTTCTCCCGGAAGAATGTCTTTGAAACCCTTGATTGCGGTTATTGCATCCATTATGGATAAGTGCTCCAAGTGCTTGATTTAAAGAAAAGAAACCTAACACAAGGTACTCGCAAACGCAAGGAAGAAAAGGGTCCAAGGGTTCGAGGTGTCAAGGGTCCAAGGAAAAGGCTAGGCTGTCATATTGACCTGCGGTTGTCACATCAACCGAAGGGGAATAGCCGGCTGTTTGATGATGCTTCTCGCGATGTTCGAAGTAACAAACAGAGGAGCGAAACTGCATGGCGCTCTTTAAGGAAGAAAAGGGTCCAAGGGTTCGAGGTGTCAAGGGTTCAGAGGAAAGGCTAGTCATATTGACCTGCGGTTGTCACATCAACCGAAGGGGAATAGCCGGCTGTTTGATGATGCTTCTCGCGATGTTCGAAGTAACAAGCAGAGGCCTCATGGCAAAACCGCATGGCGCTCTTTAAGAAAGAAAAGGGTCCAAGGGCTCGAGGTGTCAAGGGTTCAAGGGAAAGGCTAGTCATATCGACCTGTGGTTGTCACATCAACCGAAGGGTGATATCCGGCTGTTGATGATGCTTCTCGCGATGTTCGAAGTAACAAGCAGAGGCCTCATGGCAAAACCGCATGGCGCTCTTTTTTTACCCTGGAACCCTCGACCCCTAGAACCCTTGGACCCTGTTTATGCTCTTCCCATTCGTTTCGATTGTAATGGCCCCGTCCCGGTCGGTCCGGAAGATTTCGATACCTGCGAAACGGTATCGGTCTATTACTTCCTGCGCAGGAAGACCGAATATGTTCTCTTTGCCGCAACTGAAAATAACGGTTTTCGGGCGCACTTTTTTAATAAACAAAGGTGAATTGGAAAAACGGCTGCCGTGATGAGGCGCCAAGAGAACGTCAGCATGCAGGTCCTGCTTTCTATCAATTATCTGCTGTTCGGTCCTCGTTGAAATATCTCCCGGAAATAGAAACGAGACCCGGTGAAAGGTAAGTTTGACCACCAGCGATTCGTCATTTGCACTTCGGCCCGATTCGGTTTTGCTCTCCTTCTTTCCATGCCGATCAGGATTCATAATTCTGAAAATAACATCACCTGTTTTTAATACTGATTTATTACTTAAAATACGGTGCCTTATCTGTTTTTCTTTAATCACTTCCTTAAATTTCAGATAGGCTTCGTCAGGTACTTCCTGGCCGTTGGACCAGACCTCTCTGACCGAAAAATTCTCCAGTATAAACAGGAGCCCATTGAGGTGATCGGGGTGAGGGTGGGTCAGAATGACCGTGTCGAT
The DNA here is from genome assembly GCA_002403175.1 of Syntrophaceae bacterium UBA4778. The sequence goes on along the minus strand of DHHG01000051.1, from coordinate 4,083 downwards.
TGCCTTGATTTTCTGCCCCCAGAGAAAAGGCGCAAGGACGTTTTTGCCGATATCGAATCGATCATCGTAAGATCCGCCGCCGTCAAGCAGCATTTTCTTCCCACCCGGAAGGCTTATCAGGGCTGAGTTTCCCTGCCCGACATCGATAAAGGTGACCGCAAGCCGGTCGGGTCGGCTGTCCTTGTTATGCAAGTAGAATCCGTCGGCGATGAAAAAAACTAACATGGCAACCGATACGGATATGCTCAGCTTCAGTTTGAATCTGGAAATCTCTTTGGAACGGCGATTCAGGATACAGTCGAGAAATATAACAATTCCGGCAAGCAACAGGTAATAGGCGCATATTTCGATGAGGGTAGGTGTCGTTACATAAACGGATGCATGGGGGAGAGATGAGAGTCGGTCCGCGAGCAAGACACTGATTTTGATTAAATAGGAAGAAGTCTGGATGAAGAAGACGGATAAGGCATCGGAAAAAGGGGCAGCCAAAACGACTGCAAGACTAAGAACGACGACGCCGTACCCCATGATCGGAATGAGAAGCATATTTCCGGCAATGACGGTTAAGGAAAGGGAATTGAAATAATACGTCGTCAGAGGAATGACTCCGACCGTTGCGGCGACCGTGACAAGCAGGAAGAGGAAAAAACAATTGATAATGGAATGAAACCTGCCCGGCGGATGAAGAGGGTTATCCTCCGGATCAGGTCGGAACAAACCCGTAAAGCGTGGCACAATGAAGAGGATCGAGGCGACCGAGACAAAAGAAAGCTGAAAAGAAACATCGAATAGAGCCGGCGGGAGGAACGCAAGCATCAAGAATGCTGCCAGGGCAAGAATGTTCGGTAAGTACCTTGCTTTCCCGAAGACGACGGCTGCCACCATGGCGAGCATCATCAGGGCTGCCCGTATTACCGACATCCCCAATCCGGCGATAAAAGAATAGAAGATGACAGGGATTGCGGTTAGAAAGGTCGCTATTTTGAGAACATTATAGTTCAGGAGCAGACTCTCGGAGGATTTTAATAAGAACCTGAAAGATATAATGAAAATGATTGAAATGATTCCGATATTGAATCCGGAAATGGCCAGAATATGGGTTGTTCCCGTCCGGTTGAATTTCGCCATGACATCTTTCGGGATCTCATTCTGTTCCCCTAACACCATGGCTATCAGAATAGGGGACTGCCCCGGTGGAGCATGCGCCCGGATCAGGGTGCGGAGTCTGTCCCTGAAGGCTTCAATCCGGCTTAAAAAGGGATTCCCCTTTTGTCCTCTGATCACCACAATCCCTGAACCCTTTTCGAGGGAAGCGCGAACAAGAATGCCCTTGAGCCGCAGGTATTTTTCATAATCGAATCCCCCGGGATTATTGAAATTATGAGGGTGCTTCAGTTTGACTTTGGCCCTCACGAGATCTCCGTAACGAGGTAGGTCCGTTCTGTCATGAACAGACAGGAGGACCTTCCCCTCCACGGGAACTCCTATCCCGTTCTGCACGATTCGGGTTGCATCAATGGTCAGATCGGTTTTTTCGGGAGTTCTGACGGGATTTTCGCAGATGGTGCCTTCCAGACCGACCGTTCCGCGATAATCCAGATGGCTGACGTGGATTGGACCGGGCACAACATGGAGATAGGAGTTGATTCCGAGAATGCCGAGGATCGTAAATGACACCGCAAGGCTGCACAGGGCAATGATCTTCCACTTTTTAAATGGATAGAGCAAAAGAAAGCAAAGGGCGATGCAGAGGGCGAACAATAAATGCGTGTTAGGAATTTGCAATAAATTGCCGATAATAATTCCTAGTATGAATGCCAGAATAATGGGAATGAGTGGCGCCTGCATCTTTTCTCGTTTGTGAATAATAAATGTAGATTTAAGGATAAAAATAGCTGTCGGTAAATGATGAACAATGAAGCAACTTATATGAAAATTGAGATGAGTAAAAGATCTAAAATATGCAGATGAAACTTTCCAAAGATTATCAATGGCTTTTGATTTCCAGAATGGTCGTAGCGACCTTTCTTTTCGCAATGGTCGAATTCGTCGCTTTCGAAAAGGTCGATGCTCCCTTCCAAGGCTTATTAATACCTATTTGCTATATCATTGCAGTTGCATATTTAACGTCCATCATCCTGGTATTTATACTCAGGAAGGATCCTCAATACAGGCTGGCAATACCGGCCTTGAGCATGATCGATCTGATTCTGATTACCTTTCTGATCCATTATACGGGGGGACCGGAAAGCGTTTATTCGCTGCTCTATCCTCTGGTCATCATATATTCCACGCTTTTGATCGGGAATCGGGGAGGTGTCCTTGCGGCAGTAGTCGGCGGAGGGCTATACGCAATTCTGTTGGGGCTGGAGCATTACTGTCTGATCGGATCACAGAGTTATTTCGGGGGAGTAAATTTTACCACCAGAGAGATTATGGCAAAGATATTGATCAATGCCGCTGCCCTTTTCGCGATATCTATTCTGAGCAGTTTTGTGTCCGGGCAGGAAAAAAAACTGAGACTTATCCTTGCCGAAAAGGAAGGCGATTTCAAAAACCTGGATATGCTGCACCGGCACATTATTGAATCGGTATATGCCGGGATTCTGACCTTTGATCTCAGGGGGAGAATAAAGACCTTGAACCGCGCTGCGTCTCAGATCACGGGTATATCTGCGGATGATGCGCTGCAGAGGAATGTATTTGATCTCTTTCCCGGCCTGTCCGAACTTATGCCCCAGGCGATCGGTCCCGCAAGGGATAACAGGCAACGCCTGGAACTGAAGTTTACAAGAGGTAGAAGTGAAGAGATTATGATCGGGCTCTCGCTGTCTCCTCTGATTGATCATACGGAGAATAAGATCGGAGAGATCATGATCTTTCAGGACCTTACGTCTCACAAGGCCATGCAGGAACAGATCGAAAAAAGCCGCAAAATGGCCCTGATCGGAGAAATGGCGGCAGGACTGGCGCATGAGATGCGCAATCCACTGGCAGCCATGGGAGGGTCAATTCAGGTTTTACGGCAGGGACTGAAACTCAACCCTGGCGATGAGCGCCTGATGCAGATCGTCCTGAGGGGGAAGGAACAACTGGATGTCTTTCTGCGTGATTTTCTCCTGCTGGCGCGCCCCGCCACAGGCGCGCATGAGTTGGTGGATCTGACGATGATGATAGGTGAAATTCTGGAAACCCTCCGCTATGGGCCTGATTGGAATGAGCGGATCGAGGTTGTCCTTAAAGGAGCAGACTCGGTAAAGCCTGCAGCCTTCGGAAGCAGACACGAAATCAGGCAGGTTCTTATCAATATTATTATCAATGCGGTTCAAGCGATGCCGGACGGGGGGGCTCTCACGATTACCCAGGGGATGGTAGTTTCCGATAACCCTTATTTTAAAGTAACCGTTCAGGATACGGGATGCGGAATCGATGGCAGTGAGATGGACAGAGTTTTCGAGCCTTTTTATACGACCAAGGACAGAGGTACCGGACTTGGGCTGGCCATCGCAGAAAGAGTGATGGAAAGCTTGCACGGCAAAATTGAATTTTCAAGCAGTGTCGAAGTGGGTACTAAAATGGAATTGTTCTTTCCTTTTCATGGTACCGAAGAAGATTACAAAATGCATTTAGAGGGGTTGTAAATGGCAAGGATTCTGGTTGCGGACGACGACAGCGGGGTTCGCGAATTGCTGGAGATCATGCTGACCAGGGAAGGATATGCGGTTTCCTGCGCGGAAAACGGGAAAGAAGCCTTAGCCCTGTTTCGTAAAAAACCGTTCGATCTTGTCTTGACGGATCTGAAGATGCCGAAGGTGGATGGGCTCGATCTTCTCAAAGAAATAAAGGCGATATCCCCCGATTCAGCTGTCATCCTGATAACAGCCCATGCATCCGGCGCTACGGCGGTGGCTGCCATGCAGGAGGGTGCTTTCGATTACATTGAAAAGGACTTCGATATTGAGGACCTCAAGGCGACGATCCGGGATGCGCTTGCCAAAAAAGGAATTTCCGATGAAGTGAAAGAAGCGGAATCGGAAGAAAACGGATCGGGGACACTGGGAAGAATGATCGGAAAGAGCAGGG
>DHHG01000144.1 GCA_002403175.1 Syntrophaceae bacterium UBA4778 | reverse complement strand
TCGACATATAACGCTTCTCCGCATCACTGTACTCCATGAGCGGAAATTCCGTGACCCAGACGAAGGAAAATTTGTTGGAATCGATCCGATTCAGTTTCTTTGCCAGATGGATTCTCAAATTCCCGAGTGAATCATGGACGACCTTTGCAGAATCAGCTACGAACAGAAGGACATCTCCTTCGCTTACCTCCATGATGCCGTTGATTGCGTCGACCTCTTCCTGTTTGAGGAATTTAAAAATTGGGGAGGTCCATCCCTCCGGGGTGATTCTGGCCCAGGCCAACCCGCGGGCGCCGTAATTGCCGACGAAATCGGTCAGTCCGTCCAGGTCCTTGCGGGAGAGATCCTTGGCGTTATCCACTTTGATAGCCTTGACAACACCTCCGTTTGCGATTGTTTCCTGAAACACTTTCAATTCGCAATTTTTTAAAGCCCCCGTAAGATTGCGCAATTCGAAGCCGAAGCGCATATCGGGGCAGTCTTTGCCAAACCGGGAAATGGCATCATGATAGGATATGCGTGGGAACGGAGGCACAAACTCCTTGCCGAGTCCGATCCGGAAAATGTGGCTCATCAATCCTTCCATGATCCCGATAATATCGTCTTCCGTGATAAAGGACATCTCGATATCGATCTGGGTAAATTCGGGCTGACGGTCCGCGCGGAGATCTTCATCGCGGAAACACTTTACGATCTGAAAGTAGCGGTCGAATCCCGAAACCATCAGGAGTTGCTTGAATATCTGAGGCGACTGGGGGAGGGCATAAAACATTCCCGGATTGATGCGGCTGGGAACGAGGTAATCCCGCGCGCCCTCCGGCGTACTTTTGGTCAGAAAGGGTGTTTCGACTTCTATAAAACCCTGATCGGCGAGGTAATTGCGAGCCGCCATCGCCACCTTGCTTCTGAGAAGAAGATTCTGCTGAATAACCGGACGCCTCAGGTCGAGGTAACGGTATTTCAATCGCACGTTCTCGGAAATATCTCCCCCGCCCTCAAGAAGGAACGGGGGCGTTTTGGATTCGCTCAGGATTTCCACCTGATTAATCATGATTTCGATTCCCCCCGTCTTCAACTCGGGGTTCTGCATTCCTTCCGGGCGAATGTGAACCGTTCCTTTCACAGCCAGTACGAATTCGCTGCGGATGCTATGCGCTACCTGATGCGCTTCCGAAGCGGATTCCGGATTGAACACGATCTGGACAATGCCGGTGCGATCTCTCAGATCGACGAAAATAACACCGCCATGATCCCTTCTTCTATGAGCCCACCCCATCAACACGACTTCCTTCTCCGCATCATCGGTTCGCAGATCGCCGCAATAATGGGTTCTTTTCAGTTCGGAAATAAATTCAGACAAAAGATTTACCTCTCTCTCGTTTTAGTCATAATCAGTTCGGCCAACTGATCGAAATTTTCCAGGCTGACCTTCTCCTGGGTTCCCGCCGCCATATCTCTTAATTCCGCGGCCCCTTCCTTGATCTCGTTATCGCCAAGAATCAAGGTTGTTCGGGATTTCAACTTATTGGAGCGTTTCATCTGGCTCTTCAGGCTCTTATCCCCGTAGCCCATTTCCGTGCGAATTCCAAGCATTCGAAGGTAGTTGCAGACGGAAAAGGCCCAGACTCTGGCAACATCGCCCAGCGGAGCGATAAAAAGATCGGGACCGGGCGCAAGCTCCTCCTGGCTGATGGGAATGAGGGCGGCAAGGCGTTCGAGTCCGATCGCAAAACCGATACCGGGAATATCCGGTCCGCCCAGCTCTTTCACCAGACCGTTGTATCTGCCTCCGCCGGCAACGGCATTTTGCGCGCCAAGCGCCGTTGTCGTTACTTCAAATGCCGTTCTGGTATAATAATCGAGGCCTCTAACCATTCTCGGATTGACCTCGAAGGGGACGTCGAAAATACCGAGATACTCTTGGACGGCTCCAAAGTGAGCGGAACATTCGGAGCATATGAATTCGAGCAGGGTCGGAGCCGATTCAAGCGCCTTCCGGCAACCTTCCACCTTGCAATCGAAAATCCTCAGAGGATTGGTACGGAGTCTCCGGACACAGTCGGGGCAGAGTTCCGGTTCTTTTTCAAGAAGATACGACGTGATCTTTTCGCGGAATGCGGTTCGGCAATTGGGACAGCCCAGGGAATTGATCTCCAGACTGATGGCGGTCAGATCGACGCTTTTCAGAAAATGAACGAGCATCAGGATCAATTCGGCATCGATCGAGGGATCATCCAACCCCAGCACTTCGACGTTAATCTGATGGAATTGCCTGAACCGGCCTTTCTGGGGACGCTCTCTGCGAAACATCGGACCGATCGTAAAGAGTTTGGAAACGGGTTCACTCGCGTGCATCGAATGCTCAATATAAGCCCGAATCACAGAGGCGGTTGCTTCCGGACGGAGGGATAGACGCTCGTCACCCCGGTCGACAAATGAATACATCTCCTTTTCGACGATATCGGTTGCCTCACCGATCCCCCGGATAAATAGATCAGTCTTTTCCAGAATGGGAACTTTCAATTCGCGAACACCGAAATCCGCGAAAATTTCCCTCGCCATATTTTCAATATACTGCCATTTTTCCGTTTCTCCCGGAAGAATGTCTTTGAAACCTTTGATTGCGGTTATTGCATCCATTATGGATAAGTGCTCCAAGTGCTTGATTTAAAGAAAAGAAACCTAACATAAGGTACTCGCAAACGCAAGGAAGAAAAGGGTCCAAGGGTTCAGAGGTGTCAAGGGTCCAAGGAAAAGGCTAGGCTGTCATATTGACCTGCGGTTGTCACATCAACCGAAGGGGAATAGCCGGCTGTTGATGATGCTTCTCGCGATGTTCGAGGTAACAAACAGAGGAGCGAAACTGCATGGCGCTCTTTTTTTACCCTAGAACCCTCGACCCCTGAACCCTCGGAACCTTATGCTCTCACCGTCCGTTTCGATCGTAATGGCCCCGTCCCGGTCGGTCCGGAAAATCTCCACACCTGCAAAACCGTATCGGTCTATCACTTCATGCGCAGGAAGACCGAATATGTTCTCTTTGCCGCAACTGAAAATAACAGTTTCCGGGCGGACTTTTTTAATAAACAAAGGTGAATTGGAAAAACGGCTGCCGTGATGGGGTGCCAATAGAACGTCAGCATGCAGGTCCTGCTTATTATCCATCATCTTTTGTTCAGTCCTCGCTGAAATATCTCCCGGAAATAGAAACGAGATCCGGTGAAATGAGAGTTTGACCACCAACGATTCGTCATTCGCGCGCCGGCTCGGCTCGGTCTTGTTCTCCTTTTTTCCGTGCCGATCAGGATTCATGATTCTGAAAATAACATCACCTTGTTTTAATACTGATTTATTACTTAAAATACGGTGCCTTATCTGTTTTTCTTTAATCATTTCCTTAAATTTCAGATAGGCTTCATCAGGAACTTCCTGACCGTTGGACCAAACCTCCCTGACCGAAAAATTCTCCAGTATAAACAGGAGCCCATTGAGGTGATCGGGGTGAGGGTGGGTCAGAATGACCGTATCTATTGTCTTGATCTTTTGCCCCCAGAGAAAAGGCGCAAGGACGTTTTTGCCGATATCGAATCGATCATCGTAAGATCCGCCGCCGTCAATCAGCATTTTCTTCCCACCTGGAAGGCTTATCAGGGTTGAGTTTCCCTGCCCGACATCGATAAAGGTGACCGCAAGCCGGTCGGGTCGGCTGTCCTTGTTATGCAAATAGAATCCGTCGGCGATAAAAAAAACTAACATGGCAACCGATACGGATAGGCTTAGTTTCAGCTTGAGTCGGGAAATCTCTTTGAAGCGGCGATTCAGGATACAATCAAGAAATACAACGTTTCCGGCAAGCAAAAAGTAATAGGCGCATATTTCGATGAGGGTAGGTGTCGTTACATAAACGGATGCATGGGGCAGAGATGAAAGCCGGTCCGCGAGCAAGACACTGATTTTGATTAAATAGGAAGAAATCTGGATGAAGAAGACGGATAAGGCATCGGAAAAAGGGGCAGCCAAAACGACTGCAAGGCTCAGAACGACGACGCCGTACCCCATGATCGGGATGAGAAGCATGTTTCCGGCAATCACGGTTAAGGAAAGGGTATTGAAATAATAAGTCGTCAGAGGAATGACTCCGACCGTTGCGGCGATCGTGACAAGCAGGAAGAGGTAAAAACAATTGATAATTGAATGAAACTTGCCCGGCGGATGAAGAGGGTTATCCTCCGGATCAGGTCGGAGCAAGCCTGTGAAACGCGGCACAATGAAGAGGATCGAGGCGACCGAGACAAAAGAAAGCTGAAAAGAAACATCGAATAGAGCCGGCGGGAGGAACGCAAGCATCAGGAATGCTGCCAGGGCAAGAATGTTCGGTAAGTACCTTGCTTTCCCGAAGACGACGGCCGCCACCATGGCGAGCATCATCAGGGCTGCCCGTATTACCGACATCCCCAATCCGGCGATAAAAGAATAGAAGATCACAGGGATTGCGGTTAGAAAAGTGGCTATTTTAAGAACATTATGGTTCAGGAGCAGATTCTCGGAGGATTTTAAGAAAAACCTGAAACAGACGATGAAAATAACGGATATTATTCCGATATTGAATCCGGAAATGGCCAAAATATGAGTTGTTCCCGTCCGGTTGAATTTTGCCATGACTTCTTTCGGGATCTCATTCTGTTCCCCTAACACCATGGCTATCAGAATAGGAGACTGTTCCGGTGGAGCATGCGCCCGGATCAGGGTGCGGAGTCTGTCCCTGAAGGCTTCAATCCGGCTTAAAAAGGGATTCCCCTTTTGTCCCCTGATCACCACAATCCCTGAACCTTTTTCCAGGTAAGCGCGAACGAGAATGCCCTTGAGCCTCAGGTATTTTACATAATCAAATCCCCCAGGATTATTGAAATTATGAGGGTGCTTCAGTTTTACTTTGGCCCTCACGAGATCTCCGTAACTAGGCAGGTCCGTTCTGTCATGAACAGACAGGAGGACCTTCCCCTCCACGGGAACTCCTATCCCGTTCTGCACGATTCGGGTTGCATCAATGGTCAGATCGGTTTTTTCGGGGGTTCTGACGGGATTTTCGCAGATGGTGCCTTCCAGTCCGATCGTTCCGCGATAATCCAGATTTCTGACGTGGATTGGACCGGGCACAACATGGAGATAGGAATTGATTCCGAGAATGCCGAGGATCGTAAATGACACTGCAAGGCTGCACAGGGCAATGATCTTCCACTTTTTAAATGGATAGAGCAAAAGAAAGAAAAGGGCGATGCAGAGGGCGAACAATAAATACGTGTTAGGAATTTGCAAAAAATTGCCGATAATAATTCCTAGTATGAATGCCAGAACAATGGGAATGAGTGGCGCCTGCATCTTTTCTCGTTTATGAATAATAACTGTAGATTTAAGGATAAAAGTTGCTGCCAGTAAATTGATGAACAATGAAGCAACTTATATGAAAATTGAGATGAGTAAAAGATTTAAATTCAGGTAGGGGAGTTTTAAGTACGAATACTTTATTTCCGCAAAAATGAATAAACCCACAATATGCAGATGAAACTTTCCAAAGATTATCTATGGCTTCTGATTTCCAGAATGGTCGTAGCGACCTTTCTTTTCGCAATGGTCGAATTCGTCGCTTTCGGAAAGGTCGATGCTCCTTTCCAAGGCTTATTAATACCTATTTGCTATATCATTGCAGTTGCATATTTAACGTCCATCATCCTGGTATTTATACTCAGGAAGGATCCTCAATACAGGCTGGCAATACCGGCCTTGAGCATGATCGATCTGATTCTGATTACCTTTCTGATCCATTATACGGGGGGACCGGAAAGCGTTTATTCGTTGCTATATCCTCTGGTCATCATATATTCCACGCTTTTGATAGGGAAAAGGGGAGGTGTCCTTGCGGCAGCAGTCGGCGGAGGGCTATATGCGATATTGTTGGGGCTGGAGCATTACTGCCTGATCGGATCGCAGAGTTATTTCGGGGGGGTAAATTTCACTGCCAGAGAAATTATAGCGAAAATATCCATCAACGCTGCTGCCCTTTTCGCTATTTCTATTCTGAGCAGTTTTGTGTCCGGGCAGGAAAAAAAATTGAGAATTATTCTTGCCGAAAGGGAAGACGATTTCAAAAAACTTGATATGCTGCACAGGCACATTATTGAATCGGTAAATACCGGGATATTGACCTTTGATCTCAGGGGAAGAATAAAGACGCTGAACCGAGCTGCGTCCCAGATCACGGGTATATCTGCCTGTGATGCGCTGCAGAAGAATGTATTCGATCTCTTCCTTGGTCTGTCCGAACTTATGCCCCAGGCGATCGGACCCGCAAAGGATGGCAGACAGCGCCTGGAACTGAATTTTACAAGAGGTACAGGTGAAGAGATAGTGATCGGACTCTCGCTGTCTCCTCTGATTGATCATGCGGAAAATAAGATCGGAGAGATTATGATCTTTCAGGACCTTACGTCCCATAAGGCCATGCAGGAACAGATCGAAAAGAGCCGTAAAATGGCCCTGATCGGAGAAATGGCGGCCGGTCTGGCGCATGAGATGCGCAATCCCCTGGCCGCTATGGGAGGGTCCATTCAGGTTTTACGGCAGGGACTGAAACTCAATCCTGGCGATGAGCGCCTGATGCAGATCGTCCTGAGGGGGAAGGAGCAACTGGACGTCTTTCTTAGAGATTTTCTTCTGCTGGCGCGCCCTGCTGCCGGTGCGCATGAAATGGTGGATCTGACGATAATGATAGGTGAAATTCTGGAGACCCTCCGCTTTGGTCCTGATTGGAATGAGCGGATCGAGGTTGTCCTTAAAGGAGTAGATTCGGTGAAGCCTGCAGTTTTCGGGAGCAGACATGAAATCAGGCAGGCTCTTATCAATATCATTATCAATGCGGTTCAAGCGATGCCCGATGGAGGGACCCTCACGATTACCCAGGGGATGGTAGTTTCCGATAACCCCTATTTTAAAGTAACCGTTCAGGATACCGGATGCGGGATCGATTGCATGGATACGGACAGAGTTTTCGAGCCTTTTTATACGACCAAGGACAGGGGTACCGGACTTGGGCTGGCCATCGCAGCAAGGGTGATGGAAAGCTTGCAAGGTAAAATTGAATTTTCAAGCAGTGTCGAAGTGGGTACTAAAATGGAATTGTCCTTTCCTTTTCATGGTACTGAAGAAGATTACAAAATGCATTTAGAGGGGTTGTAAATGGCAAGGATTCTGGTTGCGGATGACGACAGCGGGGTGCGCGAATTCCTGGAGATCATGTTGACCAGGGAAGGATATGCAGTTTCCTGCGCAGAAAACGGCAAAGAGGCTTTGGCCCTGTTTCGTAAAAGGCCGTTCGATCTCGTGTTGACGGATCTGAAAATGCCGAAGGTGGACGGACTCGATCTTCTCAAAGAAATAAAGGCGATATCCCCCGATTCAGTGGTTATTCTGATAACCGCCCATGCATCGGGCGCTACGGCGGTGGCTGCCATGCAGGAGGGTGCTTTCGATTACATTGAAAAGGACTTCGATATTGAGGATCTCAAGGCGACGATCCGGGATGCGCTTGCCAAAAAAGGAATTTCCAATGAAGTGAAAAATACGGAATCGGATGAAAACGGCACCGGAACACTAGGAAGAATGATCGGAAAGAGCAGGG